>NZ_JASHKY010000001.1:0-82132 GCF_030056935.1 Rhodococcus sp. IEGM 1302 | reverse complement strand
CAACATTCGAACCCGACACCGGATCAGAAGACTTCACCACAGCAATCTTCGGAGAGACCACCGGATGCGTCGTGCACAGCTGCGTCGCCGGATCACACACCTCCGGAGGATCAACCGGCGGAGTCGTACCCGGAACAACGAAGTTGTTCACGAACACCCCACCGACCACATCGGCATTGACCTTCACCGAATACGTCACCGACTTCGTTTCGCCGGCCGCCAAGGTTCCCGTCACCGAGAAACCATCACTGCCGACCATCGTCGCAACCAACGGAGCATCAGCAGCCAAACCACTCAATGCACCCTTGTCCACAACCTGACGCAAATCATCGAAGTACGCCACCTCACCCGCACCGTTACCGGTGTTCGAGAACGTGAGCGTGTACTTGATGTCCTGACCGGCAACAACATTCGAACCCGACACCGGATCAGAAGACTTCACCACAGCAATCTTCGGAGACACCACCGGATGCGTCGTGCACAGCTGCGTCGCCGGATCACACACCTCCGGAGGATCAACCGGCGGAGTCGTACCCGGAACAACGAAGTTGTTCACGAACACCCCACCGACCACATCGGCATTGACCTTCACCGAATACGTCACCGACTTCGTTTCGCCGGCCGCCAAGGTTCCCGTCACCGAGAAACCATCACTGCCGACCATCGTCGCAACCAACGGAGCATCAGCAGCCAAACCACTCAATGCACCCTTGTCCACAACCTGACGCAAATCATCGAAGTACGCCACCTCACCCGCACCGTTACCGGTGTTCGAGAACGAAAGCGTGTACTTGATGTCCTGACCGGCAACAACATTCGAACCCGACACCGGATCAGAAGACTTCACCACAGCAATCTTCGGAGACAGAACCGGATGCTCCGTCGTCACCGGCGGAGGAGTGATCTCCGGACCCGTCGGCGGCTTCGCAGTACCGGTGACCTTGTTGTTGATCAGAACCCCGCCGGCAACACCGGCATTGATCTTCACCTGATAGGTCAGAACAACCGACTTACCAGCTTCCAATCCACCGGTCCAGGTGAGCGTGGTGCCCGACAGGGTCGGAGCAGCACCGTCGACACCGTCAACAGTCGCCTTCAGCGAACCGTCCACCAACGTCGCGTTGTCGAGAACCTTCGATAAATCATCAGTCAACACAACAGGATTGAGCGTCGTCTTACCGGTGTTCGTACCGGTCACCGTATACGTGATCGTCTGACCAGCATTGACGCCGGTACCCGACGCAGGATCCGCAGTCTTCGCGACAGTGAAACCGGGAACCGAGTGATTCGTCTCAACCGGCGGCGGAGTGATATCCGGACCGGTCGGCGGCTTCGCAGTACCCGTGACCTTGTTGTTCAAGACCGTACCCGCAGCGACACCGTCGTTGACCTTCACCTCGTAGGTCAGGACAACCGACTTGCCGGCTTCGAGAACGCCAGTCCACGAGAGCGTCGTACCCGACAAAGTCGGAACAGCCACGGAAGCTCCGTCAATGGTCGCCTTCAGCGAACCAGGAACGACAGCAGCATTATTGAGGACCGCACCCAGATCGTCATTGATCTGTACCGGATCAAGCTTCGTCTTGCCGGTGTTGGTGCCGGTGACGGTGTACTTGATCGACTCGCCGGCCTGAACCGTCGAACCGGAGATCGGATCGGCAGTCTTCGCCAGCGTAAAGCCTGGAACCGAGTGATTCGTTTCCACCGGAGGAGGAGTGATGTCCGGACCGGTCGGCGGCTTCGCAGTACCGGTGACTTTGTTGTTCAGAACCGTTCCCGCGGCAACGCCGGCATTGACCTTCACCTGGTATGTCAGAACAACAGACTTACCGGCCGGGAGATTCGCGGACCACGACAAAGTGCTGCCCGAAAGAGTCGGAGCAGCAACAGGAGCACCGTCGATGGTCGCCTTCAGCGAGCCCGGAACGACAGCAGCATTGTTGAGAACCGCACTCAGATCATCGGTGATCGTCGCGGGAGTCAGGGCCGTCCTGCCGGTGTTGGCACCGGTGACGGTGTACGTAATGGTGTCGCCGGCCTGAACCGTCGAACCGGAAACCGGATCAGCCGTCTTGGTCAGCGTGAAACCAGGCATGGGATGCGTCGTGCAGAGATTGGTTGCAGGATCACATGTTGTGGGGGGAGTTGTAGTCCCCGGAACCAGATAGTTGTTCAGAACTTTGTTGCCGCCGTCTTTGACAGTGACGGTGTATGTGACTGTCCCCTTGCCGCCGGCCGGCAAGGTGCCGCCGACCTTGATCTTGTCGGCGCCGTTCAATGCGGCGGTGAGTCCGCCGGTTGCAGCACCGACCGCAACTGTTCCGTCATCAATGACGTCGGCGAGGTAGTCCGTGTAGTCGATCGTTGCCGGCGCAGTGCCCGGATTCTCGAAATTCAGAGTGTAGGTGATTGATTGGCCGATATTGACCGTCTCACCGGTAGGTGGTGACGACGACTTCTTCACGAGAACCGGGGTGTTCTTGACCTTGCAATACACGTTGTCACCCGGTGTAAGTGCTGCCTGCGCAACGTCACCGACCCTGAGGGCCTGGGTCACGCCGTTTACCTGGCAATCCCACGATGTCGCATAGTTCGCGGTCTTGGTCGCCGAGGTAGTTGGCTTCTCCCAGAACGTGACAGGGGTGGGCGTGGTATCTGCGAGGAGCGTCCGCCAGCCAGTCGATGCCGTCGTATCAGTCGCACCGGTCGTGGTGCTCTTGATCTCGGTTGCTGCAGCGGCGCCTGCATCAGCGTGGTGTCCGGTGCTCATGCCGATAGTGAAATCGTCACCGGGGGTGACGCGCGTGAGGTCCTTGTCGATCTTGACCTTCGACAGCAGCACACCGAACGCCAGGCCCTGACGCGAGGTCGCCTGAACGGTATTTCCGAAAGTGGCTGCGAAACTTGTCGGAGCAGTCGATGCAACGACCAGCGTTCCGGGCGTGCGCCCCTGTCCATTGACGTTGTTCCACGAATCGCATCGGACGGTATTGGCTGGCATACCCGTCAGCCCACCGTCACAGGCCCGAATTCCGGGGTAGGCAGGATCACTGTCGTCACCGACGGTACGTGCGATCTGCCGTAGAGGCTTGTCCGAATTGAAAGTGAGGAATTCACGGTCGTTCGTAGTATTGATATTCGCGTCTGTCGACTCGGCGTCGGCTGCTACAAGCCCGTAGTTGTTGACGGCGCCATTCGGCCCCGTCATCACGATGTTCTTCAGCGAGACTGTTCCACCGGACTGACCAGCGGTGGCTGAGGTTTGGTAGATCGCCGGCTTGATCGTCGTCGGCACACCCGTGTACGCGGAAGTTCCCAACGCTGCATAGTGCAACGTGGGAAATGCCTTCGTTTCGATCCCCTGGTGTGTCTTTCCCGCTACCGAGTCGGTGAGGAAAGCCTTGAAGTTGATCTTGTAACCGTCGGTGAGCTGGATTTCCATCGACTGCCCTGCCGCAGAAGCAGCCGTTGCCGCATCGAGCGTCGACATATCGATCCAGCAGATGTTCTGCGAGAACGGACCGGTGCCGGGGGCGCTGAATGCGCAGCCTTTTGCAAGCTGTTCATCCGGAAGAACAGCGGCGCGAGCCGGCGCCTGAGCCTGAACGGGGCCGCCGAGCGTCGCGGCCGGCTGCGCTGACGCAACCACTGCCGTCGCGCCGGAGATACCGAGAATCATCGCGATGGCGGTCCATACCACCGTCCACGCTCGCACCCAGGGCGGGAGCCCTGCGGTGAATATGGCCGACCTTGTCGGCGGTATGTCGTTAGGCATTTCTTACTCCCCAGGATGTGCCTGATCGATGTTCGATGGACGGAGATGCGAGAGCGCTGGCGCGAACTCCCGGTTGATCGGTTGGTTCGGGTCGATGCGCCTGTTTTCGGCTGATCGACCTCACACCGGACGCTGTTGCCGGTCCTGTCATTCGAGCTCCTCTTCGGAAACACCTGCGTGTTGGAAGAGCCGCCCTGAACAGGACCTTGGCCCTCGAAATCCGCGCAAATCGAGAGCAACCTTCCAGTTATCAGGAACAAGATAACAGATAACCGGGAGCTTGCCCATCGAAAGTCGGACAAAGCAGACCGATCGACGTTTTTGTTCGTAGATCGGACAAGCTTCGAGGAGCAGTGTTGTCCGAGCGGACAATTCAGCCCTCGGAGTGCGGCACCGCGGCGAACGCGATGACATTCAACGTTTCCGCTGACCAGATCGGGTGACGACCAACCTCGAGGAAGATATGGAATCTGGACAAATGCCCAATATGGATAAGGCCTGTTGGATGCGCCACAGACCCTCGAACGACGTTCGGAAACCCCGTCCTGCATGGAGTCCGATCACGCGTGCGAGCCCGTCGAAATTGATCGAATTGATCCAGACCACACTCAGCGACGGCTGCCGGTAACGAAGCATCCCGAGGCTCCGATAATTGGATTGCGAGGCACCAACTTCGCCCGAAACCGGGCGGCCGCCTTCGATTCAAACCCAACTTCAAGTCCGTTTTGTAGCTTTTCAGGCAGAGCAGTTCTGCTCATTTTCTGCCATAGCTATTTTCTGATCCTGCTCAGCTAGTCGAAAGTTCAGCGACCGTGGCTACCGCCCGGCAGAATTCTCGTAACTGACGAGCAACAACCGGACTAACCAGCCAAGCGTCACAAGAGTGCCAAAAAGGGCCCTTCCGCGTGCCTCGAGGCAAATGCATCGAGGGCGAAAGGGCCCGAACCGGGCACCACGGAGCCAAGGGCCCCGCCGCAAACTAGCTGCTGCCGAACCCCACACTGTTGGCGTAGCGATCGAAATCGCCCTGGGCTCCGCTGTAGACGTTGATATCAGTGTTTCCGGTGATTCCGGGGATTCGTCCGGTGCTGGTGTACTGCCAGAAAGTCCAGTTGGACCAACCGCCGGGTAGCGGCCCCGGTGCGTTCTGCCCGTTGTAATCGGCGATCCACAGCGGGTAGTGGTTGAACTCGGTGGTGTTGGCCATCTGAGTACGCCAGAAGTTGGGATACGTGTAAATGATGGGCTGCCGCCCGGTAAGTGCCTGGACTGTATTCAAGTAGCGATGAGTCCAGTCGATGACCTGCCCGGCGGGCAGTCCCTTCGCGTCCTCGAGATCCAGAACGGGCGGGAGGTCACCAGGTCCGTTGATACCCAGGACGATCGCCGAATAGAAGGCGGCCTGGGCTTCGGGGGACTGGCGAACGTCTGCGTAGTGGTAGGCCCCGCGCGAGACGCCGGCAGCACGCATGACCAGGCAATCCTGGATGAAGTACGGATTGACGTAGTTGAGCGACTCGGTGGCCTTGACCATCGCGAACTCGTGCCCTGACGCCTTGACCTGGAACCAGTCGATTCCGGTTCCGTCCACGTGTTGCCACGAAGAGACGTCCGGGCCACGGGGAGCGTCGGCAGCGGCGAGGCCAGGTGCCGTGATCGCGATGGCAGCTGCCATCGCGATCGGGGTGAGCTTGCCCAGTGTCCTGACGATCCGTCGCTCGACCATTTCCCGAGACTAAGGTCGACTAGTCCGTTTTGTCCCCTAATTCAGGGAATGTTCACTCAACCGAGCCAATCGAGAACAGCCGCAGCGGTCCACGACTGTTGCATACTGCCCAGCGGCTCACCGGTGAAAGGCTCGTAGTATTCGGCAAAACTGCCATCGCTGGCCTGCCGCAACCCCTCCGAACGCAAGACGTGCGATCTCTCGGCCCACCCCCGACGCGCGAACGCCCACGAGAACAACCACGTGATCACCGGCCACACCGGGCCACGCCAATACTCCCGCGGGCGGAAATCGCCGGAAACCGGAGACGTCGACGGTGGGACAGCAAACCGCATGTCCGGGTGACCACAGAATTTGGGCCCCTCGAAAGTGCGCAACAGAGCGCGCTCGGCATCGCGGCTCAGGCCGCCGCACAGCAACGGCGCAAACATCGCGATGGTCTCGGTATGAACCCATCGCCCGGTGCGAAGATCGAAATCCTTTGCTGCACCTGATCGTTCATCGGTGGTGGCAATCACGCCCTGCCGGAATCGATCTGCCCACCCGCGTAGATCACGGACGTCGGAGTTCGGCCGGGAATGCTCCTCGCCGATCGTCGCCAGGACGTCGCACGCCATCGAGAAGACCGCGCTGACAAACACGTCCTCGACGGCAAAACTCATGGCTGTGGCAAGCTGCGAGTCCTCGTACCGCACGGCCTTCATCTCTTCGAGAAGCCAAAGGTAGCGGTCGTATTCGTGATCCGTGGGCCGCTGAGACAGGTCCGTCACCACTGCGAGATCAGCACGCTGATACGCAGGAACTTGTCCCGCAACAACATTCGCGTACGCCAGATCCCACCGCGGAGAGTTGTCCATCCCAGATTCCCACCCGTGATAGAGCGCGATACGGCCGTTGCCGTCGAGATCGCGGGCCTCCGCCAACCACCGGTGCCACCGAACCAGATCGCTCCAGCGCCGGTCGAGGAACTCTTCCGCGACCGCACGCGTCGTACGTCCGTGCCGACGCGAATGATCGAGAATCCGCTGCACCGCGATCGCGTGAACGGGGGGTTGGGTGATTCCCGATGTAGCGGTACCCAAAGGAGCATGCGCTGCCAACGCATTGACATCCCACCGCGTCGGGCCGGGGAAGTAGCCGTCGACACCGTTCGCGAACACGATGTGCGGAATCATTCCGTTCTTCCACTGAGCCGAGAGCAAGGTATCGAGCTCTACTACCGCCCGTTCGACGCTGAGCGGCGCCAGACCTACCGCCACGAACGCGGCGTCCCAGCTCCACATGTGGGGATACAGCTTCGGGGCAGCGCTGGTCATCGTGCCCAGGTCGTTTCCGCGCAGCAAGTAGGCAGCTCGGGCGGCGAGCTGAGTCGGGGTAAATCCGCGGTCGGCCATAGATGTCTATTTTGCGACGCGTCGAGCCTTTGCGCTCACCGAGCACGAATCCGGCGCTGCAGCCGCAATAATGAAGGAAGTCCGTCAGGTGATCTCGGAGTGGAGGCCTAGTGCGCGAGAAGATCAAAGCACTGCTGTTCGACGTCCAGGGCACAGCGACCGATTTTCACAGCACACTGTGCCGAGAGGCCCGTCGAATCACCGACGCCGACGTGGACTGGCCAAGATTCGTCAATCTCTGGCGCGCTGAGTACTTCGCGAACACCTCCGAGGCCGACGATTCCACAGGCGAATGGGTGACAGTACATTCGGTGTACCGCGAGGCTCTGCGCAAGCTGTTGGCCCGCGAGAGCATCGAACTTTCCGATGCCGAACAGGAAGAACTCACCACCGCCTGGAAATTCCTGGACCCGTGGCCCGACACTGTCGCCGGCCTGACAACCCTGCGCCAGCAGTACACAATCGCTGCCTTGTCCAACGCCGACGTGAATGCCGCAGTCAGCATCTCCCGGCACGGAAATCTGCCATGGCATGCCGTCTTCACTGCCGAAATGGCCGGCGTCTTCAAACCAGATCCGAAGATCTACCACCTGGCTGCTCGATATCTCGGGTACGACCCGGCCGAGATCATGATGGTTGCCAGTCACAAATATGACATCCGGGCGGCCAAAGCTCTCGGATTCCGCACAGCCTTCATAGCTCGACCACTCGAATTCGGAGCCAGGGGCAATCCCGATGTGTCCTTCTCCGACGAGTTCGACATCAACGCCGAGGACTTTCTCGATCTGGCAGCGCAATTGGTCCACTGATCCCGTGCCTGCGCGTCGTTGCTGGTATTCCTACGTGAAGGAATATCGAAACGGACAGGCGGTTTGGAATTCATGGGCACCAAGGAAGACAGCGCTACCCGCGAACGCAAGGCCCTGCGGTACTCGCTCGTGGTCGCAACGGCGTTGGCTGTGCTCGCCGCATTCTGGGGCTGGATCTCGCAGTCCCAGGTGATCCTGCTCGACGGTGTGTACGCCCTCATCGGAATGGTGTTGACGGCGATCTCACTGCGGGTCTCGCGGATAGCCGACTCGGGCCCCACCGCACGCTTCCCGTTCGGAAAGGAGGCATTGATCCCGGTCGTCATCGCTGTCCAGGGCATGGCACTACTGGCGACGCTCGCCTACGCCGCAGTCGAGGCAGTTCGTGTCATCCTCGCGGGCGGAGTCGACGTCACCGCGGGGTCTCTGGTGGCATACGGCGCTGTCAGCGCAGTGGTGTCGATCATCATCTGGCGCTACGTCGGACAAGTCGACCGCACATCTGATCTGCTCGTCGCCGAAGCCAGGCAATGGGGAGCGTCGGCTGCCTTCAGCGCGCTGGTCGCAGTCGGTGCTGTCGTCGCAATGATCCTGGGCCGCACCGATTTCTCCGACGCCGACCGATATGTCGACTCCGTCTTGGTCCTCCTCGGCTGCGCGATGCTGGTCCCGCAACCGTACGCACTTCTGCGAACCGCACTGATCGAACTCCTCGAAGGTGCTCCCGGCGAAAACGTTCAGGCCCGCGTGCACGATGCCATCGCCGTCGTCCGCGACGAATTCGGTTTGGACGAACCGACTCTCACCATGAGCAAGGTGGGTCGCAAGCTGTATGTCGAAGCGACGTTCATGGTCGCGCCACACAGCTGGGACATCGACGGTGAAGACGCAGTACGACGCTCGTTCGCCACCAGCCTCGCCGATCTCCCCTACGAACCGTGGCTGAACATCGAACTGACTACAGATCCGGCGCTGATGCTCTAGCGACGGAATCTGCTCTCGAACAACAGAATCACGACGGCCGGGCCCACCTCACCTTCTCGAAAAAGCCCTTGACTCGAAAGTATGTTCGAGTATGATGGGAGGTGGAACGGGGGGTTCTCATGACGATCAACATCACCGAAGATGCTGTCACCGACGTGGTCAACAACTCCGCCGTGGGTGTGCGCGGACGATTGTGGCGGCTTCACCCCAGCGACGTCCGCGAGATCGCCATCACCGCGTCAGCGGAAATCCTTCGCCTGGAAGCCATTCGAGTCGCCGCTGTCGACACCCTGACGTTGAACCCGGACGAACAAGTACTCTGCTACCGCGGCACCGGACAATGGCTCGCGAACCACACCATGCTGCAGATCTCCACCGGCAGAAGAATCGCAGCCCTGGGAAAAGCGCTACGGTCGTTTCCCGAGATCGAAGACCAATTCGATGCCGGTGACCTCACTTTCGAGCACGCAGCACTGATCGTGGCGTTCTGCGAATCCCCACCCAAGGCAATGCCCGACGCCGCACTACCGTACTGCCGCGACACACTCCTCGCCGCAGCATCCGGAACCGAAGCAACCACCGTCAAACTGCGCTACGCCATCAGCGTCCTCGAGCACATGTTCGAATCCGACGACCCACCACCAAGCGAAGACACCGACCGCAACGAACTGCGCATCTCCCCCACCCTCAACGGAAGAGTCGCCGTCCGAGGCGATTTCGACGGAATGACCGGCGAAATGCTTCTCTCCGCCCTCTCCAACCTCTCCATGCCCACCCCCGCCGAAGACGGCACACCCGACAAACGACCCGCCGCCACACGCAACGCAGACGCCATGGCAGAACTCATCCGGCGCTACCTCGACAACGCTGCCACCGGCATCGACGGCGGCCAACGCCCACACCTGAACGTGCACATCAACGCCAAAGACCTGGCCTACCACCGTGAATGCGCCACAACGAGTGATGGCTCAACACCTGCCCCGTCCGAGGACGACGATCCCGGCATGCTCGATCTCGACTTTCACGATCTCGACAAACAAGATCTCGATGTCGGCCACATGCCCTGGATGGGACCACTGAGCGTCGGCCGCACCCGTATGATCGCCTGCGACTGCATGCTCTCCAGCGTCCTCCTCGACGAAAACGGTGCCCCACTCGACGTCACCCCACTCAAAAGGCTTGTCACCGCAGCACAACGCACCGCCCTGATCGCCCGCGACAAAGGCTGCGCCTTCCCCGGCTGCGACTGCGTCCCCGCCTGGACCGACGCCCACCACATCAAACACTGGGCCAAAGGAGGACCAACCGTCATGGACAACCTGGTCCTACTCTGCCGAACCCACCACACCCTGATGCACCGAAAACCCGGATTCACCGGACAATGGGAAATCCGAATGGGCACCGATCACCTGCCCTGGTTCATCCCACCACCGGGCATCGACCCCGACCGGAAACCCCTCCGCTCCACCACACGACTCTGAACCCGGAGGTCACCGAGCACACGCCTCGGTGACCCATTCCGGCGTGCTCTCAATTGCCTGCCCACTCCAAAAGATCTTCGGCGGTCCAAGTATTGATCACCCGATCGGCTTCGACGCCGCACTTTTCGGCCCGGTCACAGCCGTAGCCCTGCCAAGCCAGCTGACCGGGGGCATGGGCGTCAGTGTCGATGGAGAAAAGACAATCGAGATCGCGGGCCAACTCGATCAAACGCGAAGGCGGGTCACGACGCTCCGGTCGGGAATTGATCTCAACGGCTGTGCCTGATTCGCGGCAGGCCTCGAACACTTTCTCCGCGTCGAACTGCGACTCGGGCCGGGTTCCGCGAGCACCCTCGACAAGACGCCCGGTGCAGTGTCCGAGAATATCGACACGCGGGTTTCGCACTGCAGCAAGCATTCTGCGGGTCATCGCCTCACGTTCGGACCGCAGCTTGGAGTGGACGCTCGCCACCACGATGTCGAGTTCGTCGAGCAGATCGGGATCCTGGTCGAGTGAACCGTCCTCGAGGATGTCCACCTCGATTCCCGTGAGGATGCGGAAGGGAGCCAGTTCGGCATTCAACCCGGCTATCACGTCGAGTTGAGACCGTAGGCGCTCCGCGGACAGCCCGTTGGCAACTGTGAGGCGAGGCGAATGGTCGGTGAGGGCGCAGTAGTCATGGCCGAGTGCTGCTGCGCGTCGCATCATCTCTTCGATGGGGCTTCCACCATCGGACCAGTCGGAGTGGGTGTGGAGGTCGCCGCGGAGGGCTTGTCGCAATGGGCTGTCGCCGATGGGCTCAGCCTGCCCCCGCAGTTCCTCGAGATACTCGGGGATGCCGTCGTACGACTGAGCGATAATCGTGGCAGTCTTCGGCCCGATGCCGGTGAGGGCCTTCCAACTGTCGGCTTTCCGGCGAGACTCCTTCTGCTCGTCGGACAATCCTGAAAAGACCTCCGCAGCTCGGCGATAGGCCTTGACGCGGTGCGTTTCAGCGCGTGATCGTTCGAGCCAGTAGGCGATCTCCCGAAGCGCTTCATCCGGTTCCATGAGACCACTGTTCCGTCAGCAGCGGCTCGCGGCAACCCTTGATCCCCTTACGCTGTGAATATGGACGACCCGAGAGCACGATTTGAAGCCGCGCGGGTGGCTCACCTGGCAACGGCAGATGCGGCCGGCGTTCCGCACATCGTGCCGCTGGTATTCGTCTTGGTCGGCGCCACCGTCTATTCCTGTGTCGACCACAAACCGAAAACCACGACCGCTCTTCGCAGGCTCCGGAACATCACCGAGACGGGGCGCGCAAGCCTGCTGGTCGATCATTACGACGACGACTGGTCCGCGCTCTGGTGGGTCCGCGTCGACGGACATGCGGAGGTTCTCGACCCCGGCACCAAGGAGTCCGAGAGCGCGATCAATGCTTTGGCCGCAAAGTATCCGCAGTACGTAGATCACCGACCGCACGGACAGGTCATAGCTGTCCGCGATGTGGAGTGGTCGTCATGGTCCGCAGCAGCCTAAGGTTCTGTCCTAGTGTTCAAGGAACGAAAGTGATTGCAACACTCTCAATTCGGACAAATTGGTGGGGGATCGATGAAACGACGGCAGTTACTTCAGCGCGCAGCCACAGGTCTGGCGCTGGTAGCGGGACCTCAGGTGATCGACATGGGTAGCAGTTCCGGAAGCAGTCAAGACGCAACAAGCCCGTTGAACGAACAGTTGTCGGTTGTTTCGCTCTCACACGTGAACGACCCGGCGACGACACCGGTTTTTCCAGGCGACCCCGAGTTCACTCTCGACACAGCGGCCACCATCGCAGACGACGGCTACTACCTCCAGTACGTCAAGGAAGGTGAGCACACGGGCACGCATTGGGGCGCACCCGCACACTTCCAGGAAGGCGGCCTCACAGCCGACCAACTCGATCCGGCGGACCTCTTCCTCCCCGCAGTGAAGATCGACATCCGGGACAAGGCTGCCGCCGATTCGGACTATGCGCTCACGGTCGCGGACCTGCAGGAATGGGAAACGCGCAACGGCAAGATCCCCGATGGAGCGGCCGTAGTTCTCTGGACCGGATGGGAATCGCGCTGGGGTAGCGAAGAATATGCCAACTCCGATGCCGAGGGCGTCACCCACCAGCCCGGCTTCTCGGTGGACGCGGCGCGGTGGCTGATAGACACCGGCCGTTTGGGCACCCGCGGAGCATTGGGAACCGACACGTTCGGTCCCGACCTCGGAAACGACGAAACCTACCCCGTCTCGACAATCCTGTACGACAAGCATCGAATCAGCCTGGAGAACTTGAACAATCTTGCCGCCCTGCCAACCACCGGGGCTAGCATCCTTGTCGGTGGTGCGATCAACAAGGCCGGATCGGGTTCACCGGCAACGATTTTCGCACTACTACGGCGATAACCATTTGCGACGGTCGCCGTAGACAACGACCGCTCCCTTCCCACTTCTCTTCGCCTCGTACATCGCCGCATCGGCTCGGCGGAGAAGAGCGTGTGCACTCAGCGGCTCGTCGGCTAACTCGAACTGCGCGACACCAACGCTCGCACCCACCGACACCGATGTGTCTGCAGTCTGATCGGACCTGAGCGCGTCGACGATCCGGCGAGCCACGACGACGGCGTCGTCGATCGTGCCCTGCAGGAGCACTGTGAACTCGTCGCCACCGAATCGGGCGACAAACGCACCCTCGGGAACCGCTTCGCGCAGACGTGCTGTGAGAGCAACCAGTAACCGGTCGCCGGCCGGGTGCCCGTATCGATCGTTGATCTGTTTGAAGTCGTCCAGATCGACAAGCATCAGCACCCAATCGGAGTTCGTCTGGCGATAGTCGTCGATGGCGCTCGCAAAGTGTTCGTCGAACGCGGCCCGGTTTGCAAGCTCGGTGAGTGGGTCGTGATGTGCTCGGTACCTCAGCTCGTCCTGGGCAGCGGAGATCTGTTGGAGGAGCGCGTCGTTCTCGAGGAGCGTGAGTATTTGGCGCACCAGCGCGAGAACCAACACGCCGACGCCGAGTATCACGACCACGGCATCGAGGTTGCCGACGATCAGCGCCTGAACAGTCACGATCGTCGCGATCACCGCGATCAACAGATACGGCAGCAGCAACTGAGTCCGATCGCTTCGCCACTGCTGTGGCGCGTTGCGGTTCCGAGGCTCGGTTCGCTTCGTCAGCGCCGCCAAGGCGATCAACGGCGGCCCCGCGATGAACCCGGCATCGGCGATGGTCGGCATACTCTCGGCGCCGATCGCCACCAAGTACGCGTACAGGCTGTCCGATAGGGAGAGCATCACCAACCCGCACCCGAGGAACGTCAGCGGTTCACGGATCTCTGCTACGGCCTTCGGTCCGATGACCATCAGCAAGACCATGGCGATCAGAACGAAGTCGGTGATCGGATACATCACCGCGACAAGAAACCCGAGAGATCCCGTCGGACCGGTATGAACGACGGCGCCCAGGGCGGTCGTCCACGTGAGGATGAACAATCCACCGACAACGACAAGACCGTCGAGCGTCAGCACGAGCCAGAGATGGATCGGACCGATCGCCTCACGCCGGGGCGACTGACGCACCAACGACAGAAGCGCCGGCACGGCGAACACCGGGAACATGAAGAAACCGATGTCCGCGATCGACGGCGACGGAAGTGGAACGTGGAGAACCGAGCGGTAGAACGCCCAGAAGAACATCCCGAGAGTCCAGCCGGCCATACCCAGAGCCATCAGAGTTCGCCAACGCCGCTCGACGCCGTGATAGCGCCGCGATGTCCACCAACAGACCGCAGTTGCGGTGGCTCCGCCGACGAGCTGGGCGATATCGTCCACCAGAACCGAAGTTCGTGGGCTGAGCAGCCCGGATCCGGCGAGAGCGATGACCGCGACAACGACGCCGAGAACCAGCCACGTGCGTCGCGCTCGGAACTGCGTCATCGAAGAACCCATCGGTGTTCAAGGCGTCACCACCGATCGTCTTGCAGCCGGCATCGTTGCGGCCGGAATGTTGTGGTGACGAATGCCCGTACGAACCTACCCGATTTGGTAGCGGATTGTTAACTGGACGAACGATCAGGAAGGCTCGTACGCCCCGCGGCGCTGTATTCCGCTCGGGTCCTACGCCGCTGCGAAGTCCATTTCGCGATCACCCCTTGCGACGGGCTGAACAGGTACACCAGAGCGAACACGATGCCCTGCGTCATCACAACCATGCCCCCGGAAGCTGTGTCGAGGTAGTAGCTGACGTAGATACCGGCAATCGCGCAGACTGCGGAAACGACGGGAGCTATCACCAGCATCCGCGAGAACTTGTCAGTGAGAAGGTAGGCCGTCGCGCCGGGGATGATCAGCATCGCCACCACCAGCACGACGCCGACGGCTTGCAACGCCACAACGGACGTGAGCGCGAGGACGCCGAGTAGCAGCGCACCCAGGCGCTTGGGCGAAAGACCTATCGCGTTCGCATGGATCGGGTCGAAGGCGAACAACGTCAGATCACGACGCTTGATCAACAGAATGCTCAACGCCAACGCGCCGAGTATCGCGACCTGCAGAAGATCGGACGAGCTCACCCCCAGCAGGTTGCCGAAAATGATGTGGTTGAGATCGGTCTGGCTGGGGGTCACCGAGATGAGAACCAAACCGAACGCAAAGAGAGTCGTGAAGACGATACCGATCGCGGCGTCTTCCTTGACGCGGCTGGTGTTACGGATCAGTCCGATCAGGGCTACGGCGATCAACCCGAAGATCAAGGCCCCGATCGCAAATGGTGCGCCGACGACGTAAGCGAGGACAACACCCGGCAGCACGGCGTGCGAGACGGCGTCGCCCATCAACGACCACCCGATGAGCACCAACCAACAACTGAGCACCGCGCAGACAACCGCTGCCACAACCGCAACGGCCAACGCGCGCACCATGAATCCGTACTGGAGAGGATCAAGTAGGAGTTCTACGAGGTTCATCGATCAGGTCCTGTCCATCACGTCGAGACCGAAAGCCAGGGCGAGGTTTTCCGGTTGCAGCACGGTGTCCGGGTCGGAATGCACCAGGACCTTGCGCATGAGCAGTACCGCCTCGTCGCAGAGTTTCGGCACAGCGTGGAGATCGTGGGTCGAGACCAAGATCGACCGGCCGTCGGAAGCCAACTCTCGTAGCAGCGTAGAAATCGTTGCCTCGGAACGCTTGTCGACGCCCGCAAACGGCTCGTCCAGCAGCAGTATCGACGCGTCCTGAGCGATGCCGCGTGCGACGAACGCGCGCTTCTTCTGACCACCCGAGAGCTGACCGATCTGACGATCCGCAAATTCGGTGAGTTCCACCCGCTCGAGGGCCTCTGCCACCGCCTCGCGATCTGCACGCCGCGGACGTCGCAAGAATCCGAGGTGGCCGTACCTGCCCATCATCACGATGTCACGGACGCTGATCGGGAAGGTCCAGTCGACGTCTTCACTCTGCGGCACGTATCCGACGCGGCCGCTCTTGCGCGCAGTGGCTGCGTCGAGACCGGCGATTCTGACAGAACCGTTGTCCGGCTTGATCATCCCCATGATCACTTTGAACAGAGTCGACTTTCCTGAACCGTTCATGCCGATCAGTCCGCAGACGCTACCCGAGTTCAACGTCAGATCGACGTGGTCCAGTGCGTGGACCTCGCCGTAGTGAACGCTGACGTTTTCGACGCGAATGGCTTCGTTCATGATTTACCGCCGGTCAGACCGCCGAGGATGACGTCGGTGTCGTGGCGAATCATGTCCAGATAGGTGGGCACGGGACCGTCGGCTTCGGACAGCGAATCGACGTACAGCGTTCCGCCGAACTTCGCGCCGGTCGCCCCGACAACCTGCTGCATGGGGGCATCCGAGACCGTCGACTCGCAGAAGACGGCGGGAACGGAATTGGCTCGGACGAAGTCGATCGCGGCGATGATCTGCTGCGGCGTCGCCTGCTGCTCGGCATTGACCGGCCAGATGTACGCCTCGCTGAGTCCCGCGTCCCTGGCCAGATAGGAGAACGCACCCTCGCAACTGACGAGTGCACGCTGACCTGCGGGCAATGCCGCCAGCCCACTGACCAGGCCGTCCTGAACTGCTTGCAGTTCCGCCTTGTACTTCGCGCCGTTCTCCGCAAATGCCGAGGCGTTGTCCGGGTCGAGGTCGCTGAAAGCAGTCACCATGTTGTCGACGTAGATCTGCGTATTCAACGGAGACATCCATGCATGCGGATTGGGCTTGCCCGCATACGCGTCGCCGGCGATCGGAATGCCTTCGACGCCGTCGCTGACCACGACGTGTGGCACGTCCAGTCCGTTGACGAATTTCGCGAACCACGCCTCGAGGTTCATGCCGTTGTCGAGGATCAGATCGGCTTCGCTCGCCCGCCGAATGTCTCCGGGCGTCGGCTCGTAGCCGTGAATTTCGGCCCCCGCCTTGGTGATCGACTCGACGCGAAGATGATCGCCGGCAACGTTCTGGGCGATGTCCGACAGCACGGTGAACGTGGTGAGCACCACCGGGCGGTCGTCGTCGGAGCCAGAACTCACCGCAGAACAGCTGGACAGAAGCAGGGCGGCGAGGGCGGCAATTCCCAGGCGGCGGAAGTTCTTCGCGTCGCGTGTCGTCATGGTCGAACTCTAATATGTGGGTAAACAAATACACAAGTTCGTCTGGCCGAACAATCCTCACTCGATAGGCTCGCACCATGCGTCCTACTGCCTTGATCACCGGTTCCAGTCGCGGCCTCGGAGCTGCCATCGCACGCGAACTGGCGCCGACACACGACCTGCTGCTCGGTGCACGATCCGCGCAGGCCCTCGAGCCGATCTGCGCCGAACTGCCCGGATCGACGCCTCTACCCCTCGACCTCACGGACTACGACGCCGTCGCCGCCGCCGCCTCGTCCATCACGACGCTCGACGTGCTGGTACACAACGCCGGCGTGGCCGACATCGGAACCATCGAGGAATCCTCGGTCGATCAGTGGCGACACACCCTCGAGGCAAACGTCATCGCCGTCGCCGAACTCACGCGTGTCCTCCTTCCTGCCCTCAGGGCAGCCGGTGGCCACGTCGTACTGATCAATTCGGGTGCCGGACTGCGCGCCAACGCCGGCTGGGGCTCGTATGCGGCCAGCAAGTTCGCCCTGCGCGCTTTCGGAGATGCGTTGCGCCTGGAAGAGCCGGCACTGCGGGTCACCTCCATTCACCCCGGACGGATCGACACCGACATGCAGCGCGACATCGTCGCCGGTGAGGGCGACGAGTACGACCCGGAGCGCTTCCTGAAAGCCTCCACTGTGGCGCGTGCCGTACTCACTGCCGTCGAAACACCGTCCGACGCACACCCCACGGAGATCGTGCTTCGACCTACCGGCCGGTAAATCCCCAGTTCGGCGGTAACGGAATGGTGACGATGGCCATCCGGATATCGCTTTTCCGGGCACTGGCCCGATACTGACATCAGTTGTCGGACAAAGAGACTGGACTTGTCTCAGGAGTTCATCGAGAGGTGGTGTGCGATGCATGATCATACGGATACATGGGGGATCCCCAGCCAGACTTTCCTTCAGTGGTACCTGGTGGCGGCTGCCGTCGCGATCGGACTCTCGCTGTACAGCCGAATGACTGCGCGCCGGTCACCGGTGGTCGTCGACGCTGTCCGTCGGCCGCTCACTCCTCCCGAGATCGGTGCCTTGACCAGTGACTACCAAGCGGTGCTGGCGTCGATGGCTATTCTGCGCAGCGCCGAGCTGATCAGCACCGAAGGCAAGACCAAGCTGGCACTCACTGCGGAGGACAAGAATCGTCTCGACTGGTTCACCCGTACGGTGCACAAGCGGCTCGGCAACGGAAAGGTCCCGCTGCGGCAGGTGCGTCTGATGGGACGGCTGAACGTCGCACTCGCACAACTACGTACGACGTTGATCGACGAGGGATATTTGCAACGCCAGCAGGACGGTCTGACCGCTGCCCTTCGGACCGTTCCGATCGTGGCGGTCATTGCTATCGGCGTAGTCCGTCTCGTCGCCGGAATCGCCGGCGGTAAGCCGGTCGGGTTCCTGCTCCTCACCATCATCGTTCTCGCTCTGATGATTCCACTTCTTCGCATCAAGCGTCGTCGGACAGCTTTGGGAGACAGCGAGCTTCGACGCCTCAAGCACGAAAACTCGTACCTCTCACCGAAACTGCGGCCCGCGTACACGAGCTACGGTCCCTCGCTCGCCGGGCTGTCGGCGGCGCTCTTCGGTGCGGGCGCTCTGGTTCTGATCGATCCGGCGCTGGCGGGAGCGGTAGCTGCGGGCGCCGCGTACAGCCCGGGTGGCGGAAGTTCGAGCTACTACAGTTGTGGCTCCTCATCCGGATCATCCGGCTCGGACGGCGGTGGCGGCAGTGGGAGCAGTTGCGGCGGCGGGGGGTGTGGGGGATGAGCACGCATGCAGCCGACACCTGGGGGATCCCCAGCGAGGATTTCCTCTACGGCTACATAGCCGTTTCGGCCACGCTCATGGTTCTCACTCTGGGGTGGCGTCTGATGATCCGGGCACGCCGGCACGGGTACTCAACCGAGCACGGGTATTCCGCCGAGCAACTGACGCCTCCGGAAGTCGGAATGCTCACCGGCGAGTCACGCGCCATCGCAGCATCATTGGCAATCCTGCGTAGCGCTGACCTGATCACCACCGACGGCGCTGTCCTGCGCCCGTTGGGCCCTGGCGACGAGACCCTGGACTGGTACACCCTCACCGTGTACCAGCGCCTGGCCCAGCAGGCTCTACCCCATCGTCGGCGCCAACTCGCCGAGCGTATGACGGTGGAAACAGCTCGCCTACGAAACTCTTTGGCGGACCGGGGATACCTGACCTCCGACAGCGCCAGGCGTTCAATCTTTCTCTCCACAGTTCCGCTGAAGATCCTGGTGGCCGTGGGTATCGTCCGCATTACTTTCGGACTGCACAACGACAAGCCCGTCGAGTTTCTGATTCTCGCCGTACTCGTCACCGGGTTCAGCATCCCGCTGCTCGGGCTCAACTTCGATCGAACCACCTCTGGCAAGGCGGCACGTTCGGAACTGACCACGGCACACGCCTACCTGTCCCCGCGCAACAAGCCTGCCTTCTCCGCCTACGGACCACGTTTGGCGGGAATGTCCGCCGCTCTCTTCGCCGGTTCGGCGATGCTGATGATCAATCCCGCCTTGGCCTCCGCCGCCGGAATCGGTGCCGACGGCAGCGGAAGTAGCGGGGGTTCGGACGGTGGCGGTTCAGGCGGGGGAGGCAGCAGCTGCAGCGGGGGCGGCGGATGTGGCGGCGGCGGCGGTGGATGCGGGGGATAGCCGCGCCCGGGCGAGCAAAAGCGCTGCGGCCTCGGTAGTGATGCCACGTTCCTCGCTCAACGAGTACACCTCGTCCAAGGTTCGACCGATGCCTCGGGTTCGTTCGACGACGTCGTCTTCGTTCCACCCCAGGACTTCTCGCCCCACGAGGTGAAAGGCTCCGCCTGCGTTCGCGACGAAATCAGGGGCACAGAGAACCCCGCGGTCTCGCAGAACCTCACCGGCAGCGGCATCGGTCAAGATGTTGTTTGCTGCGCCCGCCACGGCCAGAGTCGGAATCGACGCAGCCGCAGCGAAATCGATGATGCCTCCCATCGCGCAGGGGGCAAAGAGGTCACACGGTGTTCGGAGGACCTCGCCGGCAGGAACGACCGTGTGCCCCGCGAGAGAAGCCGCCTCGAGGCGCTGCGGGTCCGTATCGGCAACCAGCAGACGTGCGCCAGCCTGCGCTGCGAGACGGACGACGTCGCCGCCGACGGCGCCGAGCCCCTGTACCAGTACCGTTCGGCCGTCGAGTGTTCCGAGTCCTCGGCGACGCGCCGTGGCCTTCATCGCTTCGAACACACCCAGAGCGGTGGCGTGCGCGCTGGAACCGGCGCCACCGTTGTCAACCGAACGCCCGAAGACGTATCTGGTGGTGCGACTGAGCTGATCCATGTCGGAAGAGTTGGTGTTGACGTCGGGACCGGTCCAGTAGTTTCCTTCGAGCTTGTCGATGTTCTCGGCGTGGATGCCGAGGATACGAGACCAGGTTGCGGCGTCGATCTGATTGCGCGGTGCTGGCAGTGCGATCACCGACTTCCCGCCACCCATCGGCAGGTCGGAGACAGCCATCTTCAAAGTCATTGCACCGGCGAGCTTCCCGGCGTCCGCGAGAGCGTGGCCGATCGAGGGATAGTGAGCGGCCCGCGTGCCACCCGACGCCGGTCCCAGACGGGTGGAGTCGATTCGAATCACGAAAGTCGTGCCGGTCTCCCGATCATGGCGAGTGACGGTCAGTTCACCGTCCCAGCGCAGTTCGTCGTCGATACTCATTGAATCTCCTTTTCTGTCTTCGGGTCAGTTGTGGGCGTGCAGTGGTGTTCCCGCGAGTGCGAGCATGGCCTCGCCCAACGCTTCGTTCTGACTGGGGTGCGCGTGGATGAAACGCCCCACTTCATCGGGAAGTGCTTCCCAGGCAACGGCCAACTGCGCCTCACCGATCAGTTCGCCGACGCGGTCTCCCACCAGGTGAACTCCGACAACAGGGCCTTTCGTTCCGCTTCGAATCACTTTGATTCCACCGGTAGTTCGCAGGATCTGACTCTTGCCGTTACCTGCCAGGTCGTAGATGACGGTGGAGACGTCGGCGTACTGCGTGCGCGCCACCTCTTCGCCGAGCCCGACCGATGCAACTTCGGGATGTGAGTACGTCACGCGAGGAATCAGGTGTTCGGCGACCGGTATCGGATCCTTGCCGGCAATCTGTTCAGCCACAAAGATTCCTTGTTGGAAACCTCGGTGCGCCAACGCAAGACCGGGCACGATGTCGCCGACCGCGTACACACCGTCCACGGACGTACGGAGGCGTTCGTCGGTGACGACAAGTCCCTTGTCGAGGCTGATTCCGTTTTCTGCGAAACCGTTACCGTCCGTGCGAGGTCCGCGGCCGACGGCGACCAACAGTAGGTCGGTGTCGAGTATCGTTCCGTCGCTTAGTTCGATGCGGACGGAACCGGCTGCTTCTTTCGCGGAATCGACCTTTGTGTCTGTCTTACAGACGATTCCACGTTTCCGGTATGCCCGCTCCAGCTGCTTCGACGACCACGGATCCTCGGCGGCGATCAGTCGGGGGAGTGCCTCGACGATCGTTACTTCGGCGCCGAACGAGCGCCAGAGGCTTGCGAACTCGACGCCGATGACACCGCCACCGAGTACCGTTGCGCTGGTGGGCACCCGGTCGAGTTCGAGTGCCTGGTCGCTGGTGACGATCCGTCGGCCGAGTTCGATGCCGGGGAGTTCCCGCGGATACGAGCCGGTGGCCAGAACGAGTGATGTTCCGGTGTAGCGGGTTCCGTCGACGTCGATGCTTCGCCCACCGACATACGTCCCGTATCCGTTGACGATGGTGATCTTGTGTTGCGCCAACAAGCCTTGCAGACCGCTGTACAGCCGCTCGACTGTCCCGTTCTTGTAGTCGTGCACCTGCGCGACGTCGATGCCGGCAAAAGATGCCCGGACACCGAATTGCTCACTGGTGCGTGCCGAATCGGCCACCTCGGCGGAATGCAGCAGTGCCTTGGTCGGGATGCATCCGCGGTGCAGGCACGTTCCGCCGACCTTGTCCGCCTCGATCAGCGTGACCGACAACCCGAGTTGGGCGGCGCGGATCGCGCAGGCATAGCCACCCGATCCTCCACCGAGGATCACGACGTCGCTGTGGGGTTCTGCAGTTGTCATCAGAGCCTTCCCAGGACGCGGATCGGGTTCTCGATGTAGTCACCGAACAGCCTCAGGAATCCGCCGGCTTCGCCCCCGTCACAGACGCGGTGGTCGAAGCTCAACGAGATCTGAGTGACCTTACGAACGGTCAACTCGCCGTTCACGACCCACGGCTTGTCGATGATGCGTCCGATCCCCAGAATTGCCGCCTCGGGGTGATTGATGATCGGAGTCGATCCGTCGACCCCGAATACCCCGTAGTTGTTGAGCGTGAACGTGCCGCCGGTCAGGCGGGCGGGTTCGAGTTTGCCGTCGCGCGCAAGGTCGGTGGTCACCCGAAGTGCTTGTGCGAGTTCGACGGTGCTCAGGGCGTCCGCATTTCGAATGACCGGTACCATCAATCCCTTCGGTGTCTGCGCGGCGATCCCCAGGTGGGTGCGGGCGTGTCGGACGATCTCGCCTCGAGCAGTATCGACCGACGAGTTCAGTTCGGGGTACTGCGCCAACGCCGCGATGGTCAGCCGAGCCAGGAGCGCCATCAGGCTGATCTTGTCGGAATCGGGCAGTGACTTGTTGATCTCGGCTCGCGCCGCCAAGAGTTCGGTGGCGTCGACGTCAACCCAGGTTGTTGCGTCCGGGATCTCACGGCGGCTGGTGGACAGCTTGTCGGCAACCACCTTGCGTAGTCCCTTGATCGGGATCCGCTGGTCGGCCGCGTGTGACGTTTCCAATTCCGTGCCGGTGTTCGACCCGGCCTCGACGTCGGCGCGCGTGATGACTCCGCCGGCGCCCGAACCGGAAATCGTGGTTAGGTCGATACTGTTGTCAGAGGCCAGTTTACGAACGATCGGCGAGATCACGCGTACCGACGGAGCCGCTCTGCGGCGGCGCAGAGGTGCATCCTCGCTGGTGCCGTAGCCGATCAGGACGTTGCCCGAACCGGCGCGTTCCTCTTCGCGGTAGCGCTCGTGGTTGGCCGAAACGACCGCGTCGACACTCTCGCCACCACTCACAGTGATCAGCGGTGTGCCCACCTTCAGGGTGTCTCCGTCTTTGCCGTGTAGTTCGATCACGGTCCCGGCGAACGGGATGGGCACATCCACAGCAGCTTTCGCAGTTTCCACCTCGACGACGATCTGATCGATGGTGACCACGTCGCCGACCTTGACGTGCCACTCCGCGATGTCGGCCTCGGCCAGACCTTCACCCAGATCGGGGAGCATGAATACCTGATTGCTCATGCCGTCACCGCCCAACGGGTGTCCGGGGCGTCGTTCCACTGCAGACGGTCGACGGCGTCCAGGACCCGGTCGACGCTGGGCAGGTGGTGACGCTCGAGCTTGGGAGCGGGGTAGGGGATGTCGAAGCCGCTGACCCGGAGCACCGGGGCATGGAGATGGTGGAAACACCGTTCCTGCACGCGGGCAGCAATTTCTGCACCCACACCGGCAAAACCCTGCGCTTCCTGGATGACGATGCAGCGTCCGGTCTTTCGCACCGATGCGGTGACCGTCTCGTCGTCGAACGGCACTATCGAGCGGATGTCGATCACCTCGATGTCCCGGCCCTCGGCTGCAGCGGCCTCGGCGGACCTCAGTGCAACATCCACGGACGGACCGTAGGCGATGAGCGTCGCGTCACGACCGGGGCGACGGACGACGGCGCGACCGATCGGCTCACATGCGGTCAGTTCGACATCTGCTCGCGCGAAGTACAGCTTCTTGGGCTCGAGGAAGATCACGGGGTCGAGGTCCTCGATTGCCGAACGTAGCAGCGAGTACGCATCTTCCACCGTGGACGGCGCCACAACCTTCAGTCCGGGTGTGTGCGCGTAGTAGCCCTCACTGGAATCACAGTGATGCTCCACCCCGCCGATACCGCCGGCAAAAGGAACACGAATGACTATCGGAATCGACAGCGCGCCCTTGGTGCGGTTGCGGATCTTCGCCACATGGGAGGCGATCTGTTCGAACGCCGGATAGGCAAACGCGTCGAACTGCATTTCCACGACCGGACGAAAACCGGCCATGGCCATGCCGATTGCGAATCCGATGATGCCGGACTCGGCGAGGGGAGTGTCGAAGCATCGGTCGTCGCCGAAGTCGCGGGTGAGGCCGTCGGTGACGCGGAAAACGCCGCCCAGGGTGCCGACGTCCTCACCGAAGACGACAACGTTGTCGTCCGCAGCCAGAGAGTCGCGTAGCGCGGTGTTGAGGGCCTGAGCCATCGTGAGCATGGGCATGGTCAGTGTCCCCCTGTGTCAGCGGCTTCGGCAGCAAGTTCGGTTTCGAGTTGGGCTTGTTGCTCACGCAATTGCGGTGTCTGCTCGGCGAAGACGTACCGGAACAGATCGAGCGGATCGTGCGGGCGGTCGACATTCATGCCGGCGCGCAGTGTGGCGGCCGCGGTTTCTGCCTCTGCAGTCAGCGATTCCACGAACGCGTCGTCGATCAGATCGTGTGCGCGCAGATACTTTTCGAGACGCGGCAACGGATCTCGCCCGAGCCAGGCTTCCACCTCGGCGCTGTCGCGGTAGCGGGTGGCGTCGTCGGCATTGGTGTGTGCGTCGATGCGATAAGTGTGTGCCTCGACGATCACCGGTCCGTTTCCGCTGCGGACGAAGCGTGCCGCCTCGTCCATGACGGCCAGCATCGCAACGGGATCGTTGCCGTCTACCTGCTCGCTGCCGATCCCGTAGCCGACGCCCTTGTGCGCCAACGTCGGTGCTGCGCTTTGGCGCGACAGTGGCACGCTGATCGCAAATCCGTTGTTCTGCACCAGAAAGATCACCGGCGCCTTGAAGACGGCGGCGAAGTTCAGCGCCTCGTGGAAATCGCCCTCACTGGTGGCGCCGTCACCACAGAGCGCCAAGGCGACGGTGTTCAAGCCCCGTCGAGACTCCCCGTAGGCCACCCCCGCTGCATGCAGCAATTGCGTTGCCAGCGGGGTGCACTGCGGCGCACTGCGCAGTGCGACCGGGTCGTATCCGCAGTGCCAGTCGCCGGCGAGCATGCTCAGAATCTGCACCGGATCGACACCCCTGGCGGCCAACGCCATCGAATCCCGGTAGGTGGGGAAGAGCCAGTCACTCGGCTCCAGACTCATCGCTGCCGCGATCTGACATGCCTCCTGCCCTCGCGAGGACGGATACACGGCCAGGCGCCCCTGTTTGGTCAGCGCCGTCGCCTGCTGGTCGAAACGCCTGCCCAGGAACATCTTTCGATACATCGCGATCAGGCGATCGTCGCTCGGTTTTGCGTACCGGGCCTCGCTGCGCGTCAGTTCTCCGGCAGGGTCGAGGTACTGCACCGCAGAATCGGCCGGCAGGAACTTCTGATACCGCAGTTCCCCCAAGGGCTCGACAAGTGTCACTTCTACCTCCAGAAGACGTTGTGTCCATCAGTATTCGCACTTCGGCGACGTAATGGCAGCAAGCGTCGAGGATTCAAGACAAACGGCCTATCATGAGGATTCGGGCAGCAATATGTCCATCAACCGACTCGACTACCGAACCAGGAATGGACAGATGGCCACCGAACCGCACGCTCTCGATGCGATCGACCGTCGCATCATCGCCGAACTGGTCGCAGACAGTCGCATCTCCATGCGTGCACTGGCCGAAAAGGCGCACATATCCCGCGCTCACGCCTACGTCCGCATCGAAAGGCTCGAGGACGCCGGAATCATCACCGGATTCACGACGCGGATCGCCCACGAGAAGGCCGGACTCGGCTCCTCGGCATACGTCGCACTCTCGATCAGGCAGCACTCGTGGCGAGGTCTGGCGGCGTCCTTGAAGGCCCTGCCGTTTGTCGAGCACTTCTCCCTCCTCGGCGGCGACTTCGACGTTCTGGTGCTGGTTCGAGCCCCGGACAACCAGGAACTACGCCACACCGTTCTCGAAGAACTCCAGGGACTCGACGGGGTTCTCTCGACCAAAACGTGGCTGATCTTCGAAGAAGGCAACGGTCCGGGACCCAACTGGTTGCCCGGCTGATCCGTCTATAGTCGCCGTTAGCAGTTGCACACGGGAGGTGACTCGAATGACCCTGCACGGCCTGGGAATCGGTTGGCGCCCCGAGGTCTCCGGAATCATCGCGCAACTCGACGGCCTGGCATTCTGCGAAGTCATTGCCGAATCCGTCGGAAACGAGATACCGCCGCACCTCGGCTCGCTGGGAGTTCCGGTGATCCCGCACGGAATCTCGCTCTCACTTGGCGGGGCCGAGGCGGTAGATCAGGCACGGATCGATCACCTTGCGCGTGCATCCCAGCTACTGGGCGCTCCCTTGGCGAGCGAGCACATCGCATTCGTGCGTGCAGGCGGCATCGAGGCCGGCCACCTGCTCCCACTTCCGCGCACCTACGAAGCCGTCGACGCCCTGGTACGCAACATCACCCGGACTCAGGACGGTCTACCGGTGCCGTTCGCCGTCGAAAACGTTGCCGCCCTGTTCGACTGGCCGGACGACGAGTTGACCGAAGGGGAGTTTCTCGCGGAGATCGTCGAGCGCACCGGAGCCCTGCTGGTTCTCGACATCGCGAACGTCTATGCCAATGCCCTCAACCGAGGGCGTGATCCCTGGGCCGAGCTGAGCCGGCTACCACTCGAGCGAATCGCATACTGCCACATCGCCGGTGGCAGCATCAGCGACGGCAAATACCACGACACGCACACCGATCCGGTACCCGAAGCCGTGCTGGAACTCCTTGCGCAGTTCACCGCCGCCGGTCACCATCCCGCCATCATGCTCGAGCGCGACGGAAACTATCCGCCGGCACTGGAATTGCTCGACGAGCTCGATGCCATCGCCGACGCAGCAGGGCTCGATCGCATCACCGCGGGCACCGATTGGTCACGCACATGAGCACGCTCGGTGAGCGTCAAGAGGCGCTGATTCGCGCACTGGTGGCGGGTGGCGAACTGCCCGAAGGCTTCGACAAAGACGAAGCCGCCGTTGTCTCGGCGGCGCTGCTCCGAAAGCGCGCAGGAGAAGTGGCGCACCACCTTCCGGTCGTGCGCCACACTCTCGGCGATCGTTATCTTCAGTTGTTCACAGCGTGGGCGGGCGGACGGCCGAAGTCGTCTTCGCATGCGGATGCCCAGGCCTTTGTCGCCCATCTCCAGGACATCGGCGAACTGCCTCGCCCACCCTGGTATCAGAGGTTTCGAAAGGTCTCACGCAAGTGAGACAACAGCTTCGCTGGTGTACATGAGGAACGTCATCGATTCCTGGAAGTACAGCTCGACGGAGTTCGCATCGTGCGAGAGATAGCCGATGGACAGGTCCTGGCCGAGGTGCAATTCGTAGTCACCGCCACGCGTCGACAGCAGGAAAGCGCCGTCGATGGCCGGGGCCCAGATGATCTCGCCGTCGAGGACGCGTCGCAGGTGCTCGCGGATGGGGTAGCCGTGATCGGAGGTCTCGTTGATCGCGGTGAACGCATCTGCATTCAGGAGCAGTGAGTACGGTCCGTTGACACCGGCCAAGCGCAGCGACGTGATCGCCTGGCTGATGGCTTCCGGGTAGTCCTTGGCGTCAATGGGTAGCTTCAGTTCCGGGTTGGAACCGCTGGCCCGCACGCCGGTGATGCTGGCTGCTGGGTATCCCTCGAAGATGGCGCGGTCCTCGGCGAACGCGATCTGCTTGGCCGCGTCCTTGACGGGCTGCCAGTCGGAGTCCTTGGCGCCGCGTTCGACGTCGTCGATGGCCTGACGGCTGACGGTGAAAGGGACCCGCAGTTCGATGATCGGCTGGGACTGACGAGCATGTGCGATGACGCCGTCGGCCAAGGGATTGATCGGCACCTGATGCCCGAGTGGGATGGCCGCGAGATCGTCACCCGACGGTCCCTCCACATCCACGACACGACGACCGGCGACGTGACGCTTGAAGGTACGGCTCGCCTCTTCTTCGATCTCGGCCCAGGCTGCTGCCGAAATGGGTGCTAGGTCGCGGTGCAGGTTTGTCATTGCTGGGCACTCCTTTTGAGGCTGCCGATTCCGAGAGAACCGTCAGAGATGGGCGCTGTGAACGTCGCTTCGGGAACGAGCCTGGTCGGCAAGTCCGGGGGATCGTCGAGAAAGTCCGCCGTCGGAACGAAGAAATTGATTCCGGTGACGGCGGTGGAGAAATCGAGAATGCGGTCGTAATTGCCGACGGGATTCCCGATGAACATGTTGGTGAGCATCTGCTCGGTGACCGTAGGCGACGCCGAGTAACCGATGAAATAGGTACCCATCTCAGCGGAGCCGACGTGGCCGAACGGCATGTTGTCCCGCAGAATCTGGATCTGCTCACCGGATTCGTCCTCGATGACGGTGAGTGCGGTGTGGGAGTTGGCCGGCTTGGTGTCGTCGTCCATCTCGAGATCTTCGAGCTTGGAGCGTCCGATGACGTTCTCCTGCTCCTCGACGGGCAGGGAGTTCCACTCCGACATGTCGTGGAGGTACTTCTGGACGATGACGTAACTGCTGCCTGCGAAATCCGGATCCTCGTCACCGACGGTGACCGCGACGTAAGCGGCCTGCCCGGACGGGTTCTCGGTACCGTCGACAAAACCCATGAGGTCGCGTTGCTCGAAATACTTGAACCCGTGGACCTCGTCGATCACCGACGCGGCCCCGGCCAACCTGTTGGTCACGACCGTGGCGAACTCGAAGCACAGGTCCATCTGACGGGCCCGGATGTGAAACAACAGATCGCCCGGCGTGCGCGGGGCGTGGTGTTTGTCACCGGTCAACTCGACGAACGGATGCAATTCCGCCGGCCGTGGACCGTCGAAAAGTCGATCCCACGCATCCGAACCGATGCCGACGACGGCAGCCAAGCCACCGGCGGGAACCCGGAATCCGATCGAGCGTTGCAGCCCGGAAATATCCGCCAGAACGTCGTGAACTGCCTGCTCACCACCCTCGTCGATGGTGAAAACCAGGAAGATCGCAGCTTCCGTGAGCGGGGTCAGCAACGGCTGCGGTATCGCGGGAAGGGCCACTTCGGCCTCGTCGATCTCACTCGTTTCCGCCATGCAGACCAGTATGGACGATTCCGGCAGTCCCGGCATCAGTAGTGGGTAAGTCGCGTCAGGGTGTCGCGTCAGGGTGTTGCGGCCTGGGCGCCCGCGTCGAAGCCGGCCGGAATCTCGAAGATCTTTCCGTCGAACCCGGCGCGGTAGAGATGCCCGGCCGCGAAACCGGAATTGCCACGCCCGTAGGTCAACACACTCGACGCTTGCAGTCCGCTGGTGAGCGAGCAGTACTGGCCGGGTCCGTCGATCCGCCACACCTCACCACTGATGTCCGTGGGAACAATTGCGCGATCTCGCGAGTCCAAGGTCAAACCATCTGGGGCAGAGAAGGTTTCGAAACCACCGAGATCGACCAACGACTCCGAATATCCCGGATTGTCCACGGAGATGCGGCTGACACCCGGGTTTGCGAACGTGCGCGAAACGTAGAGCCAGCGATTATCGGCGCTCAGGGCAGCGCCGTTTGCACTCGGGAAGGTTGCCCACGCCGGGTCGACGGAACCATTCGGGCTGACCTTTCCGATCAGCGAACCGAAATCGTTGGTGGCGTAGATCGTCCCGTCGTGCGCGACGGCAAGGCCGTTTGCAGCGCTCAGACCACCGGCTATCGGCGTCACGGCGCCCGAGTTCACGTCCACCCGCGCGACCGACGCAGCACGCGTCAGATCGCCGATCAGCACGCCGGCGTTTGCTCCGGTACCCACCAGCAGTGAACCGTCCGGGCTCCACGCGAGTGCGCCCGCACCGCCGGGAACCGTCGCGATCGGAACTGCGGCCTGACCAGGCCCGTCGACGCGGAAGATCCGCCCACTCACCAGGTCGGTCGTATACAGGCGCCCTTGCCCGTCCACCGTGACACCCTCGAGGGCCGCACCCGGAATCTGGGCGCTGAGTATGGCGGGTGACGATCCAGGGCAAGGCGGAGCGGCGGCGGCACCGGACACGCCCAGAGCCAGAAGCGAACCGGCAACAAGAGCACCGGTGATACCTACCCGAATACCGCGATCGAAGATCCTGGTGCGCATCTGCGCAACGCTAGACCTTCGGCCCGGTTTTCGCCTAGAGCGACCGAAGGAAAGAGATCAAAAGTTCATTGACCTCGGCAGCGTGTTCTTGTTGTACGAAGTGCCCCGCACCGCCGAGGAGATGTACACCCCGCAGGTCGGGGACGGTGTCCTTCATTCGGTCCAATGCCTTGGGACCGCTCATCGCGATGACCGGGTCTTCCGCGCCCGCAACGAAGAGCGTCGGGACCTCGATGTGCGCTCCGTCCAGATCCGCGCTGCGTTCCCAATTGGCGTCATACGCTCGGTACCAGTTCAAGCCACCGGTGAAACCTGTTGCAGTAAAGGCCTTTACATAGGCATCCAAATCATCCTCGGTGAACCACGACCACGGCAACGCCGGCGCCTCGGGAAGTACGTCGAGATAGCCGTTTCCTTCGGAGGGGTTCTTCCACACATCGAGGTACCGGTAAGCCCCGGACAAGGCGTGGAAGAGCCGCTGAAGGAATTCACGTGGACGGGCGTCGAGTTCGCGCTCCGCAACACCCGGTTCCTGAAAATAGTGAATGTGCAGAAAGTGCTTGCGCGCCAAGGCGGCGTAGATGGCCGAGGGCTTGGCCGGGAATCTGTCCGGCGCATAGGGAACCGCCAAGGAGACCAGTCCCGCAACGCGATCGGGGTGACGAAGCGCTGTCGTCCACGCAACCGGAGCGCCGAAATCGTGTCCGACGAACACCGCTTTGTCGATTCCGAGAGCGTCGAGTAGGTCGATCAGCCGGTTCGCGACGGCGTCGTTGGTGTAGTCCTCGATCGCGTCGGGGCGGGTAGTGCCGCCGTAACCGGGCATGTCGAGTGCAATCGACCGAAAACCCGCTTCCGCCAACGCTGCCGACTGATGGCGATAGCTGTATCCGAGGCCGGGAAAGCCGTGGCACATGACCACAGCTGTCCCGGAACCGGAATCATCGATCTGCCAACAGAATCCGTCGACGTCGATCGTCTTGACCGTCATGTCAGGCGGTGATCATGTCTTCCTGGTTCCAGAATGCACGCATCGACAGGATCTTTCCGTCGTCGTCGAAGGTCATGACGTCGATGGGTGCGATGGTCAGAGTCTGCTCGCCGAGCTTGGTGATCAGCGAGAAGTGGAATGCCGCTTCGTTTCCGGCGATGCGGAGGGTCTGAAGGTGAGCTTCCTGGTCGAAATTCTCGATCACGGAGTAGAACTCGAGAATGGACTCACGGGTGGTGCGCACGTCGGTACCAACCGGGTCTTCAACCGTTGCACCCTCTGCGTACAGGGCCACAACCTGGGCAGCAGTGCCCGTCGCAACGGTCTCGATGTAGGCGTCGACGGTCTTGCGGATTACCTCTGCGGACGGTGCCATGGTCTACCCCTCGTAGTTAGAACAGGTTCTAATTCTGAGGATAACCTACGACTCTGTTCCACGGGTCAGCTTTCGAGCACCTTGCGCAGGCGAGCCTTCTTCCGGTTCTCCCGCACGATCCAGACGACATCGGTGTCGTCCGACGCCCCCAGGGAGACGAATGCCGGCAGGGCATTCTCCGGATCCGCCGCAACCGCGACACTCCAGCAGTATCCAAGCGCCTGCCGGAGAGTCCGTGTGTCGGCCTCGCGACGAGAATCAGCTGGTTGCGAGACGATCCACTCGGTAGCGTCTCGGCACACCTGAACGGCCAGCGCAGCGTTGGTCTTGTCCTTCAGCAACCGTGGCTCGCAGATCCCCGCAGCCGCTGCGCGCAGCGTCAATGGATGGGCGGACCGTGACCACTGCTCGATGATCGCCCGCAATAATTGCGGATCCGTGTCACCTATCGCCTGAACGGCCATCGCGGCAGCTTCACGTGCGCGCCACGACGCACTGGTGGTCGCCTCCGTCAAGCTGCGGAGAACGGATCGCTCGTGCGAGCGAACGAAGATGAATCCGAGCCCGACGATCCCACAGCAGCGGATGTATTCGTCCTCGGACTCCGCTGCCAGCAGGATGTCGTCGTCATCGGCGCCGCGCGCGAACTCGAGCATGAGCCCAAGGTTCGCGCGCGGGCCGGGCAGTCCTGAACGCTCCGTCAGGTAACTCCACAGTTCATCGCCGTCCAGATCCGCGAACGTCATGGGAGTCCTGCTTTCTCGAGTGCGGGTGCACCCATCATTTCACCGAAAGCCCTCTCACGACGGGAGTTCGAAGCTCACTTGCTTCCGTCGTCGCGCATAGAGGAATCCACCGACAAACGCGAGCACCAGCACCCCGGTCATCACCACGGCCAGAATGTTGCCGCCCAGTAGGAGCGGAAGGTTTCCGGCAATGGCGATCGCGAAGCCGATCAGCCCGACAAGGCCCAAGCTCGGGGCAAGTTTGGTGTGCCAGAATCGCTGATCGACCTTCGTACGATGAAAGAAGACGAGCACCGCAAGGCACGTGAGCAACATGAGAGCCACGATCCCCACCGTTGCAACGCCGGCGAACCACGCGAAGATCTGTGTCACCGGATCCAGACCGATGACGATGCAAGCTCCGAGAAGTACCAAAGCACAGCAGGATTGCACCACTGACGCGATGTGCGGCGAACCATGCACGCGGTGCGTCCGCCCACCTGCGCCCGGCAGAACGCCGGTGTTCGACAGAACGAAGATGTATCTGGCCAAGACATTGTGGAGAGACAGAACTGCGGCAAAGAGACTGGACACCAACAGAATTTGAATCAGGTGGGCTGTCACCGTTCCGGCAAAGTCGGTGGCAGTGGTGATCAGCATGCCGTCGGGGTCAGTACCCGCAATGTCCACTGCACCCTTGTCGCCCCAGGCTGTCACAACCGCCCAACTGGAGAGAGCGTAGAAGCCGCCGATGAGGATCAAGGCGGCGTATGTCGCTCGCGGGACAGTCCGCGCGGGATCCTTCGCTTCGTCACGGAAGATCGCCGTCGACTCGAACCCGATGTAACCGGCAAGCGCGAATACCAATGCGACGCCGGGGGATCCGGAGAATATTTCCGACGGAGAGAACATTGCTGTCGACGGGCCTTCCGGACCACCGTCGGCGATGATGAAAGCGTCGAGTACGACTACGATCCCGACCTCTGCGATCAACAGGATGCCGAGCACCTTGCCCGACAATTCGATATGACGAAATCCGAGGACGGCTACCAGAGCCAACGAGGCGAGCGAGAAGATCCACCACGGCACCTCCGGACCACCGTGGGAGGTGATCAACGAACTCATTGCCGGGCCGAGGTAGCCGTATACGGCCAATTGCACTGTGCTGTAACTGACGAGGGCCAACATCGCACTGCCGACGCCGGCACCACGGCCGAGACCATGTCCGATGTAGAGATAGAACGCTCCGGTTCCCGGGATGTAACGCGACATCGCGGTGAACCCGACGGCGAAGAGCAGAAGTACACCGGTTGTCACGGCGAAGGTCATGGGGAAGCCCGCACCGTTGCCACCGGAAATACCCAGCGGCACAAGACCACTGATCACAGTCAGGGGAGCAGCTGCGGCAACGACCATGAGGACTATCGAGCCGGTACCCAGCGAGCCTCGAAGAGTTCGGTCATCGCCGGATGCATCACGTGAAGCATTGACGGAAGTATGGGTCATACGGGCGATGTTAGAACCATTGAAGTCGATTCGGGACCCAATTCACAAAACTTTTACTTGCGAAAAACGGGACGAACCGTCCGTTCGTCGCGCTCCCGTCAGCCTTCTTCCTGCAGCGCCAAGCGTTTGAGCTCGTCTTTTGCGTGCAGAATGTGACGTTCCATTGCCTCCGCCGCGCGAGCGCTGTCGCCCCGCTTGATCGCCTCGAAGATTTCCTTGTGCTCCACCCTCGAAGCCTCGACCTGGTCTTCGAACACGAGATGATCGACGGGGACGAACATTTCGCCGCGAGCCTCGACCACAGCGGCCTCCAACCTGCTGTTTCCCGCCGCTCTGGCGATACCGCCGTGGAACCTGGCGTCACAAGCCCGGAACGATCCCCGACTTCCGGAAACCCCCAATTGCTCAATGGATTCGAGCAACTCGAGAAGATGACGATCGGTTCGCCGGACCGCCGCGAGGCTTGCCGTGCGCATTTCCAACCCGATACGGAGGTCGACGATCTCGTCGATGTCTGCTTCTCGCGCTTTCAACTGCCCAACCCAGTCTTCATAAGGCCTGGTCAACTCCGAAACGAACGATCCACCCGTTGCACCGCGTCGCACCTCGATGTATCCCATTGCCTGAAGGATTCGGATAGCTTCTCGCACACTGACTCGACCGACTTCGAGTTGCTGAGACAGTTCACGCTCGGACGGCAGGCGATCACCGGGGCTGAGCGCGCCGCTGTGAATGAGCAGTCGCAAGCGTCGAGCGATATCCTCCCCCAACGTCGGTGCACTGACCATGAATTCGATGGCCGGCAGCTTGTCGATCTGCACGTCTCGTACCCCCTACTCGGTGCCTGGACCGACTCTTCAGCTTCGTCCTCGTACGCTTCGTCACGGGCTGCAAAATCGAACGCGCCATTCGCAACTGTCCTTGAATAGATACAGCAGCGCGCGGCACTTCGAACCCGTTACTCCAACTTTACAAGCCAAACCCTAGCGAAAAGCCATTCAATGGTTCTATGCTCGCTCCTATGACCCAATTCACGATGACGGCGGAGGCACTCCCCGCCATGCCCCTGATCGGAGTCACCGGCCGCGTCGACCGAGGCGGGCCGTCACTACCGAACGTCGTCGGCGACGCATTGATGGAAATGTTCTTCACCGATTTTCCGTCGAAGATCCGCGCCGCCGGTGGTCAACCGATCCTGCTGAGCATCCACAGTGATCCGCGCCGAATCGTCGAGCATCTCGACGCCCTCGTCCTCAGCGGTGGTTCCGACGTGGACCCCAGGCGATACGGCCGCACCCCCGGACCAAACTCCTCGATGATCGACCCCGCTCGGGACGAATTCGAGTTCGCCCTGGTCGATGCAGCCTGGGAAATCGGACTGCCGATCCTGGGTGTATGTCGAGGACACCAGGTCGTCAACGTCGCCCGCGGGGGCACTCTGATTGCCGACCTTCCGACCGACGCCGGTGAGGCGCACAGCTTCTTCGGCTATCCGCGTTCCTACCGACCACAACAGGTCGCCCTTGAATCCGGCTCCATCCCATATAGTCTGTACGGCAACAGCATTCACGTGAACAGCCTTCACCACCAAGCAGTGGATGCCCCGGGGAACGGACTCCGGATCGTCGGACGCGCGCTCGACGGCGTCGCCGAAGCCATCCAGGCCGACGATCGCCCCGTGGTGGGCGTGCAGTGGCACCCCGAATTCTTCGTCGAAATCGACCCGCTCTTCTCGTGGCTCGTCGACGCTGCAACCTCCCGTCGGACCAATTCTTCTCACCAGATCGATCATCACAGAATGGAAGACAACAATGTCACGTACGCATGAGAACAAGGTTGCCCTGATCACCGGTGCAGGCTCCGGAATCGGCCGCGGCATCGCGCTGCGCCTCGCCTCCGACGGTGCCCGCGTCGCGGTCGTGGACCTTCACATCGAAAGTGCAAAGGAGACCGTCGCACTTATCGAATCGCAGTACGGCACAGCCGCGCTCGCCCTTGAGGCCGATGTGCGCGACCGCGCCGCCGTGAGCGCCGCTTTCGAAGCCACCGTCGCCGAATGGGGACGCTTCGACTACCTCGTCAACAACGCCGGCCTGATCACGATGAGTTCTCTCGAGAACCTCACCGACGAAGAGTGGGACCTCGTCCTCGACGTCAATCTCAAGGGCATGTTCATCGTCACGCAGATCGCCACCCCATACTTCCGCGACGGCAACAGCGGCGCTGTGGTGAACTTGTCGACGGTGGAAGCGGACGTGGTCGTGTCCTCCCAGGGCTTCGCACAGGTCCACTACAACGCGTCGAAGGGTGGAGTGAAGATGCTGACGAAGGCTCTGGCCGTCGAACTCTCGCGGTACAACGTACGAGTCAACGCGATCGCCCCCGGGCCGGTCCCCACCGCCTTCCTGCCTGGCATCGACGTCTCCTCCGGCGAAGTTCTCGACTTCATGAAGTCCAGGCTCCTGGTGCCGCGCGTCGGCCGCCCCGAGGACATGGGTGGTGCAGTCTCCTTCCTGCTCTCCGACGACGCCTCCTACATCAGTGGAGTCCAGCTGCCCGTCGACGGCGGATGGCTTGCCCGATGAAAGGCCGGCTCACCACGGCCGAGCTCGCCGAGTCCGACATCGACACCGTCCTCATCGCCGGTATCGACCTCTACGGACGGTTGATCGGCAAACGAGTCCCGACGCGAATTTTCCTCGCGAACATCGACGAGGGTCTGCATGTGTGCACCTGTGTGTATGCCTGGGATGCCAGCCAACGCATGGACAAACTCGTTGTCGACTACGCCGGCGGACACACCGGCTGGCATGACTTCCGTCTGCGACCCGATCTGGGGACACTTCGACGTGCGTCGTGGCTCGAGTCCACTGCCATCGTCATCGCAGACTCGGTCGACGAACATACCGGCGAGCTCGTCCCGATCGCACCGCGCACGATCCTGCGCAAGCAGATCGACAAGCTCGAAGCTGACGGCCACACCGTCTACGCGGCAACGGAACTCGAGTTCCACCTCTACCGAGGTGCCCCCGACGCATTGCGGCGCAGCGGCTATCGGGATCTCGAACCCACCACCCTGGTGCCCTCGGATTACACCATCACCGCCGGCAACGCGATGGAACCTTTCTTCCGCAAGGTACGAACCGCGTTGGAGGAGAGCGCGATTCCCGTGGAGGTCTCTCAGGTCGAATACGGCCTGGGCCAGTGGGAGATCAACCTCGAATACGGAACCGCGCTCGAGATGGCCGACCGCCATGTGCTATTCAAGCAGGTCGTCCACGACGTCGCTGCGGCAGAAGGGCTCACTGCTACCTTCATGGCACGTCCGAGCACCGACGGCATGGGCTCGTCGTGTCATATTCACGCGTCCATGCGGAGCGACGACACCTTCCCGTTCCACGACGAAAGCGCAGAAAACACCGCGAGCGCCGAGCTGCTGCACGCCGTCGGCGGAGTTCTCGAGCACTGCCCGGAACTCATGCTGTTCTACACGCCGACCATCAACTCGATGCGCCGCACCAGAGCCAGCCACGATTTCTCGGGGAACGGCTTGACCTGGGGTTTCGACAACAGGACTACCACCTGCCGACTCATCACCGGTGCACCGTCCGCCAACCGTCTCGAAATGAGACTGCCAGGGGCGGACGCAAATCCGTATCTCGCACTCGCCGCCGTTCTGGCGTCGATGAACGACGGTCTGACACGAAAGCTCGATCCCGGCGCACCGGTACGACGCGACGGGTACAGCGACACAGACACACTCGAGAAGGTGAAGCAACAACCGCTGCCCGGCACACTGGACGAAGCGGCGCGTGCGCTCGAGGCCAGTGAGTTCGCACTCGCGGCGTTCGGCGCCGAGGTCGTATCGCACTATGCGGCGGTCGCCAAGGACGAATGGGATTCCTTCATGTCCGCGGTCACCGACTGGGAACGCGAACGCTACCTCGACAACATCTGACCTACAAACGATTTCGCCACGAAGGACAGTCATGACCACTTCATGCTCACTCGTGCCCCAGAACAACACGATCGACGGAAACGTCGAAACACCGGCTATCGACCTCGGCGAATTTCTCACCGATCCCGACACCGGAGAGAAACTGCAAGCCCAACTCGCGTCCTCCACCGAACAGGTGGAGAGGGCGATCACCGCCGCGACAGAACTTCACCGATCGGGTGTCTGGACCCGTCGATCGGTCGCCGACCGGGTGCGCCTACTCGAGAGAACGGCTGAACTTGTCGAAGAACGGACTGCGGCGATCGCTCGTGAGGACTCCAAGAACAACGGCCTTCCGCTTTCGATCAGCACACTTTTCGCCGGCGGACTTCCCGATCTGTTCCGCAGTGCTGCAACGCATCTGAAGAACTCCTCCGGGTTCGAGCAGCTGGCGTCAGGTGCACAATTACATCGGCTGGCGTGGGGCCCGACCGCTGTGATCGCACCGTGGAACGCACCGAGCTTCATCACCGCCAAGAAGACCGCATTCGCTTTGGCCGCAGGTGCTCCGGTCATCGCCAAGCCCTCCAACTGGGCTCCGTCGGGTCCCAACGTGCTTGCCGAGGCGATCTCACGTGCCATCGCCGAAGTCGACGCGCCGAAAGCTCTGTTTCAACTCGTTCACGGAGGCGGGGACGTCGGGCATCTACTGGCCTCCGATCGACGAATCCGAGCACTGGCGTTCACCGGCGGCCGAGCAGCCGGTAGTTCCATCGCCGCTGCAGCTTCTACCGATTTCAAGGCTCTTCAACTCGAGCTCGGCAGCAACAACCCCGTGATCATCCGCGCCGACGCCGACATCGATCTGACTGCCACCGCACTCGTCGACGGGTTCACCAAACTCAACGGGCAATGGTGTGAGAGTCCGGGAAGCGTCTTCGTGCCGCCGCACCTTCACGACCGGCTTGTCGACGCAATACTCGACCGCACGGCCGAAATCGCACTCGGCCGAACCGATGACGCCAACACCACGATGGGTCCGCAGGCGAACGAGCCTCAACTCCAACGGATGCGGGATACCGTCGAATTCCTCCGTGGCGTGGGCGGCACGGCCGTCTCGAGCACCCCCGTGCCTGACGATTCCGGATGGTTCTTCCCACCGACAGTGGTGCACGGAATCTCGTCGGAGCAGACCAAATCGGAGACCTTCGGGCCGATCCTGACGATGCACCGAGCATCAACCGACGAGGAAGCTCTGCTCGAGGCCAACGCTCTCGATACCGGCCTGGCCGGATACGTGTTCGGCGCCGACGTCGACGCCGCTCGTGAACTTGCGACCCGAATCGATTGCGGTGAGAACAAGATCAACAGCACCAGCCTCCTGGACCTAGACGACCACTCGACCCAGAGTTTCTGGGGCGGAAGCGGTATCGGCGCACACGGCGACGCAGAGCTTCTCGACTTCTTCCGGGGATCGAGAATCATCGGGGTCGATGCGCCCGGACTTCCTCTCTAGGCGGAGGAGGTCGAGGAAATGGGTGAAGCGGCTCGGGTGGGCACCGATACGAGTCGGGTGGGCACCATGGTGGTCGAATGCCACGATACCGCGGCGGTTCTCGCACGTATTTCGTCGCTGGGGTGGAAGCTCGGCGTCGAGGTCGTCAGCCTGTCTACATGGGTATCCGTGACATCGCCGGGAGTCACCGGAATGTCGATCGCATACCGTTGCCCGGCAACGATCTCCGACGCCATGTTGATCAAGCGTCTCAACAAGATCATCGGGATAGTTCGCATCAAGACGGACCACGGCCCGTTCGTTCCGGTGACACCACAGGTCGGCCTACACGTCACCGCGACTTTCCAACGCGTCGATCCAGTGGCGCTGGTGGCGTACCGGCACGGCGCAACTGTGTGCAGTCAAGCGAACAATGTTCTGTCGGTACAACTCACCACCACCCGATCGATCGCGGACACATTCGTATCTGATCTGGCACAGGTCGCAGAGCGTCCGCTGCGGGGTGAGATCTCGCTGCAGGAGATTCATCTTGCATGACGCCGAAGTGCCACCACGGCGATGTGCGGCCACGGACGTTGGCCAGTAGCCGCACATCATCGTGTGATCAGTGAGCAGGGAGGAGGGACGTCTCCTGCTGCACACCGTCTTCTGCGCCGATCTGGACGATGTTTCGCGGCAGGAACACGGCTGCGATCGCGCCGAGAACTGCTGCAGCAGCACCGATCAGGAACGCGATACGCATGCCCTCGTCGGTGTAGAAGACAGCGCCCTCCATCGCCATCGCGATGTGCGAGTTCAAGACCGTGAAGGCGATGACGGGAAGCACTGCGGGGAAGATGCTCTGGAAGACCGCAACCATGCTCGCCGTGGTTGCCTGCAACTGCGGCGGCACTGCCTCGATGAGCAGGTTCGGGATGGAGGCGTAGCCCATACCCATACCGACACCGAAGATTCCGGCAAAGATGATGAGCAGAGGCTTGTTGTCGTGAATGGTTGCCGTCAACGTGAATCCGACTGCCATGAGGATCATTCCGATGATCATCAGCAGACGGGGCCGGATGTTGCGCCCCACGAGGAAGCCCACGATCAAACCACCGACCACCACCATGCCGCCAAGGGGCGCCTGGAAGATCGCGAATCCCTCTGCCGTCACGCCGAATCCGTATCCCAGGCCGAGAACTGCGGGGGTCATCACCATCATCGGCAGCAAAATCGTGAAGACTCCCGATGCGCCGTAGCAGAAACCGGCACCGACGGCGGTGAGCATCACCGAACGCTTGCCGAAGTAGCGCAGGTCGATCAAGGGCTCGCGGATGGCTCGGGCAGAGGCAACCCAAGCCACCAACAGTGCGACGCCGCCGATCAGGTAGGCCAGTGTCGAACCGTTCTTCCAGCCCCAGGTCGGGCCGAAGCTGACGCCGATCAGAATTCCGGCGATGCCCGATCCGAGCAGTACCGCGCCGATCAGGTCCAGCGAAGAGCGAAGTCGGACAGTCGATTCCGCCGTCGAAGCGAAGATCATGCCGCCGAGGAGAACCAGCCCGACGACAAAGAACCAGAAGATGCTCCGGAACCCGTGGTTGTCGATCAACCAACCGGAGACGAACGGCGCCGGAATCGCGATCAGACCCATACCGGAAGTCGCGATACTGACTGCCAGCGCAACAGTTTTCGGCGGGAAGACATCTCGAATGAGGGAGTAGCTCAGGAAGAGGCAGGGAACGAGAAGACCCGTCAATGACCGGCCCAGAATCAGGACGGCATAGCTCGGCGCAACCGCCGAAATGAAGGATCCGACCGCTGCGCCGGCGACCGCCAAGAGCAGGACTTTTCGCTTGCCGTACATGTCGGCGAGCTTTCCGAGCAGAGGAGACGCGACCGCCCCCAGCAGCAAGAACGACGTGAGCAGCCAAGCTCCCTGCGTCGTTTGATAATGCGCCGAGATGGCCGGCAGCGCAGTGGAAATCATCATGTAGCTCACCGCGAGCATCTCGAGAAGTAGAACGATCGACGCCAGAGAGAACACCAGTCGCGGAGTCCAACGCTCCGGTATCGATGTCGGTTCGGGCGCACTAGGAGACGAACCGGAGCTGTGGACGTGAGACGCCATGGCTGGAAGATCCTTTCGGGACACCTACAAATTCGATTGACCCCCTGTCGAATACCGCCGACGGGGGCCTTGCGGGGAAGTGCAGTGGAACGACAGCTACCGCTCTCGGCAACGTGTTACGTGCATCACAGCCCTCACATCGAACACGCGCTACCAAATGTTCCGTGGAGCGGGACATTCAGGACAACGACTGATTGGCGTCACAAACTCGAACCTGGCTTTGGATTATGAGCAACGGCAACGATTTTCGGTTCGAACTTGAACGTGGAGCCATTCCCATCTTCGAAATACCGACCACCCCGTACTTGACGATCCCGCCTTTGAGGTTCCCCCTCGGTGTCAACGTCGGGAATCATCCCCAGAAACGACTGTGCGCCGTTTCGGTAGCGGTAACTACCAAAACGGCGCACAGGGGCCGAAGGCCCTACAGAACTATGTTCACCATCTTGCCCGGCACAACGATCACCTTGCGGGGTGCGTTGCCCTCGAGCAGAGCGACGATCTTCTCATCGGCCAGCGCGATCTCTTCGACAGCCTTGCGATCGGCATCCGCCGGGACGCTGATGCGGCTACGAACCTTGCCGTTGACCTGGATCGGGTACTCGACGGTATCCTCGACGAGCCACTTCTCCTCGACTGCCGGGAAGGGTCCGTGCGCAAGGGATTCCGTGTGACCCAGACGCGACCACAGCTCTTCCGCGAGGTGCGGCGCCAGCGGAGCGAGCATCAGCACCAGCGGCTCGACAGCAGCACGCGGCGCACCGCCCGGGAACGCCTTGGTGAGGTGGTTGTTGTACTCGATCAGCTTCGCGGCGGCCGTGTTGTCGCGCAGCGCCGTGTAATCCTCGATGACACCGGAAATCGCCTTGTTGAGCGCACGCAGCGTCTCTTCACCAGGAGCTTCGTCGGTGACACGGGGCTTGCCGGTCTCCTCGTCGATGACGACGCGCCACACTCGCTGCAGGAATCGCGCAGCACCGACGACGTCCTTGGTTGCCCACGGACGCGAGGTGTCCAGCGGACCCATCGACATCTCGTACACACGCAGAGTGTCTGCACCGAACTCGGCGCAGATCTCGTCCGGCGCAACGGCATTCTTCAGGCTCTTGCCCATCTTGCCGTACTCGCGGTTGACCTCGGCGCCCTCGAAGAAGAACTTGCCGTCACGCTCGACGACCTCTTCTGCCGGCACGTAGACGCCGCGGGCATCGGTGTACGCGAATGCCTGGATGTAGCCCTGGTTGTAGAGGCGACGGTACGGCTCGCTCGAGGACACGTAGCCCAGGTCGAACAGAACCTTGTGCCAGAAGCGCGAGTACAGCAGGTGCAGCACTGCGTGCTCGACGCCGCCGACGTACAGGTCGACTCCACCGGGATCGTTGGGGCCGTGCAGTTCCGGACGCGGGCCCGTCCAGTACGCCTCGTTCTGCGGGTCGCAGAAGGCGTCCTGGTTGGTGGGGTCGATGTAGCGCAGCTGGTACCACGAGCTACCTGCCCACTGCGGCATGACGTTGGTGTCGCGGTGGTAGGTCTGCAGACCGTCACCGAGATCGAGCTCGACGTTGACCCAGTCGGTCGCCTTGTTCAGCGGGGGAGAGGGCTCGGAGTTGGCGTCGTCCGGATCGAAGGACACGGGTGCGTAGTCCTCGACCTCCGGAAGCACCACGGGCAGAGCCGAATCCGGCAGAGCGTGTGCGTTGCCGTCCGCGTCGTAGACGATCGGGAAAGGCTCGCCCCAGTAACGCTGACGCGCGAAAAGCCAGTCGCGCAGCTTGTACTGGATGGTGCCCTTGCCCTGGCCGCTCTCCTCGAGGCGACTGATGACGGTCGCCTTGGCCTCGGCAACGTCCAGCCCGTCGAGGTAGTCGGAGTTCACCAGCGGGCCGTCACCGGAGTACGCAGCCTCCGAAACATTGCCACCGGCAATAACTTCGAGAATATCCAGACCGAACGCGTTCGCGAACTCCCAGTCACGGTGATCGTGTCCCGGAACTGCCATGATCGCACCGGTGCCGTAACCCGTCAGAACGTAGTCGGCGATGAAGATCGGAACCTTGTGTCCGTTGACCGGATTGACGGCGTAGGAACCGAGGAAGACGCCCGTCTTCTCCTTGTTTTCCTGGCGCTCCAGGTCGGTCTTGGCGGCAATCGACTTACGGTATGCAGCAACAGCTTCCGCCGGAGTCGTGGCACCGCCAGTCCAGCGCGCGTCGACACCTTCGGGCCACTCGTCCGCGACGAGCTTGTCCACCAAGTCGTGCTCAGGAGCCAGCGTCACGTAGGTGGCGCCGAACAGCGTGTCCGGACGGGTAGTGAACACATCGACGCCGTACTCGCCTGCAGCAAAGGTAACTTCGGCACCGTACGAGCGTCCGATCCAGTTGCGCTGCATGGCCTTGACCTTGTCCGGCCAATCCAGGTACTCGAGGTCGTCGACCAGGCGATCGGAGTACGCGGTGATGCGCATCATCCACTGCTGGAGATGCTTACGGAAGACTGGGAAGTTTCCGCGGTCACTACGACCGTCGGCGGTGACTTCCTCGTTGGCCAGGACGGTACCCAAACCGGGGCACCAGTTGACCATCGAATCCGACTGGTAGACAAGGCGGTACGAGTCCAGAACCTTGGCCTTCGCGGCCACGTCCAACGAAGCCCACTCGCGTCCGTCTTCCAGAGCGCGCTCACCGGAATCGAACTCGGCTTCCAACTCGGAGATACGACGCGCCTTGCCGGCTTCCTTGTCGTACCAGGCGCCATGGATCTGCAGGAAGATCCACTGCGTCCAGTGGTAGAAGTCGACATCCGTCGTCGCGAGACTACGACGCTCGTCGTGGCCCAGACCCAGGCGTCGCAGCTGGCGCTTCATGTTGGCGATGTTGGACTCGGTGGTGGTCCGTGGGTGGGTACCCGTCTGCACGGCGTACTGCTCGGCCGGGAGACCGAAGGCGTCGTAACCGAGGGTGTGCAGGACATTGCGGCCCTGCATGCGATGGAAGCGCGCGAAGACGTCCGTAGCGATGTATCCGAGCGGGTGACCGACATGCAGGCCCGAACCCGAGGGGTACGGGAACATGTCCTGCACGAAGAGCTTGTCGGCGGGAACACCGTCGGGCGAGGAGAGCGGACCGACCGGATTGGGCGCGTTGAACGTGCCTTCCTCACTCCAGCGGTCCTGCCAGTGCTGCTCGATCTGGCCGGCGAGCTCCGCGGTGTAGCGGTGCTGCGGAGTTGCGTCGGCTGGTGAATCGGGGGACTGCGGAGACTCGGTCACTGTGGTCGCTATCTACTTGGCTGACGGAAATACCGATAACCAGGGTAGAGCCTGCACGACCCGGGCATACCATCAACTCCACTCGCGCCTATCCTGTATGGGTGATCGTTGTCGCTGTGGTGCTATTCGTGCTCGCTGTCGCCGTCGGTGGAGTTGCTGTCGCCGGACTGATCGGCAAACTCCCGCGCAACCGCTGGGCCGGTGTCCGCACCGAGGATTCCCTGCGGAGCGAGGAGTCGTTCGCCCTCGCCAACAAGGTGGCCGGTCCGACCATGCTCGCGGCCGCTGGAATGTTGGTCATCGGCGGAGTCGCAGCACTGACCATCGGCGGAGTCTTCGGCATTGCCGTCGCGATCATCGCCGTCGTCGTCGCCGTCCTCACTGCCGGTTTCGGTGGAGGCATCGGCACCCGCGCAGCCGCCGCGCTCCCGCAGCAGAGCGGATGCGGTAACGACTGCAACTGCGGCGGACACTCCGAGCCTGCCGCCGACGAGCCGGTGGCGGAGACCCCCGAGGCCAAGGCGAACGCTGCCGCTTGCGGCACCGCTTCCTGCGGTGCCTGCGCGCTCAAGGATGCTTGCCAGCCGGATCATTGATTCACGTGAAACATCGCGTGGTCGACCCGGCCGGGGTCGTATTCGGGCTAGTCGTTCCGCTGTTGTGTGCGGTCTTCGGCTTCGTCCTGACAAAAATTTGGGAGCCCCGCCTCCCGGAACAGATCGCGACTCACTGGACCACCACCTCGCCGGACGGATTCTCCACCCCGTCGGCCAACGCCTGGACCATTGCACTTCTGACGCTGCTCTTCGGTGGCGGCCTGAGTGCGATTGCTGCTCTTGCTCCCGCGATGCTGATGATGCGCCGATTCATGTTAGTTGTCGGGCTGAGCGTGGTCGGGCTCATCACGACAGTGAACTTCGCTTTGCTCTACACCCAACTCGATGTCACCGATCCATCCACGACGTCACTCCCGCTGTGGTCTATCGGTGTCGGCTTTGTCATCGGCGGGGTGCTGGGGTGGATCGGCGCCTCGTTCCTGCGTGACTACCGCGTCCGCACTCTTGCCACGATCGAACCCTCGGCCGGGTTGCCGCGAAGCCGCTGCGCTCTCCCCATCTCCGACGACGTCGGATTCAGCACCAAGGGGTCGGTGATCCTCGCTGCGATCACTCTGTCGCCCGGAGTCATCATGGCGTTGGCGACGCGGTCACTCTGGCCGCTGTTCATCTTCGGGGCACTCGGCCTGCTTGTCGTCAGCTTGGTTCGCTTCCGGGTGATCGTCGACGAACGGGAGATCCGGGTGATCAACATGGGGATGGCTGCGATGACCTACGACATAGACGAAGTTGTCGGAGCTGACATCGCGGAGATCAAACCGTTCGCGGACTTCGGCGGCTGGGGACTCAAGACCAAGGGTCGTCGCAACTACGGCGTCGTCACCCGCACCGGACCAGCGGTGGTCATCACGTTCGCTTGTGGCGACCGACTCACGATCACGACACCCGAAGCCGAAGACATCGCCGGGTCACTCAATCGATTGGCCGACGCCCGGACTCGCTAACCGCCGAGCCTGAACCGATCGCTTCCTGAGTCTTCTCGAGATACCCACACGCCGCAGCCCTGGCTTTGGTGACATCGCGTTCGGCGATGGCTTCGGCAACTCCCTGATGATGCGAAGACGTCAGCGACGGCGGATGCACCCCTTCGGTCACCTCGTAGGTGGCTCGAACTGTTTCGAGGATTCCGGCAAACAGATCTTTCAGCACGGGATTGTGGGCGGCATCGACAACGGCAATGTGAAACGCGAGATCGACGTCGACGAAGTTCTCCGCTGGGACATCACGCTTGGCGGCCAGTTCACGAAGTATCCGAACGTCGTCGTCGCTGCGACGCTCACACGCCAACCGGACCGCTTCCATCTCGAGCGCACGACGCACTTCGAAGACGTATTTCATCTCGTCGACGGACGCGTGTTTGCCGAGCAGTCCGCCGATGTCGGTCCGAGCGCGCACGAAGGTCCCTGATCCGCGACGGATCTCGAGAACTCCCGTCGAGGTCAATGTCTTGATCGCTTCGCGCACGGTGTTCCGGCCGACGCCGAGAACACTCATCAGCTCCGGCTCGGTCGGAACACGATTGCCCACTGTCCAGACGCCGTCGGAGATCTGCGTGCGCATCCAGTCGAGGGATTGCTCGTACGCGGACTCTTTGCGAACAACGGTCATCAGCTCATCCTCACAGCATTAGCGGCGATCATTCCACTCACCTACGATACGTAGGACGACCCATGTATTTTCGCACTCTGTCTTCAGGAGGGGCTTCCCACGTCCGCCACAGCTGTCGCCACCGAAGAACGCACACGCCGCACCAATCGACACTTCTACGGCGTGGGCTACGTCCTCACCGTGATCCTCTTGGGCGCGAACATGCCCACCTCCGTCTACGGGCTGTACCGGACCGAGTTCGGATTCACGCCCACCATCCAGACGCTGATCTACGGCGTCTACGTCGCCGGCCTCGTTCCGGCATTGCTGTTCTTCGGACCGCTGTCCGACGCCCTCGGCCGACGCACCGTGCTCCTTACTGCACTCGCTCTGAGCGTCGTCGGCACGCTCGTTCTGGCATTTGCCGACGCGACGGTGTGGTTGTTCGTCGGCCGGATTGCCCAGGGAATCGCGGTGGGCGCGGCCAGTGCGGCGGGTAGCGCCGCATTGGTGGAGCAGGAACCGAAGTTCGATCACCGACGAGCAGCGCTCGTATCGACGGTGACGGGCGCGTTGGGCGGTGCGCTCGGACCACTCGTGTCCGGTGCAATCGCCCAGTACCTTCCACAACCGCTGCGGTTGCCGTATCTGATCTTCCTCGTCGCGTTCATCCCGGCACTGATCGTGTTGCTGCTACTTCCGCGGATCGGGGACGTCACACGCCCGAAGCGGTTCTTCCAGATGCCACATGTTCCCGCCACTGTTCGCGAGACTTTCTGGCTCAGCTCGCTCGCCGTCGCGCTGTCGTGGGGCGCGGTCGGGCTCTTCCAGTCGGTGGTCCCGTCGTGGATGACCAGCCTGCTGAACATTGACAACCTTCTGCTCGGCGGCGGGGCGGCCGCACTGGTGATGATCTGCTCGGTGGTCGCGCAACTCGGCGGAAGCCGCATGGACCCGCGCACGTCCGTCACCGTCGGTCTGGGAATCCTCGCTCTGGGAATGATCGGCCTCCTCGTGGTCGACCTCGTCCCGAGCCTGGCACTGCTTGGCGTCATCACCGTCGTGGTCGGCGCCGGGCACGGTCTGGCGTTTGCCGGCGGCATGAAGCGCGTCAACGCCGCCGCCCGGACCCACGCCCGCGAGAGCCACGGCGGAGTTCTGGCCGCGTTCTTCACCGTCAGCTACGCGGGACTGGCGATCCCGTCGATCACCGCGGGTATCGCCATCACCCTCCAGGGAATGCAGACGGCCATCATCGAGCTGTCGATCATCGGGACGCTGCTGTGCCTGGCGGTGATGGGCTTCAACCTTCGTGGGGCTCGAGAGCCCGCTGAAGCTCGCCGTTATCCTTAGCCAGGTGAAGTTTCTCAGTAGGTTCTACATCGACGGGTTCATCCTCGGCATCATCATCGCCGGCGTGCTCGGAAGTGTGTTCCCGGTATCGGGTACCGCGGAGAGCATTCTGAACTGGGCCACCAAGATCGCCATCGGCTTCTTGTTCCTGCTCTACGGCGCACGGCTCTCGCCGCAGGAAGCCTGGAAGGGCGTCAAGCACTGGCGACTGCACACCGTCGTCCTCGCCGCGACGTTCGTGCTGTTCCCACTGATCGGCCTAGCACTGCGATTCCTGTCACCGACGCTGATCAGCGACGAGCTCTACACCGGCATCCTCTACATGTGCCTGGTTCCGTCGACGGTTCAGTCTTCGATCGCGTTCACGTCGATCGCCAAGGGGAACGTCGCGGGCGCGATCGTCAGTGCGTCGTTCTCCAACCTGATCGGCGTCTTCGTCACACCGCTGCTGGTGGTTCTGCTGATGAACACCACCGGCCAGGCGACGGTCGACTTCTCGTCGATCCTCGACATCGTCGTGCAGTTGCTGATCCCGTTCATCGTCGGTCAGCTGATCCGCCCGCTGGTGATCGGATGGCTGCAGAAGTACGCCGAACCCACCAAGTACGTCGATCGCGGATCGATCCTCCTCGTTGTCTTCGCCGCCTTCAGCGAAAGCATGAAAGAGGGGATCTGGAGCACCATCACGATCTGGCAGATCGTGATCCTCACAATCGTGTGCTGCCTGATTCTCGCGCTGGTTCTCGGCGTGACCACTCTCGCGGGGCGCAAGCTCGGGTTCGATCTTCCCGATCAGATCGTCATCATCTTCTGCGGGTCGAAGAAGTCCTTGGCAACGGGCCTACCGATGGCGGCTGTACTGTTCGCGGGCCAGCCCGTCGGCCTGATCGTGTTGCCGCTGATGATCTTCCATCAGATCCAACTGATCGTCTGTGCTGCGATGGCGCAACGCTTCGCGAATCGGGATCCGGTCAGCGTCAGCTAGCGAGCAACTCGCCTCGGGTCGCGTCGACGCAGCCGCAACCGCCCTGCAGTTCAGCACAATCGATGGACAGCGCATGGCGGACCGATGCCAGGTCGAGGCAGTTCGCGCCGGTGCATTCGAGTGACCCGTCGGCATGCCGTAGCAAAGAATCGTGGCAGTGATCGACATCCGAAACACAATCCGCGCACTGGATCTGACGCTCAGCGAGCATTACTGCCACCTCTCTCGAAAACGATGACACAGGAATATCATCGACCTCCGACAAGTCAGTTTCGTTCCACCTCGATGGGGTGGCTGGCCAGCATCGCCACGGGTAGCGGCTGGCGTCGTAGCACCCGTGCCCAGACATCGACTCGGGGCGGCGTCAGCACATCCGACGGCAGCGAGCTGATCACCATCCAGTCTTCACGCTCGAGCTCCGAATCCAGCTGGCCCAGAGTCCAACCCGAGTACCCGGCAAAAATGCGGATCCCTTCGACCAGAGGAGCAATGACCTCCGGGTCCGAGTCCAGATCCACCATGACTACCTTGCCGTCCACCCGCCGCAGGCCGGCGACGCCGTCGATCCGCGCACCGTTGCGAGCGATGCCCAGGCAAAGCGCCGAGTCACGCTTGACTGGTCCACCGATGTACAGGGCCGAAGGATGCGCGGTCAGCGGTGACCACTGCGGCAACACGTTCTGCACGGCCGTCTCACTCGGCCGATTGACGACGACGCCCAGGCTCCCGGCGTCGTTGTGCTCGATCATGTAGATGACGGTGCGGCGAAATGCGGGTTCCGTGAGATCGGTCGACGACACCAACAAACTGCCCGGACGAACCTCCGGTTCTATCCAGGCCATTCGATCCTCGGGTTCTTCTGCGTGCGCCACAAGGACATCATCTCACCGACAACTGCGCGCGGAGGAACGAGACACAAGCGTGTTCAGGTCAGACCCGCCACATCGGCAAGTAGTGCCAAATGCCGCTCGAAAATCTCGCTCGCGTCGGTGAACGTATCGCTTCCGTACTGCCCGAACACCTCGAAGTTCACCGAACCGAACAGCGATACCCAGACGAGAGTTGCGCGCACCGCGGCATCCGGCGGCAGGTCGGTACCCAGTTCAATCCGCACTCCCTCGAGGTCCGCTGCCAACGTGTCACTCAGGCCCGGACCCTCTCGCACCGTCAGTGAACCCGCGCGATGGGCGGCGTCGATGATCCCGATCAGCCGGGTCACGACGAGGGTGCCGGGGCCGGTGGTCTGCTCGCCCGGAGCGTCGTAGCCGGGGACGGGGCTGCCGAACAACAGACCGTAGCGGGCCGGCTCCCGGATCGCCCAGCTCCGAACGGCGCGCCCGAGAGCAATGAACTGTCCGCGAAAATCCTCTGCTGCAACGGCATTCACGGCGGCGTCCACTTCCGCGCCCAGTTCCGTGTACCCGTCGACCACCAGCAAGGTCAGCAGTTCGTCCCGACTGGCGACATAGCGGTATACCGCTGAGGACACGACTCCCAGGTCACGCGCGACGGCCCGCAGAGACAAAGCGGCAGCGCCGACGGCAGCAAGATGCTCGCGTCCGATACGGGTGATGTCCTGCAGCGTCTGTTCGCGCGCCCGCTCACGGGGAGTTCCAACCATGAGTCCATCTTGCCCCATTCCCGAGAGCAGCATCAACAAAAGAGAGCACTGCTCTTGACAGCGCTCGGGTGCAGGTGCATTCTTGAAAACGAGAGCAGTGCTCTCAGTTCACTCGAAACAAGAAGGAGCACACCATGTCGAACCTCGAAATCGTCACCGGAGCAGGACCCGTCGGATCCGCCGTCGCACTACAGCTCGCCGAGCAGGGAATCAACGTCCGGCTCCTGACCAGGTCCGGCAGCGGGCCCGAGCACCCGCTGATCGACCGCCGACGCGTCGACGTCTCGGATTCCGAGGCCCTTCGCTCGGTCAGCGAGGGCGCCACGGCCATCTACCACTGCATCCACGCTGCTTACAACGCAGCCGATTGGGAGCGGGAACTCCCGGCGGCCGAGAAGGTTGTGCTCGACGCGGCCGCATCCATCGGTGCCGTCGTGGTCTTCCCCGAAAGCCTCTACGCCTACAACTCCGACACCCTGATGACCGAATCCGATCCACGCAACGCCACCGGTGGCAAGCGCGGCGTGCGCACCGCGCTGCTGCGTGCTCGCGAGGCCTCTGCAACACCCACCGTCAGCGTCGTGGCCTCGGACTTCTTCGGTCCCCGCGTCCGCACTGCCCACGCGGGCGAGCGCATGGTTCCGAAAGTCATGGTAGGTAAGAAGATTCGTGTCATCGGTTCCGCAGATCAGCCGCACTCCTTCACCTACATCCCCGATCTCGCAGCAGCGATGATCGCGGCGGCACACAACCCCGAACTTTGGAACTCCGTCCTCCACGCACCCACCGGCCCCGCGCTCACTCAGCGCAAGATCGCCGAGGCCTTCGCCCGCGCCGCCGGGGCATCCCCCGCCAAGGTGGGTGTACTCCCCGCCTGGGTGCTCGACGCCGCCGGCAAGATCAACACCGACAGCCGCGAACTCGCGGAGATGAACTACCAGTTCACCAAGCCGTTCGTCATGGACTCGAGCGCCAGCGAAGTGCTGCTCGGACTCTCGCCGACGCCGCTCGATCAGGCCGCCGAAGCGACCGTCGCGTGGTGGCGCGCGGAACAGGCTCGCACCGCTGCTGCCTGAATCTGGCGGTGGGCCGGGCATCACTCAGATCTGCGTGAGATAGCGTCGACTGAGAGCGACGATGGCCACGAAACACGCTGCAACGAAGATCATCCCGATGCGTGCCCCACCAACGGAGTTCGACGCACTCAGAGCGATGCCCAGGGCCGCGACGCCGATCGCCATGCCCGTTTGACGGGAGGTATTCAGTACCCCCGAGGCAAGTCCGGCGAACGATTTGTCGATCACTGCCATGGCCGCTCCATTGCAGCTGGGGCCGAACACACCACACCCGAGACCGACGAGGGCGGTCCCCGCCATCACCACAGGCCAGGTATCGCTGTCCCCGATCGCGGTGCACAGGAGCGCGCCGATCGCAGCAGTGGAAGCACCGACAGTCAGGAGCCAGCACATACCGCGACCTGCCCACACGCGATTGAGGACCAGCGTTCCGAACGTCCACAACACTGCAAACGGCAGAAAGAACAGTCCTGTCCGCAGCGCTGAAGAGCCCCAGTAGGACTGGATGAATATCGCGAGCATGAATTGCATGCCGTAGGCCCCGAATTGGAAGGCGAATCCGTTCGCTATGGATACAGAGAACGCCGGCTTACGGAAGATCGACAGCGGCAGAACCGGATGCCGGGTCCGGCCCTCGACGACGAAGAACCCGACGAGCGCTGCCACACATCCGAGTAGCAACGCCAGCGCCAACGGATCACCCCACCCGCGGGAGCCGCCTTCGATCAAACCGGCTACCAGGAGGGCAAGTCCGGCGATGCCGAGGACCTGCCCGGGAACGTCATAGGATTCCGCATCGCGCGTCGCGGTTTCACGGACATGCCGCCAGCACAGCCAGAGGGCTAGAACGCCGATGGGAACATTGACGAAGAAGATCGAGCGCCAACCGATGAACTCGGTGAGCAAGCCTCCTCCGATCGGTCCTGCGACCAATGCGATTCCGCCCGTTGCTCCCCAAATCGTGATTGCCTTGGCACGCGCGATCGGATCCGGATAGGTGCGTGCAATGATCGCCAGTGTCGTTGGAAGAAGCCCGGCAGCAGCGACACCCTGCAGGCAACGAAATGCCGCCAGCGATAGAAGGTTTGGGCTGACGGCGCACAACAGAGAAGCCGCCGTGAAGCCGCCCAACGACCACAGGAAGACACTGCGGGAACCGACTCGGTCCGCCAGAACTCCCGCTGTGAGCAACAGGCTGGCCAGAGGAACCGTGTAGATGTTCACCAACCATTGCAAAGCGGCAATGGAGCCACCGATGTCGCGTTCGATTGCCGGTAACGCGATGTTGAGAGCGCTCCCGTCCAACAGGATCATGAAGAATCCAAGACAAACCGCAGTGAGTGCCAGTGCCTGATCTCTCGAATCACCCAACAGCGCAGTATGTTTCGTGCCGCCGGAGACTGCGTCACCGACCGAGCTGTCAGCAGAGATGTTGCTCGTGCCCATAGGAGGCCCCCGTCTCCGGAATTTCTGTACCTGCAAGTACAACAGCTTTCACAGAGACTGTACATACCCATAGGTACAATGTCTGTATGGGTAGTGCGGAACGGCTGATCGCAAGCATGCAAGAACTGTTGTGGGAGCGTGGCTACTCCGGAACGAGCCCACGTGCCGTGCAGAAAATGGCTGACGTCGGGCAAGGCAGCATGTACCACCACTTCCAGGGGAAAGCGGACCTGGCGGTGGCCGCAGAGCATCTCATGGGGCGCGAACTACAAGCGCAAATCACCGAACGACTCAACTCCGGCGAGACGACCGTCGACAAGATCGCTGCCTTCCTCACGATCGACGAACACGTCCTCCGCGGGTGTCGGCTCGGGAGATTGGTCCAAGACTCCGAGGTCGCATCCAACGACGAGTTGCGAGCACCGATCCAGACCATGTTCGTGTGGATTCAACAGAACATCGCATCCACACTCGAAGACGGGCGCAGCAACGGTGAAATCCGTCCCGATGCGAACATCGAAGCTCTCGCCACCACCATTCTCGCAGTGCGGCAAGGTGCTTACGTCCTCGCTCGTGCTGCCCAATCCGAAGAACCGTTTCGAAAGGCGGCCGACGGGCTGATCGAAATGCTCACCCACGGGGTTTGCGTGTAAAAGTTCAACGATGCTCCAGTAGCCATGTCGCCGTTCTGCTCCAGTCAGCTCTTGACGCAAGAACGGAACGGGTGTTCACTTCTTCACATGGCCTATCGCCGCACTCCGGCAGTACAGGAAAGATTGGACGCCCAACGCGCCCGACTGCTCGAGGCCGCTACGACGGCAGTGGCAACCCACGGCTATGCGGGATGTTCCATCGCCGCGGTGGCCAAGAACGCCGGCGTCGGCACCGGGACGCTGTATCGACATTTCGACGGCAAGGGCGAATTGTTCGCCGAAGTGTTCCAATCAGTCTGCAGCCGTGAGGTATCCGCAGCTCGGGACGCCGGAGACAGCGCCCGACATCTGGAAGGCAACCACCGCTCCGCTGTATCAGCGTCGGTTCGGACCTTCGCCGAACGTGCCATGCGCGCACCGGTTCTCGCCTATGCACTGCTGGTGGAACCGGTAGATCCTCTCGTCGACGAACAGCGGTTGATGTTTCGCGAATCGTTCCGCGATTGCCTGGCCACCGCAATTCGCTCAGCAGTCGAATCCGGTGAGATACCGCCACAGGACGCCACTCTGACGGCAGCGTGCATCGTCGGGGCAATCGGCGAGGCCCTGATCCTTCCACTGCGCGGCGGCACCACCGATCCCGCTGCGATCGACGCCATTCTCGCCTTCACCCTTCGATCGTTAGGGAGCTTCGATGACACCCACGCATGAAGTCACCAATCAGGTTCCGCCCCTGATCGATTACGACGCAGCCGAATACGCGCCGATCCTCGAGGCACTACACCGCGAAGGAGCATCGGACGCACTCGAAGGGGTTCATCGCGTCGGGATCCGCGCCGGCAGTGCTCAGGCCCAGGAGTGGGGCGATCTGGCCGAGGAGCACCCACCTGTTCTGAGAACCCACGACCGCTACGGCAACCGCATCGACGAGGTCCGTTACGACCCCGCCTATCACCAACTCATGAGCACCGCAGTGGAATTGGGACTGCACGGCGCTCCGTGGGTTGACCCGAATCCACACGCACACCTCGTCCGCGCCGCGAAGATGGCCGTGTGGGGTCAAACCGATGCCGGCCACGGCTGTCCCATCTCCATGACGTACGCCGTGATCCCCGCGCTGCGGCACAACGCGGATCTGGCCGCGCAGTACGAACCCCTCCTGACCACGCGGCACTACGATTCGGCGCTGAAAGCTCCCCTCACCAAACCCGGATTGATCGCCGGTATGTCGATGACGGAAAAACAGGGCGGTTCGGATGTTCGTGCCGGAACCACAAGGGCAGTGCCACAATCCGACGGCAGCTACCTGCTGACGGGCCACAAGTGGTTCACCTCCGCGCCGATGTCGGACGTGTTCCTCGTCCTCGCCCAGGCACCGGGTGGTCTGTCGTGCTTCTTCCTGCCTCGGGTCCTGCCGGACGGCTCGCTCAACAACATGTTCCTGCAGCGTCTGAAGGACAAGTTGGGCAATCATTCCAACGCGAGTAGTGAGGTCGAGTACCGCGACGCTCTCGCATGGATGGTCGGCGAGGAAGGCCGGGGCGTGCGCACCATCATCGAGATGGTCAACATGACCCGGTTGGACTGCACGATCGGCACGGCCACCGGCATGCGCGTCGGCACCATGCAGGCAGTTCACCACGCGAATCATCGAAGTGCTTTCGGCGCCAACCTGATCGACCAACCCTTGATGCGAAACGTTCTGGCAGATCTGGCGGTGGAATCGGAAGCGTCGACCACCGTCGCGATGTGGCTGGCCGCTCTGACCGACCGCGCAACCGCAGGCGATGCCCACGCCAGCGCACTACGACGCATTTCGTTGGCCGTGAGTAAGTACTTCGTCTGCAAGCGCGGACCGATCCACGCTGCCGAGGCACTCGAGTGTCTGGGCGGAAACGGATACGTGGAGGAATCCCGGATGCCGCGCCTCTATCGCGAGGCTCCGCTGCTTTCGGTGTGGGAGGGTTCCGGCAACGTCGCGGCGCTCGACACACTGCGGGCGATGGCCAAGCAACCCGAAACACTGCAGGTGTTCTTCGACGAGCTGAAACGAGCCAGTGGAGTGGACGGCCACTTCGATCAGGCCGTGCGGGATCTCCAGGTGGCATTCGGCGATTTCGACGACATCGAATACCGGGCACGAAAGATCGTCGGCGACATGGCGCTCGCTCTGCAGGCCTCGCTGTTGCTCCGCTACGGGCACCCCGCGGTGGCCGACGCGTTCTGCGCGAGTCGGCTCGGAAACAGCTGGGGGAGTGTGTTCGGAACGCTGCCGAGGGGCGTCGACGTCGCGCCGATCCTCGAGCGGGCCACCGTCAAGATCGGCGCCTGACCCACCCACTACAGTTTCCGCTTATGAACCGAGCCTCGAACCGCCGCGAGGCCTGGCAGCGCGTACTGCACACCCTGCGTGAATCACCCGGCCTCGGAAGGCTGGCGCTCGTCCGCTTTTCCAGCCAGTTCGGCGACGGAATGTTCCAGGCCGCGCTCGGCGGCGCAATCCTCTTCAACCCGGAACGCGAAACCGATCCGGTGGCGATAGCGGCCGGCTTTGCCGTACTGCTCCTTCCTTATTCGGTGATCGGCCCCTTTGCCGGCGCTCTGCTGGATCGTTGGGACCGCCGCCTGGTGCTCCTGTGGGCGAGCGTGCTCCGCGGGCTCTTCATCCTGACCACTGCGGTGCTGCTGGTCGCCGGCGGCGGTGACACTCTGTTGTTGACCTGTGCGCTTGCTGCAATCGGAGTCAGTCGCTTCGTCGGGGCAGGCGTATCCGCAGCCCTGCCGAAGGTCGTCCGACAATCGTGGCTGGTGGCAACCAATTCCGTTCTCACAACGGCTGGTTCGGTGGTAGCCGCTCTTGGTGCTTCGGCAGCGGTGGCGATCATCGGCATGATCGGCGCGGGGGATCGAGCGTCAGGCGCCGCCGTGGCCATCGCAGCACTGGGATCGGTGATCGCGGCCCTCGCCGCGGCCAGGTTCACGGCCCGCTCACTTGGTCCGGTCGCCGACGAAGTGGTCCGCGCCAGTGCCGTCCGTTCGGTGACGGCCGGACTGCGCACCGGGGCAACCGCTGTCTGGGAGGCGCCCGGCGTCACCACGGCGATGATCGGAATCGGAGCGCACCGCATCTGCTTCGGCATCAACACCCTCATCATGGTGCTGGTCCTACGCGACACCTCGAACGGCTCCCAATTACCCGGAGGGATGGCCGGATTCGGTGTCGCCGTCGGCGCCACGGCAATCGGAATGCTGATCGCGGCATTGATCACACCGTTCCTCATCCCGCGGATCGGTCGCTCACGGACGATCACCTACGCCCTGGTGTGCGCGGTTCTCGTCCAGCTCGTCTTCGTGACCACGCTGACTCAGGGGTCGCTGCTGATTGCCGCTTTCCTGCTCGGCATCGCCGGCCAGTCCGTGAAACTCAGCGGCGACGCGGCCATGCAGATCGACATCGACGACGACCGTCGTGGTCAGGTATTCGCACTGCAGGACACCGTGTTCAACGTCGCGTTCATCGGTGCGATCGCGGCAGCGTCGACGGTGATCGCACCCGACGGCAAGAGCGTCGGCCTGGCCGTTGCCGGTGCGGGTGTCTATGCCGCCGGATTGTCAGCGGTGCTGATCAACCGCAAGAAACGAGAAACTAGCCCTGCTGGGTAGCCCACCACTTCAGCAGTTCGGCCTCGGCCTCGTCACGCTCGAGCGGGCCGCGATCCAGACGTAATTCCTTGAGGAACGTCCATGCCTTGCCCACCTGCGGGCCGGCCGGGATGTTGAGCAGTTCCATGATGGCGTTGCCGTCGAGGTCCGGACGCACCCGAGCAAGGTCTTCCTGCTCGGCGATGCGCGCGATCCGCTCTTCGATGTCGTCGTACGTGGCCTGCAGCTGCGCGGCGCGACGCTTGTTGCGTGTGGTGCAGTCGGCCCGCACGAGCTTGTGCAAGCGGGGGAGCAGCTCGCCCGCGTCGGTGACGTACCGCCGCACCGCCGAGTCGGTCCACTGTCCCTTGCCGTAGCCGTGAAAACGCAAGTGCAGGAACACGAGCTGTGAGACGTCGTCGACCATCTGCTTCGAGAACTTCAGTGCCCGCATGCGCTTGCGCACCAGCTTGGCGCCGACCACCTCGTGGTGGTGGAAGCTGACCCCACCGCCAGGCTCGTTACGCTTGGTATCCGGCTTTCCGATGTCGTGAAGCAGTGCTGCCCAACGCAATACGAGGTCCGGATCGCCTTCTTCGAGATCGATCGCCTGCTGGAGCACCGTGAGGGAGTGCTGGTAGACGTCCTTGTGCTGGTGATGCTCGTCGATCTCGAGCTTCATCTGCGGAACCTCGGGCAGCACGTATGCGGCCAGTCCGGAGTCGACCATCATGTTGATGCCGTCCACCGGGTACATGCCGAGCATCAGTTTGTTCAGCTCCACCTGCACACGCTCGGCGGTGATTCGCTCGATCTGCGACGCCATCTCCTTGATGGCCTCGAAAACACGATTGTTCAACGTGAAACCAAGCTGCGAGACGAACCGGGCTGCACGCAGCATCCGCAGCGGATCGTCGTTGAACGAGTTTTCCGGCGCCGACGGCGTATCGAGCTCTCCGGCCAACAGCGCGTCCATGCCGTTCAGCGGATCGACAAACGTGTAGGAACCGTCCGCGCCGATCTTCATCGCCATCGCGTTGACGGTGAAATCGCGGCGCACCAGATCGTCGGCCAACGTCGTGCCGTACTCGACTATCGGATTACGAGAGACGCGATCGTAAGCGTCGGCCCGGAAGGTCGTGATCTCGATCTCCTGGCCGTGCTTGATGGCGCTGATGGTCCCGAACTCGATGCCCGTGTCCCACTGCTTGTCCACCCAGCCCTTGAGCAGAGCCTGAACCTTCTCCGGCCTGGCGTCCGTCGTGAAGTCCAGATCGCCACTGAAGCGGCCGAGGATCGCGTCGCGAACACTGCCACCCACCAGGAACAGCTCGTGACCGGCCGCAGCAAAACGCTCACCGAGCGGGTTCAACACGTCGGACAACGTGCCGAGCGTTGCAGTGGCGTCGGCAAGCAGTCGTAGGCGGCGATCAGCGTCGGAGGTAGGGACAGTCACGTGAAAGGAGCTTACTTAAGGTGCGCAAATAGCAGAACGCGCATACGAACGCGATAGACCGCTTTGCGCGGGTTACCGGGCAACGCTGCAACGCCAACTAGTATCGATGAGGTGTCTGGTGCCGAACGAACAAACAGGAGTCGCCGCAACCCGCGGCGTCGACCTGCCGTCGGCAACCCCGATAAACCTTTGATGCGAACCGTCCGTGAAACTTCTGCGGGCGGCTTGGTCGTCGACGGCTGGGGCGGACCTCCCGAACGCCTCTGCGCTGCACTGATCGGCCGAACCGACCGCCGCGGACGCCTGCTCTGGTCGCTACCCAAGGGCCATATCGAACAAGGTGAGACCGCTGAGCAGACCGCGATGCGTGAGGTCGAAGAAGAAACCGGTATTCAGGGAACCGTCCTGGCACCGCTGGGCAGCATCGACTACTGGTTCGTGACCGAAGGTCGACGCGTCCACAAGACCGTGCACCACTATCTCCTCCGCTTTCTCGGCGGTGAACTCTCCGACGAGGACATCGAGGTCACCGAAGTCGCCTGGGTGCCGCTGACGGAATTGCACTCGCGCCTCGCATACGCCGACGAGCGCAAACTCGCAGAACTCGCGTCCCAGATGATCGCCGAGATGCCGCGAACGGAAATACGGCAAGAACAGCGCCCGAAGGAACCGGACGCCGGATGAGAATGGCTCTGCGGCGGGCCGGTGTGGCCGCTTTGGTGATGGCCGCTGTCGGTTTCGGGCCCGCGACGACGGCCGTCTCCTGGGCCGCTCCGTCCAGCCAGCCCAGTGAGCGCGCCCCGGCGCGAAACACCAACGATGCCAAATTTCTGCAACTGACCATCGACTCCACCGCACCGACCACGGTGACGACCACCAGCGACCGCAACGTCGTGGTCAAGGGCACGGTGAAGAACGTCGGTGACCGTCCCGTCGAGGACGTCGGGGTGAGGCTGCAACGCGCTCCCGCGATCGACTCCAGTTCGGACGTGCGCGCAGCACTCGATTTCGACCAGGCCGTTTTCGACACGGTCGGCGAATTCGACACCGTTGCCACCACCCTCGACACCGGCCAGTCCAAGCAGTTCACGCTCACCTTGCCGTTGCGGAGCACTACCGGGTTGTCTCTCGACATCACCGAACCGGGCGTCTACCCGATGCTCGTCAACGTGAACGGCACCCCGGAGTACGGCGGTGCCGCCCGACTCGACGACGCACGCTTCCTGCTCCCCGTCCTCGGTGTGCCGGCCGCAGCCGAATCGAACGCCACAGCCGGAACCCCCAGTTCGTCCGCCACGGCGGTCGTTCCCCCCGACACGTCCGCCCCGATCGGCGTCACGCTCATGTGGCCGCTGGCCGACGCGCCACGACTCGTCGGCGGAATCCCCGGCGCGGTCAACGAGCCCGTACGCCTGATCGACGACGAACTTGCCACCGAACTTTCCGACGGCGGCCGTCTGGACGCGTTGGTCGATGCGGTGGAGAACGCCACCAAGCCCGAGAGCGATACCGATCGCCGCGTCACGGATGCGCTCTGCCTGGCAATCGACCCCGACCTTCTGATCACCGTCGAGAACATGACTCGCGGATACCTCGTGGCCGACAACTCGTCCGACCCCACCGGGCCGTCGCACGAAGGCCGCGGCAGCGACGCCGCCAACCAGTGGCTCGGCCGGGTGAAGACCCTCGCGTCCTCGATGTGCACGACGGCGGTTCCGTTCGCCCAGGCCGATCTCGCCGCGGTCACCTCGGTGGCCAATCCGGAGTTGACGGCTACCGCGCTCACACGGCCGGCGGACATCGTCGACAACATCCTCGGCGTGACCTCACTGCGAGATTTCGTCTGGCCGGATTCGGGTGTCCTCGACTCGGCCACCGCAGAGGTGCTGAGCGTGAATCCCACCACAGCGATGGTGGCTGACACTTCCGTCGACTCGGCAGCTCCGCAGCTGTCGTCGCGGATAACCGGCTCACTCGACGCGCTTGCCTTCGACACCTCGGCGGCAGCGGCGCTGGCCGCCACCGGCTCGGAGCCGCAGGTCCCGTCGTACATCCCCGACGACACCGCGCCGACCATCGACATCGAATCGCGCAGCGCCCGGCGTCAGGACGCGCTGGGGGCGATGGCCTGGGCCGCGCTGACGCCGACGTCGCTGCCGCGCAATCAGATCTTCGCGCCGCCGCAACTGTGGACCGCCGACAGCAACGACGCCACGGCGGTGCTCTCGATGCTCGCGACCCTCATCCGGTCCGGGCTCGCCTCACCTCAGGCCCTGCCGGCACTTCTCGGCAGGCAACCGGGTGCGACGGACGCCGCCACTCTCGACTACCCGGACCGGGCTACCCAGGACGGTCCGCAAACGTCCGTCGTCGAGACCGCAACCACCCAACTTCCGCGTATCGACGGGCTCGAAGCTTCGCTCGTGGACGATCCGGCGGCTTCGCTCACCCCCCGGGGATTCACGGCGCCGCTCCGCGAAGATCTGCTCCGCTCGATGACCTTGGCCGATCGCCGCAACGTCGACTCCGCATCGGTCAATCGGGCGGAGCGCGCTGCGACCATCCGCGCCGACAACGTCACCGAAGCCGTCGACGGGATGTACCGGGCCGTCAGTGTGGTGTCGCCGGGCGGCGTCTACACCCTCGCGTCGGGGCAGAGTCCGCTCCTGCTGGTGGCGCGCAACGAGCTGCCCATCGCCATCAACGTCGACCTGCGTGTGGAAGCCCCACCCGAGATGCAGATCAGTGACATCGGTCCCAAACAGCTTCCGCCGCGAGGTAGCCGACAGTTGACTGTGCCCGCGGAAATGAACGATTCTCGCAAGCTGGAAGTCAACTTCTCGCTGACCACGACAGATGGCCGCCAATTGGGTACGCCGACCAGCGTGACCGTACGGTCGAATGCGTACGGTCGTCCCCTGGCCGCCGTGACGGCGACAGCGGGAGGGTTGCTGCTGTTCCTGGCAGGGCGACGGCTGTGGCATCGATTCAAGGGTCAGCCGGACCCAGCAGATGAAGGGTACGAACGCTCATGACCGGGAATCCACCCGAGGAGGGTCGCCGCTCGGCGATCACCCGCAAGAGTGCCACGACCCGTTCGCATCCTCGGATGCCACCGTGGGAGCGCGGTTACCCGATCCAGCCGGTCAACCCGGACGCACGTTTCGACGACGCACCCACCATGACCATCCCGGTGATCCGCGACTACCCCCGGTACCGCGAAGCCGAGATGGAATTCGCCGACCGGCAGACGACCACGTCGGACGAGTTCGACACCGACGCCCATGTCCAGGTCGGGGAACGCAAGGAGACGAACTCTCGACTCCTCGCGGCAACGGGTTCCATCGCGATCGCGACGCTGACTAGCCGCATCACGGGATTCGCCAAGCAGTTGATGATCCTGATGGTCCTCGGTCCGGCCATCGCCAGCTCGTTCACCGTCGCCAGCCAGATTCCGAACATGATCGCGGAACTGGTTCTGGGCGCCGTGCTGACCGCCATCGTCGTCCCCGTGCTGGTTCGCGCCGAGCGGGAGGACGCCGATCACGGCGAAGCGTTTGTCCGACGCCTCTTCACGGCGTCGCTCGTTCTACTCGGCATGGCCGCGCTGCTCGCGACCCTGGCAGCACCCGTACTCACCAAATACGTCTTCCTGTCCGAAGACGGCAAGGTCAGCACCGACCTGACCACGGCGCTGTCGTATCTACTTCTGCCGGCGATCCTGTTCTACGGGCTGTCGGCACTGTTCACAGCGTTTCTGAACACCAGGCAGATCTTCAAGCCCGGAGCCTGGGCTCCCGTACTCAACAACGTCGTCGTCCTCGTGGTGCTCGTGATCTACCGCCTGACTCCGGGCGAGATCTCGCTTGATCCGGTCTCGATGGGCGATGCAAAGCTGCTCACCCTCGGTATCGGCATCACCATCGGCGTCATCGTGCAGGCAGCCAGCCTGATCCCCGCGCTTCGCCGCGAGAAGATCTCGCTCAAGCCGCTGTGGGGTCTCGACGACCGCCTGCGCCAGTTCGGCGGCATGGCCGTCGCCATCGTCTTGTACGTCCTGATCAGCCAGATGGGCATGATCTTCGCGACCAAGATCTCCTCCCACGCCGACGAAGCCGGCCCTGCCATCTACAGCCAGGCCTGGTTGCTCCTGCAGCTCCCGTACGGCGTGCTCGGAGTGACGGTTCTGACGGCGATCATGCCGCGCCTGAGCCGCAACGCTGCTGCCGACGACACCCCGGCCGTCGTGGACGATCTGTCGGTCGCAACGCGTCTGACCATGATCACGCTGGTTCCGATCATCATGTTCCTGACCTTCATGGGTCCGCAGGTCGGTGAAGCGCTCTACGGTTACGGCCGCTTCGGACCCGAACAGGCCGAACGACTCGGCACCGCCGTGAGCTGGTCGGCATTCACGTTGATTCCGTACGCGCTGGTCCTGATCCAACTTCGAGTGTTCTACGCCCGCGAACAGGCCTGGACGCCGACGTGGATCGTTCTCGGCATCACTGCAGTGAAAATCGCTTTCTCGGCGCTCGCTCCGGTCTTCGCATCCAACAGCGATCAGGTCGTGATCCTGCTCGGTGCGGCCAACGGTCTCGGATACATCACCGGCGCCGTCATCGGCGGGTACCTCCTGCACCGCAGCCTCGGAAACCTGCAGATGGCCAACGTGGGCAAGACAGTCTGGTCCGTCGTACTCGCCTCGCTAGCCGGGTCGTTGACCATGCTCGCGGTCGACCGGGTCCTCGGATTCGATCAACTCACCGAGCGTTTCGGCGGACCCGGCTCGATGGTTCGCGTCGCCGTCGGCGGCATCCTGATGCTCGCGATCACCTTCACGATTCTCTACTTCAAGAAGGTTCCGGAAGTCCTGTCGGTAACGGTTGCGGTCTCCCGCAAGATTCGTTCACTGACAGGTCGCGCCGAACCGGACACACGTAACAACACCGACGACGACGTCACCGAGCTGATTCCTGCAATCAGAACGGAATCAAACGAGCAAGAACGACCGGGTGCGCTCCCGTACCCTGGTCATGGGCGTACAGGATCGCAACCCGCGCGTATTCGGGGACGGGCTATCGATGGAGAAGGAGCGAGGGTGAGCGACGACAACGTTTCCGGCAACAAGAGTGCCGGGACTTCTGCCGTGAAAGCGTCCGAACAGAAGTCAACGGCATCGTCGGGCACACCTGCATCCACGAGTTCCTCCGCATCTGCCGGCCAGAAGCCACAGCAGGGTCAGAAGCCACAGCAGCCCGCACAGCGACCGCAGCAGGGCCAAAGCCCGCAGGGTCAGAAGCCGCAGCCGCCGGTGCAGAAGGCCGCTCCGCCGGTACCTCCGGTCAGTGTGTCCAAGACACCTTCGGCGCCCGTGTCGAAGACACCTTCAGCACCGGTCTCGAAGACACCCGCGCCGAAGACGCCTGCTCCGGACAAGAAGGCACCCGAATCTCAGAACACGGCTGCCGCTCAGACACCGCCCACTGCACCTCGCACACCTGCCGCCGGATCCGCATCACGACCGGCCCAGCGACCGATGCCCCGTGGACCGAAGCTCATCCCGGGCGCATCTGTCGCCGGCGGACGCTACCGTCTGCTCGCGCCGCACGGCGGAACCCGCGGACTGCAGTTCTGGGAAGCTCTCGACGTCAAGCTCGACCGTGAAGTAGCCCTGACGTTCGTCGACGCCGATCAGCGCGGTGACGACGACAGCCAGTCCGGACCGCAGGCAGTTCTCTCACGCACTCTGCGCCTGGGACGAATCAACTCGCCCGGTCTGGCTCGCGTCCTCGACGTCGTCCGCGGAAGCTCGGGCGGCATCGTCGTCGCCGAATGGACTCCCGGCCGTTCGCTGCGTGAGATGGCCGAGACGACGCCGTCGCCGATCGGTGCAGCCCGCGCCATTCGCGCCCTCGCGGCGGCTGCCGAAGCTGCTCACCGCACCGGCGGTGCGCTGTCCATCGACCACCCGGACCGCGTTCGCATCAGCATCAACGGTGACGCCGTACTGGCGTTCCCGGCGACGCTTGCCGACGCCGATTCCACCAGCGACGTCCGCGGCCTCGGCGCCATGCTGTACTCGCTCATCACGGCTCGCTGGCCGCTGGCCGAACCGTCCGCCGGTCCCGTCGGTGGTTTGCTTCCCGCCGGCCGCGGCGCCGACGGGAACATCGTCGAGCCTCGGGTCGTCCGTCCGGAGGTTCCGTTCGACATCTCGGCCGTTGCAGTTCGAGCGTTGCAGTCGGAGAGTGGAATCCGCACTGCTGCCACCGTGCAGCACATCCTCGATCAGGCGTCCGTCGTCAACGACAAGACGGAAATGATTCCGGCACTTCGTCTCGGCCACCGCGAACAGGGTGCGTCGGGTCATGCACTGAACGACCCCGAAGCCATCGAGGCCGAGAAGAAGAAGTCGACGCGGATGCTCGCGGCACTGACGGCACTCGGCGTCTTCACCGTGATCGTCCTGATTCTCCTTGTGGTGTGGGTAGCGAGCTTCCTCTCGGGTGGTAGTAACGACACCCCTCTCAGCGAGCAGAGTTTCGGATTGACCACCGAAGCCACTGCGCCCGAGAACAATTCACCCGCGCCCGCACCGGCGGCGGCAACCGTGCCGGTAGCTGCCTCGGCCGTAACGGTGTTCTCACCCCAGGGCACGCCGGATCAACCGGCAACGGCCAAGAACGCCATCGACGGCAACCCGGCCACTGCGTGGTCGTCGGACTCGTACTTCCAGCCGTTCCCGTCACTGAAGAACGGTGTCGGCCTGATGGTGAGTCTTGCCGATGCCGCCAACCTGAAGAATGTTGCGATCACGTCTGATTCGCCGGGAACCGTCGTTGAAATCCGTTCTGCCCCTTCTGCGAATACTTCACTGGATCAGACCAAGGAAATCGGATCGGGTGTCCTGAAGAACGGTGTGACCGACATTCCAGTCACTTCGGATGGCTCGGGTCAGTATGTCCTGGTTTGGATTACGCAGCTCAGCACCGAATCCGGACAAAACCAGACATCCATCTCGGAGATTGCATTCACTGCTGCAAAGTGATCGCCCTTGGCCCTTCTGAAACCTACCGACTGGGCTAATATCCGCCCGTGCACAGTTATCGGGGGGGCACCGGGGGCGGAGCCGGAAAATTCGAATCCAGAAGTTTCGAGAACAAGAATCTCGAGGCGACGGATTTCGAATTGTTGACTGCTCATGTCGAGGGCGATCAGCATGCGTTCCGTGAACTACTGACCAGGCATCAGGATCATCTATGGCACGTTGCCCGGCGTACGAGCTACTCGGACGAGGATGCGGCCGACGCTCTCCAGGAGGGTCTGCTGTCCGCGCACCGCAAGGCCGCGAAGTTCCGCGGCGACGCGGCGGTGCGTAGTTGGCTCCACACCATCGTGGTCAATGCCTCGAATGCCAGGTCAGCGGCCTAAATATGCCCTTGGGTACGCAGAGGGTACGCAGTAGATCCGAGAGCCTCACCAAAGAGCCCGCTTGCGGCCTTACGGGTTCGGTCCTCAGCCTTTGGCCATAGGTGGCTGTACGTGTCGAGTGTGACCGACGCCGATGAGTGCCCCAGCGCTCGCTGGACGGTCACTACATCGCAGCCGGCGGCGATCAGGCCCGACGCGAAGTAGTGCCGCAGCGAGTGCAGTTTGACGTCCGTAATACCCGCGGCAGCTTTCGCTTTGCGCCAGCGCCCGCCGACCATGTTGTTCTCCATCGGATTGCCGTTGAGCCCCTCGAAGATCCACCGTTTCGGATTGTCGCCGGGAACGTGCAGGCGGATGTGCTCGGCCACCATGTCGATAAGTTCTTTGGGTGCGGCGACCACCCGCTCGCTGCCGTACTTCGGTGGGCGAATCTCCACAACACCGCTACGGATTCGCTGCACCTGGCGTTCGACGTGGATCTCCCGGCGAAAGAAATCGAAGTCCCCAACCTGAAAGGCTGACGTCTCACCCGAGCGTGTTCCCGAGAACGCGCACAGCGCGATGAAGAGCATGAACCGATCTTCGGCGTTCGAGATGAGTTGGCCCACCTGCTCACTGGTCGGAATGCTCATCGCCGCTTCAGCGCGCCGCGTGCGTGGAAGTTTTACGCCTTGGCTCGGATCGACGGCCAGTGCCTTGTCGCGTATCGCTGCCTTCAGAATTGCGCGCACGTTCATCATTCGAGACTTGATAGTCGACGGCGCCAGCGGCTGGTCCTGCATCGCCTTGACCCATGTCTCGAAGTGACTCGCCCGCAGATCGGCCATAGCTACATCGCGGAACGGAACAGTCCTGTCGAGACGGTCATTCTCGCGACGCGTGTGATGCACCCAAACCTGACGCGGCGACCACTCGGCATAGAAGCTGCCGAAGGTAATCTGACCGCGCACAGGGTCGATGTAATTGCCGGTGACCTGACTTGCGACGATGTTGTCCAGCCAGTTTTGCGCGTCAATCTTGCGGTCGAATCGCTGCGTTCGCTCACGGCTCTCGTCATCTACGTAACGTGCACGCCAACGCTTTCCGGTTCCGTGAAGTTTTGATTCAACCTTGTGATCTCTACCCTCGACCCGAATCGTCTTCCACCATAGATCCTCGACGCCAGCGCGCCGATTACGCTTCTGGGGAGCCATTGGAACCATCCGGCAGGGAGAGGAATTCTTCCAACAGTTCGGACTCACTCACCTTGAAGAGGTCTTCCAAGATGGACAAGCTCTTGAGAGCCTCCGTTCCGGAGCGCAGGACGCTACCTATCCGGCTAAGGGCTACAACCATCCGGACGTCATCTACTGGCATTTCATCGGCGTCGCCTATGGGCCGCTGCTGGATGGCCTGAACCTCCAATTGCACCCTTTCTGAGAGCTGAAAGATCGCCCCGAGGTCACTCCGCATCCGCCGATTGGTCACTGCGGCAGTTGCCGCGACTTCTTCAGCCAGAGCCCGGCTGTCGGTCTTTCGGGCCACTCCGAGGAGTTGATCTATAGACCGGTCGAAAACACGGGCAAAGGCGTCGGCCTCGTCAAGGCGAATTGATCTGGGGCGCAATGCATCTCTTGCTTCAATTTTGGTAACCGTTGTTGGATGCATCGGCACTCCCGCATCTGCCACTCTTCGCGCAAGTTCGGCTTGTGACCACTTCCTCCGTTCCCGCTCCCACTTCACACGTTCGCCGAATCTCTGCTCTGCCGTCTCAGTCGCTGCCATTTCAGCAACTTTACATTTTGGCTTGCATCGTGGCTAGTCCACGGTGTACAACGTATTTAGCACTTCCAATTCGGCAGGTTGCTCATTCAGGAGAAGAAGATGAACCCTCCCACCTCAGTCGCGTTTCGGACCCACGGGGACGTGGCCTTTCAGATGGAGCAGTACCTCACGACCAAACAGGTCAGTGAGAGGACAGGCATCCCTGTCAGCACGCTTCGCTACTACCGCGCTAAGGGGATTGGCCCCGAGTCGCACGTACAGGGCAAGTCGAGAGTGGTCTACAAGCTCTCCAAGCTGCAGGAATGGCTCGTTGCCCAGGAATCCAACGGGGTCCGCGGCGGAGTCGCTTCATGAGCGGTGAACGCAAAAACAGCACCGACTGCGGGATTGCCGTCCCACTTGCAGTCGATGCCGTTCAGAACCCCAACAACTCTCACGAAGCAGGAGATCTTTCATGCCTACTGTAAGGCACAACACCAGCAAAGCGGAAGACGCCCGTCAGACGCCGTTCAAAAATTGCCGAGACTTCAACGCCGAGATGCTCCCCAAGATCGAGATCTCAGGCAAGGATCCCAGCCCCTGGCTGAAAGATGCGCCGCGGTGGTCGAATCCGAACCTCGATGTTCTCGACGAACCGGGCAGCGACGTCTGCCAGCCCGATCACGCCGAGTGGCGATCCACTCCGTTGCGCATGCCGTACACGACCAAGTATGCAGTCGTGGGTGTGGACGGAAACTGGACCACCGCAACGATTTACGCAAACATCAGCCAGAGGGTCGGCGACCGATACCCCCACATCAATTTCGAGAGCCACGGATGGAACGCCAAGGGCGACCCGGTAGGCGACGACACGCCACTCAACAAGTACTCCCTGACGATCGAGGACGCCGGCAACCTCGCCCGCGCCCTTCTCCTTCTGATCGATCTCGCGCTCGGAACGTCCGACGACGTCGGGGAGGTGGCCTGATGATTCCGAACGAAAAGATGCTTGAACTCGGGTTCGCCATGGGTCCGCTCGACGGTAAAAAGGCGTTCCTCCCCGGAGGGTTTCATGACTTCACGACAGACCGCGGGGTTCTGGAGCGACAGGCGAAGCGGTGGCCTAACTGCAACTGGGGTGGAACCTGTGAGGGCGTCATGGTCCTTGATGAGGATCCTCGCAACGGCGGAAACCTGGAGTCACTGAAGATCCCTGCCGTTCTTCAAACCCTCGTAGTGCGTACGGGTTCCGGCGGTCGACATGCCTACTTCCAGTTCTCCGGGAAGGTGAGGGGCAAGATTCAGCAGCACGACGGTATCGACCTCAAGACATGGCGTACGGGATACACCGTCATGCCAGGGTCGATCCATCCCGAGACCGGAAAGCCGTACCGGATCGAAGTCGACCTTCCGATCGCACCTCTGCCCGAGTTACTGCTCCCGTTGGTAGAAGTCTCGGAGTACAAACCGCGGCCCGCCACTGCTCCGCCGGAGGTGCGTAACCACGGCGTCGTCCGGAAAGTTGCAGAGTCGCACGGGGGCGGCCGAAATGCGATCACGTTCTGGGCGTTTTGCAGGGCCCTCGAACGAGGGAGCAGTGACCTCGTGGATGAGATTCGTTCGGCGGCTCTGTCCACCGGGCTCGAGGAAAGAGAGATCGACACATGCCTGAGGTCAGCCGAACGGACGACGGGACGAGCTGCGTAGTGGACGATCAAGAGCCAGAATTCGATTCGTCTCGCGTACTCGACGGGATGGTCGACGGGGCATGGCTCGACGCGCAGCACTTCCCTCCACTTCAGTGGAGTGTGCAAGGCATCGTTCCAGAGGGTTTCGGGCTGATCGTGGCGCCTCCGAAAGCGGGCAAGTCATGGTTGGTTGCCGGCGTTGGACTTGCTTGTGCGTCAGGCGGTCTGGCGCTGGGGAAGATCTCGGTGTCCAGCCGACCGGTGCTATACATGGCGCTCGAGGATGGCCATCGAAGACTGCAGGGCCGCTTCCGTCAGATCCTCGGTGAAGGGGTTCCAATCCCGAAGGCGATTCATTTGATCGTCAAGGCTCGACCGCATGAAGTGGTGACGATGATTGCCGAGTTCCTCGACCAGCACGCGGATGTTGCGCCACTGGTCATCTTGGACACGCTCGGAAAGGTGAAGCCCCCGAAGAAGGCCGGCGAGGACTCATACACGGCGGACTATGCGATCGGAACGAAACTCAAGGATTTGGTTGATGCGGTTGCGGGTTCGAGCTTGCTCGTCGTGCACCACACCCGCAAGGCAGAATCCTCAGACTTCGTGGACGCCGTCAGTGGCACTCAGGGAATAGCAGGTTCGGCGGACTTCATTCTCGTTCTCGCTCGTAAACGAAAGTCTGATGACGCGGTGCTTGCAGTTACCGGTCGCGATGTGACCGAGAACGAGTACGCGCTCACTATGACGGATGGGCGGTGGTCACTCGACGGGATGGATCTCGTCGACGCGGCTGCCACGGTTGAACGTAGACAGCAGAAGTCGACCCTTGCTGATCGATCGGTGGAGATCGTTCGATTTGTCGAGTCTCACGACAAGGTTGCGCCGGCTGAACTCGCGGCTCATTTGGGGATCGATTCGAAGACTGCAGGCACTCTCCTCGGACGCCTTGCCGAGGCCGGGCACATCAGTAAGTCCGGTCGCGGGGTCTACGTAAGCAGTGTTGAAAGTGTGGAAAGTGTTGAAACTGTGGAGAACGCGCAGCTCACCACGGACTCTTCGACCAGGGAAGACGCTGCCAATTCAACACTTTCAACACTTTCCACACGGACTGACAAGAAGGAGTCCGCAGCATGAAGGTTCCAACATCCCTCACGCTCGACCAATACCGAGAGCTGAACGCAATCACTCTCGAATACCGAGGCAAGCGATGGACGCAATTGACCCTCGCTGAAAGTGATGACCTCCTCGACGAACTACGCCGGGAGGTACTGGCCCTTCATGAGAGGGCCGAAGAACTCATCGCCAACAAAAAGAAGGATGAATCATGAGCATGCCCGAAGCAGTCCACCAGATCTGCGCACCGCAAGACTTCTCCCGAGGCTTTGCCGCGATCGCACACGCCAAACGCGGCGACATCGAAGGCGTGCAGATCGTCATCGACGAAGCCAACGAGCGCAACCGGTTGGCGGAGCTGACATTCGCGAGCCTCTTCGCCCTCGCAGACATCTTCAAGCTGCACATGGGAGACGAGTTCGAGAAGCAGATGGTCGACCTCGCCGCGCACGCCGCGTCATATGGCGACATCACCCTGCCGGATGACGAGGGCTGACGCCGAACACCTCGGGGCAGGAGTGATCTTGCTCCGAGGTTCGGCCATCCCAGAGATCTACTACCTTGTCTCCGTTGCAATCAAGCAGCTGCAGCGCGACGGGTATCGGCCCTCACCACATGTTCTCAATCTGCAGGAAGAACTCAAGCTCGGCGCCCTTGAAGCGAAGGATGAGCTGAGTCGACGGCGACAACGCGACGTCGCCAAACCCCCTATCCCGCAAGGATTATCCATAGGCAGCACTGAAGCCGCGGAAATCCTCGGATGCAGTAGACGCCACGTTCAACGAATCGCAAGTTCGTTGGACGGTCGGAAAGGGAGCGCCGGGGCTCTCGAATTCGACCGAAACGTCGTGATGGCTTACTGCGGGGCAAGGGGTTCCGTGGCGTAGTACCCGGAGGTAGCCCGTGAGTGTCCAGTTTCAGGCAGGCACAGCATCAATCGCCATTGGACCCGACCTCACGGGCTTCCATCGGAAAGTCAAAGTTCAACTGCGCTCCGAGCGCATCGAAGCACCGGTCATCGTCGTACCGAACTTCGACAACTTCAGGCAGAAGCTCGAAACGGGTCTGGGGAGATTCAACGCCAATATCAAGGTGAAGGTCTCCCCGGACCTGTCTGGTTTTCGCCAGCAGCTTCGGGCGGATCTCGCAGCCACCTCAGGCGATTCCGCCGTCACCATTCCAGTTCGCCTCGATCTGACGGTGGCGCGTGAACAACTCCGCGCCTTCCGAGTCGAGGCCAGCCGCTCGATGCACGCGGACTTCGATCTCGACATCACTGCCGCACTCGCGCAGTTGGCAGCGCTTCGCGCCGCGTCCCAAGGGATCGGCAGTGTCGGCGGCATCGGCTCGATTGGCACAGCTGCCTCGGGGATCATCAACCCCGTTGGACTGGCAACCGCAGCCCTCGTTGGACTAGCCGCAGTCAGTCTCGTTCCACTGATCGGTCAGCTCGCCCAGGCTGCGGGAGTCATATCACTGCTCCCTGCCGTAGCCGCCTCTGCCGCAGCAGGAATCGCAACCATCGTCATAGGTTCGACCGGAGTGTTTGATGCTTTCTCGAAGGGCTCCAAGGCTGCCGAGGAGGCTGCGAAAAATGCCGCGAAGACCGCGAAGCAGCAGGCGACCGAGGCCCGAGAACGTGCGTCGGCCGCGAAGGCTGTGGCAAACGCAGAGCGTGGCGTAGAGAAGGCCGCTGACGGTGTTGCTCGTGCTGAGCGTGGCGTCGGCACGGCACTCGACAACGTCGAGCGTGCTGAACGTGGAGTTACCCAGGCACAGAAGCGGTCAGAGGAAGCCCAGAAGAGCCTGACCCGAGCCCGCAAGGATGCCCAGGAGCAGATCGAGGATCTAAATCTCGCGCTGAAGGGGTCGGCACTCGATGAGCGTGGCGCTGAGTTGGCAGTCCGTCGCGCCGAGCAGCAGTTGCGGGATCTCTGGAAGGGTGGCCAGCCGGTCACTCAACTCGACATTTCCGAGGCCGTTCTCGGTGTCGACGAGGCCAAGCAGCGTCTCGACGAGGTGCGTGAGCGCAATGGTGATCTTCGCGAGGAGGTCGCTGCCGCGAATCAGGCTGGCGTCGAAGGTTCTGAGCAGGTCGTCTCCGCGAAAGAAGCCATCGCCGATGCAGATCAGGGTGTCATCGATTCGCAGAAGTCTCTGGCGGATTCACACCTTGCTGTAGCTGACGCGCAGGGTGCAGTTCTCGACGCACAGCAGAACCTTGCGGATTCGCAGGAAGCCGTCATTGATGCTCAGCAACGTGCCGCTGAAGCGACAACGGCTAGTGCTGACGCGGTCGACGAGTATGCGGCAGCCTTGGCAAATCTGTCACCCAACGCCCGTGCGTTCGTTGAAGAAACCCGCAGCCTCGGTGATGCCTGGAAGGATCTCCGACTCCAGATCCAAGACAACCTGTTTGCCGGCCTCGGTGGATCGATCACCGATCTTGCGACGAACTACTTCCCGATCCTCAAGAACGGCCTCGGCGGCATTGCGACCGAGATCAATATCGGACTCAAGGGCGCGCTCGCCGACCTGTCGAGCGAGTCCAGCAAGCTCGACTGGACGAACATTCTCGAGAACACCCGGATCTCGATGCAGCCCGTCATCGACGGACTGTCGAGCCTCTTCGGCGGCCTGACGAACATCGCCTCCATCGGATCAGATTTCCTCCCCGGCCTTAGCGGTTCGTTCGCGGACACAATGGCGCGCTTCGAGGAGTGGACTGCCTCCGAGGAGGGGCAGAACAAGATCCGCACCTTCATGGAGAACTCGATCAAAGCCCTTGGTGAAATCAAGGATCTGTTCGTCGAGATTGGCCGCGTAGTTGGTGGACTGTTCACCACGTCCGATGAATCCGGCAAGTCGATGGTCCAGAGCCTCACGGAAACGATGCGTGAGTTCGCGGACTGGATGCGCACGGCCGAGGGTCAGGAGAAGATGAAGGCGTTCTGGGAAGACGTCCGCCACACGGTTACCGACATTCTCAACCTGGTCAAAGAAGCCATCAAGTTGGCGAACATTCTCTTCCCCTCTGGAGGTAGAACCGGACCCGGGGCGGGGCCGAACGACCCCAATGCTCCTGAAGGTAATGCGCGAAACTCAGGTGCCGTGCCCCCAATGGGCGCAGTTATTGACGGAAGCGCAGTCGACCCGGGACATGTCGGCGGATTTCAGTACAACCTCGACATGAGCGGCGCGTGGAGGTTTCTACGCAACGACAACGACAACGGCGCTCTCCGCAACATCAAGGATTGGTGGAACGGCGCCTTTGGCCCGGGAGATGGGGAGACCAAGGAACAGCGCGAAGCGCGGGAAAATGGTCAACTGCCCACCACGGTTCCTGGTCCAAATACCGGCGGCGGCCGATCGGGTGGACAGAAGCAGTACACCCGCGAGGAATGGGAGAAGACCTTCGGCGACGTCGAGGAATTCGACCGCCAACTCGACGAGTTGCAGCGCAAGTCAATCGAGACGCAGCAGGTTGGTAGCAGCAACTTCGGAACCCTCGGGTCCAATGTTGCGCAATCCCTACTTTCTCTCAGTACGGGCGATTTCGTCGGCTTCAAGTCAAGCCTCGAAGACCTCGGACGAAACATTCTCGGCACCACCGAGAGTGGCGGAATCAACTGGGGCAACCTCGGATCCAAGATCGGCGAGGTCGTTGGGAATATCACCAACACGATCTTTCCTGGCTTCAAGGAAGGTCTCGGAACCCTCCTCGAATTCGGTCGCGGAATCGTCGAAGGCTTCGGCGGAAACTGGGATCGACTGAAAGAGATGGCCGCTGGTCCCATCAACTGGATCATCGACAACGTCATCAATGGTGCCCTGAAGAGCGCCTGGGATACCGTCGCCACAGTCTTCGGACTGGATAAGTGGGACGGCGTTGGACGCATTGAGACGGGGCAGGTCCTCGACGCTCGCGGCAACGATGGCGGCAAGACTGGGTACGCGACAGGCGGCATCCTTCCGGGCTACACCCCGGGCCGCGATGTCCATGAGTTTGCATCACCAACAGGTGGGCGACTGCACCTTTCGGGTGGCGAAGCTGTAATGCGCCCGGAGTGGACCCAGGCTATGGGCTCCGGCTACGTGAACGGCATGAATGCCGCAGCGCGAGCCGAGGGCGTAGCTGGCGTCAAGAAGCGAATGCAGTACTTCGCAAACGGCGGAATCGTCGAGTCGATGACGTCGGCCGTGCAGGAGAAGTTCGGCGCCGGAATGCAAATGACCTCCGGTCTTCGCTACACCGACAACGGCTACCACTCGCAGGGCATGGCTGCGGACTTCTCGAACGGGTATTCCTCAACCCCTGAGATGCGTCAACTCGCAGGCTGGATTGCAGACAACTTTGCAGGCCGAACCATCGAGTTGATTCACGATCCGTTCAATCGCAACATCGGCGCCGGCAACCCAGTCGGTGACGGTTACGGGTTCTACGGCGCGGGCACGATGGCAGAGCACAACAACCATGTGCACTGGGCAGTCGCGGAACCGGTTGGCCCTGGCGGCGATCCGGCCGACGCGGATGGCGGCGGGCTCATGGGAAGTGTGCGCCGCCTCCTTGGCGGTGCAGTCAACTCGGCTCGCTCGGTCGCAGCTTCGACATTCGACAAGACGGTGTCGGGCATTGGTGCTGGCATACCGGATTTTGGGCCGACGCTGATGGGTCAGCTCCCCAAGGCTGCGTTCACCGCAATCAAGGATGCGATGACCACTGCAATCAGGGGCGCCTCCGGGCCGAACGATTCAGGGTCGACGCCGTTCGACATCGGAGCCGGTGCGGAACAGTGGCGCTCCAAGGTGATTGAAGCTCTCCAGCGAGAGGGGTTCGACGCCAGCGAACGCAATCAGAATCTGATGCTCGCGCAGATTCAGTCCGAGTCCGGCGGCAACCCGAACATCGTCCAGTCGGTTCAGGATGTGAACTCGGGCGGCAATGAAGCGGTGGGTCTACTTCAGGTCATTCCTGGAACCTTTGCGACCTACCGCAACCCGGATCTGCCGAACGATCGCACAGATCCCGACGCTTCAATGTCCGCGGCGTTGCGCTACTACCGATCCAGGTATGGCGACGACCTCGGGGCCATGTGGGGCCAAGGGCACGGCTACGCACTCGGCGGGATCATCCCCGGATACAGCCCCGGCCAGGACAAGTTCCAGGTTGGCGTTTCTGGTGGTGAGTCGATCATGCGGCCCGAGTGGACTCGCGCTGTGGGTTCGTCGTTCGTCGATGGCATGAACTCGATCGCTCGTAAGCAGGGTGTCGAGGGTGTGCAGCGGGCGATGGGCATGTTCGCGCAGGGTGGCGTCTTCGATCCTGAAGAGGCTCGCCTGTTCGCGGAGGGTCGTTTCGCTCAGTTCGGAACTCAGGTCGGCGATATCGCGAAGAGCGCTATTCCGGAGATCCTCGGAGTTCAAGGCACGCCCTTGGATCCGAACCACCGGTACTGGCAGGCGGCGATGGACATCCAATCCGCCGCAATGGGAGCCCAAACAGTAGGCCCAGTCGTCTCAGACCAGCTCGGGTCCAACTCGATTCAGTCCGCGATCGCCGAAGGTGGCCGCGTCATCGAGGAGCACATCCACTATCACGTCGCCGATATGGCCGAGGCGATTCAGAAAGAGCGCATCCGGCAGCAGCAGCAAGCGCTGTCGTTCACCGGACGCTAACCACAAGAAAGGAATCCACCATGACCGAAGCCCACGAAACAGACCCCGCACGACCGCTCGGCGCCGTCGTCGAGGAATACCTCAGCGGACTAACCGAGCAGGACTTCACAGACCTTGTCGCCAGGACACGTGAGCCAGCACAGGAGGAGACCCTCTACCCGGCTTCCTGGCGGACTCAATGAGCCCCGAGGAAGAGGACGCACGCTCCGAACGCATCCTCGAGCAACTCAGGCTTGGTGCGTTCAAACCTGGAGCCTCGCCGGCCAAATCGCCCGAACGTGACCACTCATACCCACCCCATTGGAACTCAGGACGAAGGAACGAACAATGACTGCCTACTACAGCTCGAACACCACCACTGCCCATTGCAAGCGCCTCGTGGCCAGTATCGAGGCATTCGACATTCCGGTACCCAAGCCGCTCTCGGACACTCTCGCCGCTTGGCAGCGAATGAAGTCCTTTGCTGCCCCCTCTGATGCAGTAGCCAAGGAGATCAAGGACAAGATCGTCCGAGGCGAGCTCACCGATGCTCAACTCGCGACCCTGGCAGCCAAGGGCGCGGCCGAGCAGGCAGCCCGTGACTATGTCGCCTCGATTACCGGCCACGAGACGTTGTACGTCCGTCGCTTCCACGACGCGCTCGACGACGGCATCGCAGACGAGATCATCGACGCACTGCGACCCAAGGTTGACCAGGCAATGGCCGGCGTGGCCGCAGCCAAGGAACACATCAACGGTGATGAGTCATTGGAAGCGTTCCTCAATCACGCTGACGCCGAGGCTCTCGACGCATGGCAGTCGCTACCCGGATACATCGCAACCCTCGACAGGGCCGAGAACATCCTCAACGACTTCCTGCCAGGCTCGAGCTTCCCTCTCTTCGAGTCGTCGCCGGCAACCCTGCGCATGTCAGCGTTCGCTGTGTTCTTCACCGACCCCTCACTTGGCAAGCTGATGGAGGCGTCACAGTTCTCGCGCACCGGACGCAACGGAGACCGACGCGACAACCCTTGGTACCGAGTGATGACATCGATCAACCTCAACACTCTCGCCGAGGCGCGTGAATACCACCGCGCCTACCTCGAACAGGACTACGAAGCGGTGAACCAGACGTTCCGCGGAACAGTCACCGAGGACAACGGCATCGTGCAGGACGCACCAATGCCGAACCCGTACCGCAAGCCCGAGCCTGCCGAGAGCTAGCCCGCCGGCCAACCCATCGGCGTCAACCTCGCCACCGCGGTATCAAACGGGCAGTGCCGTGCGTGGATGGATGACCAGCTCATGACCCGTACCTTTCCGGAGAGGCTGGCTCAGCGCCGATGACAGGCCCTTACGAAGCACCCCTGGCCATGCCCCCTCGATCGATCCACACGGAAGGGCGCTTTGCATTGAGCCGCTGACCCCGTACGGGATACAGGGTCGATTCGAGACCCGTTTCCTGGGCTTTTGCCGGTAAAGTGCCACAAATGAGGCCGGCCCGAGAAGTAATGAACGACGTGGTGACGTTTGCCATGCCGTTCATGAACGCTGGCGACCGACAGATGATCAGAGAGTGGATGGACGTCGGTGAAGACGCCCTCGTGGTCGACCTCGTAATGGGAGCAGCTGCCCGCGGAGACTTCGTGATTCCGCCAGCACTCTTCACCGACGTCGCCGACTACTGGACCGACCCGGCTCGGTCGAACGTGATGACCGAGGACATTCGAGAGTCGATCGGAGCCATCCGCAACTGACCCTCATTTGCCCATGTGCGGCCTGAAAAGTCCGTGGGGAGAGACGTGACGCAATGCCAAGCGGGTGGCAGCAGGATCGATCGAGGTTGCACCCGGAGGGTCTAAAAATTTGACCCCTCAGCCATAGGGTCAGGATATGAGCGAGAACATCGAAACCCCATGGATGAACGTCTCCGAGGCAGCGGCGTACATGCGCCGGCATCCCGTCACTGTCCGCAAGGATCTTGAGTCCGAGCGCCTCCTCGGGTATCAGCGCAAGGCGCCGAACGGTCACTGGCGAATCCATCGCGACGACTGCGATCGGTTCCTCCGTGGCGAGTCGAGCTGATCTGCTCTCGGTTCAACTGACATCAGGTCCAGTTGTGGCGCATGCTCACCGGATGAGAACTCCGCGTCTGCCGAAAAAAGCACCCTGGCGACAGGAAGACGAGGATCATCTCCAGAAAGTTCTGGCTACCTTCCCTCCGTGGAACGCCGAACAAATCGCAGTGGCACGTCGGTGCTTTGGAGCGGCACAGGCGCGAATCGAGGCGAGGGAAGAAGCGGAACGGGCTCAGTACGCAGAGGGTACGCAGTAGCTCCACTTCGCATTCATTCTCGCCAACGCTTACAACGCATCTTTTCGCAGGTCAGCGGAGCGCTCGTAGAGCCTCAATACTCACCAACGCCCGAGAACGCGTGCGTGGTCAATGCCTGCCTCGACCGGATCCGACGCAACAAATCACGGGCGGGGTTCTCTCTGTCTTCGGAGAACGCGGAGGAACCCCGCGATCACCGCGACTATGCGGCGACAGTGGACATGAGCCTGACCGTCGAACAGGCACTGGCATCGCTGCCGCCTGAGCAGCGTGCTGCCGTCGTCGCCGTCGATGTCGAGGGGTATCCGGTAGCCGAGGCCGCCGAGAGGTTGGGAGTGCCCGTAGGGACCGTGAAGAGTCGCTGCGCCCGCGCGCGCAAGCGTCTCGCCGCCCAGTTGGAGGACTTTCGCGAAGGCGGGAACCATTCGTGAACCGGCCGCGTCCTATCTTGTAAGGGTCCGCACCGACTGCCGAGGGAGGGTTCATGACAGATCCGTCTGTTCGCGTTCCGTCGCCTCCGTTTTCAGAAGACCTACTCGCAGATCTTCACGCCGGGGTTCTCGATTCCGAAACCAGTGCGGCTCTGTGGCCGGTGGTACGCGCAGATCCTGACGCCCATGCATTTGTCACCGCCCTTGACGGCGTCACGGCATCACTCGCGACACTGAACTCGAGCAAGGCCACTCACGAACGGATTCCGAATTCGCTTGCCGAGCGAATCAATTCGGCACTGGATCGACAGTCAGAACAGCTGGAGCCGCCAGCTGAGGCAGCTGTCGTGCCGTTCCGGCGGCGCCCACAAGCGTGGGTTCTCGGTGCCGCAGCAGCCGTGTTGGCGGCCTTCGTGATCGTTGTTATCGGAACCCGAGATTCCGAACCCGCCGAAAGTGTTGTCGCTCAACCGAGCACACCGGCGACGTCTGCTGTCGACGATCCGGATTCGGCGTCTCTGCTCTCACTCGTCGGATCCAAAAACCTTGGACCACTGGATGATCCATCCAAACTTGCCGGATGCCTACGCGCCAACGGCATCGACGAGGGCTGGCCTCTACTCGGTTCCGGCGAGATTCGCATCGACGGGGCGCCGGCGATAGTCCTACTCTTCACGGGATCGCAGCCGCGTCAGATCACTGCACTAACTGTTGGCATCAACTGCAGCGACGGGAATCCGAATACGTTGTCGGTCAAGAACATCGGCTGACGTCGACGGTCAGCGCGGCGATGCCGCCGGGAGTAAGAGCTCGAGGATTCTTTCGCGTAGCGCATCTGTATCGTCCTCGACCGCTATCAGACTCGAAAACATCGCTGCCCCGGCCGCCAATACCAGCACGGCCTTGGCATCGAGCAGTGCCGATTCAGGATCTTCGGCGTTCTGAAGGAACAGTTGCGTACTCGGTCCACTGAACCCGCGCCACAATTCGTTGCGCAGGTCGTCGTGGTCGCGCAGGGCCGCCAGCAATCCTGGCGACGCGGCGCGAACCTCGGGACGGGAGAAGAGCTGAGCACTTCCCTCCACCACCCAACGGATCCAGCCGTCGCGATCGGTGCCCTCGAACGGTGTCAGGTCCGGTGTCGCCCCCAGGATCGACCCGAGAACAAGATGTGCCTTCGACGGCCATCGCCGCGACATCGAGGCTCGGCTGACCCCTGCCCGTGCCGCGATCGCCCGGAGACTGAGTTGATCCCAACCGACCTCGAGGAGCATCGCTCGGGTGACCTCGAGGACTGTGTCGTCGATGCGTGGGTCTCGTGGGCGACCTGATCCTGTGGCATTCATCGTGTCGAATTGTCGGACAGATTGGCAGTAGGCGCTATATCGTCGTAGTTACGAGTCCACTGGCATCGTAAAGATCAGGCCGCCGCAGGAAGTTGAAAATGACCACAGCGCCCACACCGTCGATATTCGAACCCGCACGTCTCGGCCCTCTGACCTTGCGCAACCGCATCGTCAAAGCTGCAACGTTCGAGGGCGTCATGCCCCGGGGAGCGGTCTCGGACGATCTGATCAACTTCCACGCCGAGGTGGCCCGCGGCGGGGCCGCGATGACCACTGTCGCCTATTGCGCCGTCTCACCAGGTGGACGAGTCCACCGCGACACCCTTGTCATGGACGAGCGCGCGCTGCCGGGACTACGCAGACTGACCGACGCCGTCCACGCCGAAGGCGCACTTGCTGCGGCGCAGATCGGCCACGCGGGACTGGTCGCCAACACGCTCTCCAACAAGACGAAGACTCTGGCGCCGTCGACCCGGCTGAGTCCGCCCGCGATGGGCCTCGTCAAGGGCGCGACACTCGCCGAACTCGACGGTGTCGTCTCCGACTTCGAACGGACCGCTCGCGTCGCCGTGGACGCAGGATTCGACGCCATCGAGGTCCATCTCGGCCACAACTACCTCCTCAGTTCGTTCATGAGCCCCAATCTGAACAAGCGCCACGATCGATACGGTGGCAGCGTCGCCAAGCGCGCCGAGTATCCGCGTCGAGTCGTCGAAGCGGTGCGACGGGCCGCTGGATCCAGCGTGGCGGTCACCGCGAAATTCAACATGTCCGATGGGGTGCCGAAAGGTCTGTGGCTCGACCAGAGCCTGCCGATCGCCCAGATCCTCGAAGCCGACGGCCATCTGGACGCGATGCAATTGACCGGTGGCAGTTCACTTCTCAACGGAATGTACTTCTTCCGCGGCGAGGTCCCACTGGCTGAGTTTGTCGCCTCCCAACCCAAACTCGTCGGGTACGGGCTGAAGTTCTACGGTCCCAAACTCTTTCCGACGTACCCGTTCGAGGAGGGCTTCTTCCTGCCCTTCGCCCGTCAGTTCCGACAGGCGCTGAGGATGCCACTGATCCTGCTCGGCGGCATCAACCGCGTCGACACCATCGAGCACGCACTGGATGAAGGATTCGAATTCGTCGCCATGGCGCGTGCGCTCCTCAGGGACCCACAACTGGTCAACAAATTCCAAGCCGAGAGCGTCGACGAGGGGTTGTGTATCCACTGCAACAAGTGCATGCCCACCATCTACACCGGCACGCGCTGTGTGGTTCGGGACGCGCTTGTGGTTCGGGAGGCACCGCGCCCCGCCCGTGAGTCCCGCGTGTGAGCTGCCGGCTGTGAGCCACTTTCCAGCGGAGTGCGGGAACAACACCCCTTATCCTGGTGTTGATCGGTACGGCTCTCCAAGAAGCGGAGGGTCTGCACTCACTATTGGAAGGCTCGCATGACCACCCAGCTGGAAAACACGCCCGCGGTCCATGACGTCATCATTGTCGGTTCCGGACCGGCCGGCTACACCGCTGGTGTCTACACCG
>NZ_JASHKY010000019.1:0-102434 GCF_030056935.1 Rhodococcus sp. IEGM 1302 | reverse complement strand
GCGCAGCCGCACTGCAGTCAGTCGACTGCGCAGTTGATGCGAGACGTCCGCAACCAGCGCGCGCTCTCGTTGCAGCCGCACCGAAATCTCCACGGTTGCCGCATCGAGGACGTCGGACACGCGGTCGAGTTCGGGGATGTCGTGCCGACGAGGATCCGGCCGGAAGTCGCCTTCGGCGAGGCGCGCCGCCCGGTCGGCCACATCCTGCAGCGGATCGGCAAGCCGACGCGCAGTGACCACAGCAACCACGGTGCCTGCCGTGATGGACAGAAGCACGAGCACGCCGACAGCCATCACCGCCTGCTTCTGCTGGGTGCGCAGGTTCTCCGACGGCACCTCGAGACGCAACGAGCCGGACGTTCCCATCGCGAGCGATTCGACGAGTGCGTTCTTGACCGTCGCCTCACCGACGTCGACGCGTGCGGCGCCGTCGACGACGGTCGGATACACGACGACGAGGCGCCCGTCGTTCGGGGTGAGAACCTTGAGCGAATCGGTGTTCAACGCACCTTCGACGAGTCCGTTCGTCCCCTCTTGCGCGATGACCTCAGCGGCCATCCGGTCGAGGCGCACCCGGAGATCACTTCGCGTCACGTCCTCCACCCAGAGCCACGCCGTGTAGATCAGCGGAACCCCCAGCAGCAACGCCGTCATGATCACGACAGCGAGAATCGACTGCAATATGCGACGCCGCATGCCGGCAGTTCCTGATTCTCGAGAAGTTAGTCGGTGTTGATTCGGAAACCGACACCGCGGACGGTGGCAATCCTGCGTTCCACGGCGGGGCCCTCGTCGCCGATCTTGCGGCGCAGCCACGACATGTGCATGTCGAGCGTCTTCGATCCACGAAGCTCGACGTCGCCCCACACCTCACGAAGGATCGTATCGCGCGAGACCACTTCCCCGGCGTGCTCGAGGAGGACCCGCAGAAGCTCGTACTCCTTGTTGGCCAAGGCGATTTCGGAGCCGTTGACGAGTACGCGTCGTGCCGCGGGCTCGAGCCTGATGCCACCGACCTCGACGATCGTGTCCTCGCGGCCACCGTGGCGACGCAGGAGTGCTCGCACACGTGCCATCAACTCGGCGAGACGAAACGGCTTGCTGACGTAGTCGTCGGCGCCCGCGTCCAACCCGACCACGAAGTCGACTTCGTCGGTCCTGGCGGTCAACATCAGCACAGCGAGCGAGGTGCGATGCGCACGAATCTGTCGGCAGACCTCGAGGCCGTCCATGCCCGGAAGGCCGAGATCGAGAATCAACAGGTCGAAATCACCTTCGAGCGCCTGCTGCAACGCAGCGGGTCCGGTCGGTTCGACCGTCACCGAATACCCTTCACGCCCCAAGGCGCGGGAAAGGGGTGCAGCAATGGCCTCGTCGTCTTCGGCTAGCAATACGGCAGTCACACGAACAGACTACGGACAACACGCCTTTGCACGTTGATTACCAGCCATTTCGATCGTTCGGGTCGTCGTTTTCACCTGACGGCCACTGCGGTGCCTGCGAGGGTGGCTGCTGCATGGAATCGAAAACCTGGTGATACAGCAGGGCGTGAACGTGCTCGACGTCAGGAATGTCGTCGAACTCGAGCGGATCGTCACTGGCAGATGCGATGACCAGAGTTCCGGTCTTGAGCATTCGATCAATCAGGCCGTGACGGAACTGAACATTGCTGATCCGTCCCATGGGAATGTCGATACCCGTGTGCGTGAGCACTCCGTGGCGGATGAGCACTCGCCGATCGGTGACGATGAAATGCGTGAACTTCCAGACCGTGAACGGCGCAACCGATCGCCAGGCCACGACACCGAGCCAGATGATTCCGACGGCAATGGACGACACGGTGCGAGCCGTGCCGTCCAATCTCGTCTGTGCGAGGCCCAGCAAGAACCCGGCGACGGCCGTCGCAAGTACGAACGTCAGCGCCGGAAGCACCAACATCTTCCAATGAGGATGGCGATGCAGTATCAGTTCCTCGTCCTGAGCGAGGGCGTCTTCGGGATATCCCATGACGGGAAGTCTGCCACCCCGCACCGACTTTCAGGCATACCGACTTTCAGACACACCGACTTTCAGGCACACCCGTCTTCAGGGCAACGCTCAGGGCTGCGCGATCTTTCGCAGCACCAACGGGGTCACGACGATGATGATGCCGTACAGCACCATCCACACGCCGACCACGATGCGGAAGACGTCGAGCGAGAGTTCGGGCTGCAGAAGGACGATTGCACCCGCGACGATGCTGATGACTCCGAGCACGATCGACAGACCGCGATCGACGGTGTGCCCGGACGCCGCGTCGACCAGATCGAGAACGCCACGGAATACCCACCAGGCACCGATCACCAACGCGATCAGAACCACCGTCTGCAAAGGGCTACGGAGAACCAGGAATCCGAGGAGCACTGCCAACGCGCCGGAGATCGCGACAAGCGTGCGAGTTCCACCCGAAGCCGTCACGTCCGCGAACGAACGGATGATCTGAACGATTCCGAATCCGAACAGCTGGATCGCAATGACAACCGCGACCACGAACAGGGTGGCATCCGGCCACGCGAGTACCGCGATACCCAGGCCCAATGTGAGGACACCGAGCAGCACCGTCACGCCGGTGAGTACGCGGCGAGCGCTCTCGGCCGTCTCGGCTTCGGTCGGAACAACGATCGGTGTGGTCATGACGCCCCTAGGCAGCTCGGTAAATCCCGCAGTTGAGTGAAATGAAGGACGGACGGTTGGTTCGAAAACCGGTCCGGGCCAAAAATTAGCACTTTGGTGCCAGAAAATCCGGCAACGTTCACGATTCGGTGACCGGGGCGGCGCGAAGGTGCGTGATATCACCTGCTGCGACCGCAAAGGTCTCCCCATCTGTTCCCTCGATTTCGATGACGACGCGTCCGGAAGTGTCGACGTCGGTCGCGATACCGAACACCTCCTTGTCGCCCGGCAAGACCGCGCGGACTCGTTTGCCCAGCGTCCCGCAGCGCTGCCGGTATTCGGCAGCCAACACAGATGTATCCCATTTCGACGATTCCCAAGCACGGAATTGCGTCGCCAATTCACGGGCGATTGCGCGAACGAGAGTGTCGCGGTCGACAGTCGATGCTTCTTCGATCAGCAGTGACGTAGCGGTCGGGACGGGCAGCTCCTCGACGCCGAGGCTCACGTTCAGCCCGATCCCCACCACCACCGCGGGATCGGGCGCCGTCCTCGCCACCTCGGCCAGAATGCCGGCGACCTTCTTGTCACCGATGAGAACGTCGTTCGGCCACTTGAGTTCTGCGGGCACTTCGGCCACGTTGCGCAGCGCGTCGACGACCGCGATTCCCGACAGTAGCGGGAGCCAACCCATGTCCGCGAGATTCATTCCGGGCATCGACAGCAGAACCGACATCGAGATCTGCGCTTGCGGCGGGCTCACCCACGTGCGCGAATGACGGCCACGGGCACTCGCCTGATATTCGGCGATCAGAACGTGACGGTCGGCATCCGGATCTGCCGCTCGCGCAAGGAGATCCGCGTTCGTCGAACCGGTCTCCTCGACAACGTCGAGGCGGTTCCAGAAAACGCGCGCGTCGTCGTTGTCACTGCGCACGAGTGCGCGTCGTAGGGCATTGCCGTCGAGGGGCGGTCGGTTCAAGTCGGTCCACATAGCCCCAGCCTATGACGACGGCGAGAATGTACTGGTCAGTAGCTTGAGCCTGCAAGACAGCGACAATCGGACCTGCCTTCGAAGCCCCCCACGCACTCTCGTTAAGCTCACGTCCATGACCACTGTCCAAGAGCCGAACGCGCCGGAGGCGGCGGCCGCACCCGATATCCACACGACCGCGGGAAAGCTCGCGGACCTGCGGAATCGCCAAGCCCAGGCGCAGGCACCGAGCGGCGAAGCCGCCATCGACAAGGTGCACGCCAAAGGCAAGCTGACCGCCCGCGAGCGCATCACCGCCCTCCTCGACGAGGGCTCCTTCGTCGAACTCGACGCACTGGCACGGCACCGAAGTGTGAACTTCGGTCTCGCTGACAACCGCCCGGTCGGCGACGGCGTCGTCACCGGTTACGGCACCATCGACGGCCGCGACGTCTGTGTCTTCTCACAGGACGCCACCGTTTTCGGCGGATCGCTCGGCGAAATCTACGGTGAGAAGATCGTCAAGGTCATGGACCTCGCGATCCGCACCGGACGGCCCCTCGTCGGCATCAACGAAGGTGCAGGCGCGCGCATTCAGGAAGGCGTCGTCTCGCTCGGCCTCTACGGCGAGATCTTCCACCGCAACGTCCAGGCCTCGGGTGTCATCCCCCAGATCTCACTGATCATGGGACCCGCCGCCGGCGGCCACGTGTACTCCCCCGCACTGACCGACTTCGTCGTGATGGTCGACGAGACTTCCCAGATGTTCGTCACCGGCCCCGACGTCATCAAGACGGTCACCGGTGAAGACGTCACGATGGAAGACCTCGGTGGTGCTCGCACCCACATGGTCAAGTCCGGAGTCGCCCACTACGTCGCTTCCGGCGAGCAGGATGCCCTCGACTACGTCAAGGACCTGCTCAGCTACCTGCCGTCCAACAACCAGGCAGCAGCTCCCCGCGGCGAGATCACCGACCCCATCGTCGGTTCGATCGAAGACAGCCTGACCGCCGAGGACATCGAACTCGACACCCTCATCCCGGACTCGGCCAACCAGCCGTACGACATGCACGAGGTCATTCGTCGCATCCTCGACGACGACGAGTTCCTCGAGGTCCAGGCCGAGCGCGCGATGAACATCATCGTCGGTTTCGGTCGCGTCGACGGACGCTCGGTCGGCATCGTCGCCAACCAGCCCACCCAGTTCGCGGGCTGCCTCGACATCGACGCCTCGGAGAAGGCCGCTCGCTTCGTGCGTACCTGCGACGCGTTCAACGTCCCGATCATCACCCTCGTCGACGTTCCCGGTTTCCTCCCCGGAACCGAGCAGGAATACAACGGCATCATCCGTCGCGGCGCGAAGCTCCTCTACGCGTACGGCGAGGCAACGGTCGGCAAGATCACGGTCATCACCCGCAAGGCTTACGGCGGAGCGTACGACGTCATGGGCTCCAAGCACATGGGCGCCGATGTGAACCTGGCATGGCCGACCGCTCAGATCGCCGTCATGGGTGCATCCGGAGCAGTCGGATTCGTCTACCGCAAGCAGCTTCTCGAAGCCGCGAAGAACGGCGAAGACGTCGATGCACTGCGCCTCAAGCTGCAGAACGAGTACGAGGACACACTCGTCAACCCGTACGTCGCCGCTGAGCGCGGATACGTCGACGCTGTCATTCCTCCGTCGCACACCCGCGGACAAATCGTTTCCGCATTGCGACTGCTAGAGCGCAAGGCCGTTTCCCTTCCGCCCAAGAAGCATGGGAACATTCCCCTATGACCGCAACCACCGAGGACATTCTCAGCGAAGATGTCGCACTGGCGGAGACTGCACCGACCAACGGTGCGGTCGTCGAGGGAACCGCGACGGATGCTTCGCTCACGGAGCTGACCGAGACGTCGACCTCCGACGCGTCGGTCATCAAGATCGTCAAGGGTTCGCCCACGGACGTCGAGATCGCGGCACTGGTCAGCGTGCTTGCTGCGGCTGCCGGCAGCGGTCAAGCTCCCGAGTCGAACGTTCCCGCGGAGACCTGGGGCGATCCGACTCAGTTCCACCGCACGCGTGCGCCGTTCTCGCCGTACGCGTACCTGAACCCCGCGATCCGTCGCAGCTGACGATCACTCTGCTGACGTGACTCAACTGGTTCTAGCTTCAGCGTCCCCGGCTCGCCTCGCAGTTCTGCGGGCGGCCGGGGTTTCGCCGCTTGTGCGTGTCTCCGGCGTCGACGAGGACAAGATCGCCGACAACCTCGGACCCGACGCCGCCCCCGAAAAAGTCGTGACGGTGCTGGCGGAGGCCAAGGCCGCCGAAATCGTCCCCGGCCTCGCCGCCGACAATCTCACCGACGTAGTCGTTGTCGATGCTCCTGATCGACGGGCAACTTCAAGGCAAGCCGGGCAGCGTCGATATCGCCCGAAAGCGATGGGCCGCAATGGCCGGACGCAGCGCCACTCTCTTGACCGGGCACTGTGTCCTACGCGTCGCCGACGGCCGCATCGTCCGCATGGCCTCGGATCACAGCGCAACAGTGGTTCATTTCGCGCAACCGTCCACCGAGGATCTCGAGGCATACCTGGCAACGGGCGAGCCGCTCCAAGTCGCCGGAGCATTCACGCTCGACAGTCTCGGCGGCTGGTTCGTGGAGAGAATCGAGGGTGATCCCTCGAGTGTCATCGGTATCGGATTACCTTTAGTACGAACACTTCTCGAGCGTGTCGGGGTTTCCGTCTCGGATCTCTGGCGCACGCAGAGCATCTTCTGACGCGTTTTCTCCAAGCACGTTTTCTCTAAGCACCACTGACCAGCCCCGCATCGGGTCCATGCCGATGCGAAGCTGGTCGTTTTTGTTGTCACCGAAAAGGTTTGAACCTTCAGGTTTTGAAGGTGGTGTTGGCCGGCAGCGGGTGCTGCTGCGGGTCGATCGAGGGCGGCGGAATGAACCACGGCTTGTTGTCGACACCGATCCGAATCTCCCACTTCCCGACGAACCCGGATTTGCGGTGCATCAGCCGGTGATGTGAACGGCACAGCAGGACCAGGTTGTTCATCACCGTCGGGCCACCGTTGGCCCAGTGCCGGATATGGTGCGCATCAGTCCACGCCGGTACACACGTGCAGCCGGGGAACGCGCAGCCCTTGTCTCGGGCGATCAACGCCACTCGCTGCTCCGCGGTCACCAACCGTTTCCCGGGTTGCGCATCCAAGGGCGCGCCGTGATCGTCGAGCAGGACGGTGGAGAGGAAACAATCGCATCCGAGAAGTCGGGTCTGCGACACCGAGAGTGGCCCGAGCCAGGGCATGTGCCCGACATCGAGATCCGACAGAGACTCTTCACCATCAGCAGTGGAGGGTGTTGCGGCGCAGTCTCGATGCTCAGCGAGATCATGGGCGTTGATGTGCACGTTCACGTGTGGACGCTGACCACCATCGGTACCGGTCTTGGCGCAGTCCAGATAACGCCGGATCAGTTCGGTGAACCCGTCCGCGGTGCGTTTCGCCGCCGACCTGGCATCGGGAGTCCCGTCCGGTGCCGGGGTCGGCATCGTCAGATTCGACAACGCCGTCAGCAACATTTCCCCGGTGAGGGCGTCGAAATCCCCACTCACCACCACGCGACCATTGAGCGTCGAGGCGATGCGGAGCTCGTTCCGGTCGATGTCTTCGGCGGGTGGAATCTCATCCGATTCGAAGATTCGCTCCAAGGTCGCGATCACGTTCCGCACCTTCGTCGTCGTCGCCTCCACCCCCGACGCAGCAGCCAACAACAAATCGATGCACTTCGGGAGCGCCTCCTCCGGCATCCCCTTCGGTGGTGACTCACAGAACGCCACGATCAACACGGCATGATCGAACGAGCAATCCCCGCAATCGAAGCCTGCCGCCACCGCAGGAAACGGCCGCAAAGCTGCACCCAACGCGGCGATCTTCTTCCCGTCCCGAACCTGCAACATCGTGTTCGCCGCCAACCACGCACCCACCCCGCGGCTGGCAATCACCTGATCATCCGGGCGCAACGACAACTCGTCCACCACAGCCACTCGAACGGCTTCCAGGCGCAGAATCTCCGCACTCGCCTCGACAGCAGCAGCGCGCAACTCGGCAGCAGACAACTGCCACAGGCGTCCGCGTAACCCCACCGCAGAACCAGACACCACGTCCGACAACAAGACACCCATTGAATCCCCCGATCCCCTGCACACAGGGTACTCGAACACCCGTTCGAGTCAAGGGCAATTTTCAGACCGGCGAATTGACCCGCGGCAGAGCAGTCGACGCCAATCCGATACCGAGCGCAATTGCTGCGATGATCGCGAGCACACGGCGCTGCGCTTCGAGAAATGCTTCGCCGGCCGCCGCGCGAGTCGATGCGTACGCGGCATCAACTGCCACCTGAACGGATTGACCCCCGGCACCGGCGGAGCCGTCCCGGCGACATTCCGGCGCCACCTCCATCGGTGTTCCGGATGCCAATTGGCTTGTCGCGCAATCGACAAAGGCCTTTTCGGCGATGTCGATCAGGCCGGGACCAACGCCGGCAGCTTCAAGGTTCGCAACGTACTCGGGCCGCTCCCCCTGCACTGCTTGCGGAGCTTGCCCCGCGACGAGCGAGAAGAACACCACTCCGATCAAGGCCAGTCCGATGGAGCTGCCAACCTGCTGAACGGTAGGAAGCAGTCCCGACACCGAACCCGCGTGCGCGGGTTCGACCGTCGCAAGGATCGCGGTTTGCAGTGGTGCCACGAACAGTCCGAGACCTGCGCCACCGAGAAGCAGCGGACCGGCGAGCGCGAGCCAGCGTGGATCGGTTCCTTCGCGTTCGAGGATGATCGACAGCGCGATCAGCGAGCCGGCAAAGACGACCATCCCCAGGATCAGAACACGGTTTCCGAGCATCCGGTACACCGCCGATGAGAGAACCGCCGCCACGCCCATTCCGACGGCCCACGGCAGCGTCATGACGCCCGCTCGCAATGCGGAGAACCCGAAGCCGAACTGAAGGGTGAGACTGATGGTGAAGATCAAGGAAGTCAGGGTGCCGAAGAAAACGAACGCAAGAACCGCGCCGATTGTGAAGGCTCGGTCGCGGAAAAGCTCGAGACGAAGGACCGGATCGCCGCCTCGTTTCGCCAAACGCGATTCGTAGAGCACAAACGCCAATGCCACCGGCACCGACATCGCGAGCATTACGACAAGACCTGTGGGCCATCCGCGCGCCCTTCCCTCGGCCAGGGGAAGGATCAGCAGGAACAGCGCCAGTGATGACAGTGCGGCGCCGATGAGGTCCAGTGAGCGCACATGCTCAGCGCGAGCATCGACGAGATGGAAATATCCGAGAATCAAGGCGGCGATGCCGATCGGGATGTTGACGAAGAAGATCAGGCGCCAGCCCCAGTCGAACAGATTCCACTCGATCAGCAGCCCGCCGATCAGAGGCCCACTGACCGTTGCGAGCCCGATGGTCGCACCGTAGATCCCGAAGACTCGCGGATGCCTGGCCTTCGGAAACAGACCCGAGATGATGGCGAACGTCTGGGCGGACATCGAACCGGCCGCCAATCCTTGCAGACCCCGGAAGACGATCAACATCGTCGCGCTCTGCGCGAGCCCGCACAGCAACGAGGCAACCACGAATACGGACAGGGCGGTCAGAAAAACAACTCTACGGCCGAACAGGTCCCCCAGCCGCGCTGCAGTGATCAACGAACACGCGAAAGCCAGGATGTACACGCTGACCATGAGCAACTGCGCCGATACGCCTGCTTGAAGATCGACGGCGATACTCGGAAGCGCGACGTTGACGATGGTCGCGTCGAGCAATTGCATGAATGCCGCCGCCAGACTCGTCGCCAACCCGAGCCAGGGCGTCAGAGAACCAGCTCGCCGCCCGCCCTTGTGGTCGGCGCCGACAGCGTCACCTAAAGGGTCCGGAAGCACCGAATGATCCTAATCGAACACAACGCTTCTAGAACCTGTTCTTGTTTAGATTGTAGTATTTCGGACAATTCAGTCCCCCAGATGGGATAGTTCGTCGTCTGCCCATTTTCAGAGCAGGCTTCTCGACGACACACGCAGGAGTTCTACTCGATGGATCTGAACTTGATCACCCATTGGCACCCGCTTCCTGGGCGGGTAATCGAATGGGGCGTCACGCATGCTTCCGCTCAACGAGCCGCCGAAGCCGAGATCGACCGAGAACTACCCCCGACCACGATGCAGGATCGCCACCTGCGACGCGCCCGCGTCACCGCAGAGAAGGGCGATCCGCAGTCTCCGTGGATCGGTATCGCCTTCGATTTCGCAGGAACACTGGACCGCGACGCCATGACGCGAGCACTTCAGCGCTACATCCGTCGCCACGACACGCTGCACAGCTGGTTCTCGTTCGACGAAGCAACCACCGACGCTGCGGACACCTCGTTCGAGGTCCGTCGACACGTGGTGCCGGTCGAAAGCATCGAACTCGAGTACCGCGTCGGCGACGACGTCTCCGAATCCGAGGCGATCCGCGCGCTCGTCGCGACCAAGTTCGCCACCGAAACCAGCGCGCTGCAGTGGCCGGCCTTCGTGTTCGGTGCCGTCGAGCACCACCATGCCGACCTCGAAGCCGATCCGAGCTTCACCCTGTTCCATGCAGTCGACCACGCCCATTCGGACATGAACTCGATGGTGCTGATGTACGCAGAATTGCGTCAGCTCTACGCCGCGGAAACGACCGGATCGCATCCCGAGCTCGGGCCGGCCGGAAGTTACGCACAGTTCGGTCGCGTCGAACGCGAGCGAACAACCGAACTGACGATGCAGTCACCCGAAGTGCACCAGTGGCTCGGTTACCTCATGCGCAGCGGCGGCTCGTTCCCCGGATTTCCGCTCCCGCTCGGGGCCGAAGACGCGCCCAAACCGGCTATCGGTTCACGCTTCGACCTGGCCGACGACATCGAGTGCGAGAAGTTCGGTGCGGTTTGTAAAGCCAACGGCGCCAACTTCATCGGCGGAATGTTCACCGCGCTCGCGATTGCGGAATTCGAACTCGCCGGACGCGACAAGTACATCGCCCTCTCGCCGGTCAGCACACGAACCGAGGCCGACTCGTTTGCGCAGGGCTGGTACATCAACCTGATCCCGGTCGGCATCGACGTCGACGACAAGCGACGCTTCACCGAGTTGGCAAAGCTCGGGCAGCAGGGGTACCACGACGGCAAGGCACTCCTCGATGTCTCTGTGCAGCAGGTCATCGATCTGGTTCTGTCGAGCTTGGCCGAGTCGGATTCCGCACCCGGCGGACTGTCGAAGACGCTCACCCCGCCGCCGATCGTCTCGTACATCGACGGCCGACGCATGCCGGATCCATACAGTTACGCCGAGACGAAGGCAACGGGAATCGTCGGCGGCAAAGAGACTCAAATCGCGTCGATGTGGATCAACCGGATGCACACCGGAACCTGGATCGCCGTGTCTCACCCCGACACCCCCATTGCCCACGAATCGGCCACCCGCTTCGCCGAGCATGTCTCGAAGATCATCAAAACTGTTGCAGCTCAAGGCGACTACTCGTTCGTGGCACCAGAGGGAGTGGCCTGATGCATGTCACCTCGATCGATCGATACGGACTCGACCCCGGAATCGTCACCGAATGGTCGCTTCAGCCCGCGGACGGCGCCGTCACCGAGTCGGAAGTACCACCGTCGTACAACCAGCATTTTCACCTCGAGACTGCGCGAACACACGGCATGGGCCGGAGTGTGTGGATGGCAGCCGCATTCGACCTTCCCGGAGAACTGAATCGGCCTGCACTCGATCTCGCGCTGCGCCTGTTCATCAGTCGCCATGACACTCTGCACACAGGATTCGAGGTGGGCGAGTTCACCACCACCCGAATGGGACTCGATCCAGACGGCACACACATCGAGACTTCGGAACCTCTGAAATTCGATTCGACCGAAGACCTCCGAGCGCATCTCAAGAAGCGATTCACGACGGTATGCGATCCACTGACCTTCCCTGCATACACGTTTGCCACGGTCGAACGCGAAGAGCATTACACGGTCCTGAGCGCGTTCGATCACACACTCGTCGACGGCTACTCGTTGGTCATCGCTCTCGGGGAACTGCGACAGATCTACGAGGGACTGATCGCCCTACCCGACCTGACCGACCACGAGGCCGTCGACGCAGTGATGAGCCGACTGGGTGACCCGGGAAGTTTCGTGCGGTACTGCGAACTGGAGGCAGACGCTCTGCTTCCCGTCGACAACGACCCTCGAATCCGAGAGTGGGCAAGGTTCTACGAGATCTGCGGCGGCACATCACCGAGTTTCCCCTTGGATCTCGGCGTCGAGGGCGGAAAGCCCGCGCCGCAGGGCGCCGATGTGCGCGTGCTGCTCGACGAGGAATTGACTGCGACGTTCGACGAGATCTGCCTATCCGCCGGCGGTAGCGTGTTCACCGGAATCCTCACTGCGATGGGACTTTCCGTCCACTCGTACACCGGGCAGTCGACGCTTCCGCTGCAATTTCCGCTTCACATTCGCAAAGATCCGCGTTGGGCCGACGCGATCGGCTGGCTCACCACCAGCGCGCCGATCACGGTCCAGATCACTCCCGACGCGGATTTCGGTGCATCCCTTGCACATACGCACGCGTCGTTCCGAGTTGCGTTGACGCTCGAGGGCGTCACCATGGCCCAGGTTCGAGATGCTTTGGGCGACAAGATTCGACGCACGCGCACCGACGTCTTCATGGTGTCGTACATCGATTACCGCAAACTACCCGGCACAGACGATCATGATCTCCTCAACGCCCATCACATCAGCAATGTGACGGTCGCCGACGATGCCCAGTTCTGGATTTCGCGAACGAACCGTGGTCTCTCGCTGCGTTCACGCTTTCCCGACACCGAGACGGCAAACGACACCATGGTGAATTTCCTCACCGAACTCGACCGGATTCTGAGAGAGGTCTGCGCCCGGGGCGTGACGCCGATCGGAAGTGTCACCGAACAATTGAGAGATTCGAGCGTCGGAGCAGGAACACCGAGGATTTAGGGTCGGCAACGGGCACGAGCAGGCAGAACCTGCTTCCGGGCGTCTCACCTTGCGCACAGCGCATAGAATCGATCAAGTCCGTGTTCGAACCGAACGATTCGTCTTCAGGAGTACGCCCGTGCCCGTTGCCCCCGATCCCTCAACCGCGTTTGCCGAGTTCGCGCATCCCGACCGGTTGGTCTCGACGGAATGGCTCTCGGCGAATCTCGGTGCGCCGGGCCTCAAGGTTGTCGAATCCGACGAAGACGTGTTGTTGTACGACGTCGGCCACATCCCCGGAGCCGTGAAGATCGACTGGCATCTCGACCTCAACGATCCGGTCACCCGCGACTACATCGACGGTGCGAAGTTCGCAGAGTTGATGAACCGCAAGGGCATCGGCCGCGACGACACCGTGGTCATCTACGGCGACAAGAGCAACTGGTGGGCGGCCTACGCACTGTGGGTCTTCACTCTTTTCGGCCACGAGGACGTCCGTCTTCTCGACGGTGGCCGCGATGCGTGGATCGCCGAGAACCGCGACACCGCTTTCGACGTTCCCGACATCACGTCAACGGATTACCCGGTCGTCGAGCGCAACGACGCTCCCATTCGCGCATTCAAGGACGACGTTCTCGCGCACTTGGGCGACGGGCCGCTCATCGACGTGCGATCTCCGCAGGAGTACACCGGCGAGCGCACCCACATGCCCGACTACCCCGAAGAGGGTGCGTTGCGTGGTGGACACATTCCCAGCGCGCTCAGCATCCCGTGGGCGAAGGCAGCGGCACCGGACAGCCGCTTCCGCACCCGTACCGAACTCGGCGAGATCTACGGCGACCTGTCTGCCGACGACAACATCGTCGCGTACTGCCGCATCGGTGAGCGTTCCAGTCACACCTGGTTCGTGTTGACTCATCTTCTCGGCTACCCGAACGTTCGTAACTACGACGGTTCATGGACCGAGTGGGGCAATGCCGTGCGCGTCCCGATCGTCCAGGGCGAAGAGCCCGGAGCCGTTCCTTCCTCCGTATCGGCGTCATGAGCGCTCTTCCTTCGGCTCTGGCCGAGATCGTCGACGACTTCGCGGCCGTCGGCGCCTCGGACAAGCTCACCCTTCTTCTCGAGTTCAGCCGAGAGTTGCCGCCGTTGCCGGCGGAGCTCGAGCAGAGCGCGATGGAGCCGGTCCCCGAATGTCAGTCGCCGCTCTTCCTCTCGGTCGACGATTCGGATCGCGACAACGTCCGTCTGTACTTCAGCGCTCCCCCCGAGGCTCCCACGACGCGTGGTTTCGCATCGATCCTCGCGCAGGGGCTCGACGGCCACAGCGCCGACGAGATCCTCGGTGTACCCGACGACTTCTATTCGGCGCTCGGTCTCGCAGAAGCCGTGAGCCCGCTCCGTCTGCGCGGAATGTCGGCCATGCTCGCGCGCATCAAGCGGCACTTGCGGGGCTGAAAACATGGAGTTCACCGAACTGGCCGACTATGCGATTCCGGCCGGCGCACTCGTCGAATGGTTGCCGTGCGCAACCGGGCCCTGGGTTCCGGATCCGCGGCCCGTCTCCTACATTCACGAGGCACATCTCAACCGTTCCGCTGCAGGCGCAGGCGACAAGTCTTGGCTGGGAACAGCTTTCGAGATTTCCGGCCCGCTCGACGTCGATGCGTTCCGAGTCGCTCTCGGCCGGTGGATCGACCGTCACGAAGTTCTGCGCTCGCATACCGTCCTCGAGCCCTCGAGCGGCGAGATCACCCGGCACACGGTCCCGCTCGGCGGAATCGACATCGGGGTCGTCAGCCACGGCTACGACGCGTCCAGCCAGGACAACTTCGACCACCTTCACCGCCTGTTCGACGATTACGCGTCCCCGCACAGTTGGCCGTCGTACGTCTTCGCGACGTTGACGCCCCGCGGTGGCGACGGTCCGTTCACCGTGTTCTTCGCGGCGGACCACTCGATCATCGACGGGTTCTCGATCGTGCTGGTCGCTCACGAGATCGCAGCTCTGTACCGCGAGGCCTCGACCGGTAGTGCTGCAAATCTGTTTCCGGTGGGCAGCTACGTCGATTTCGGTGCCGTCGAACGCGAGCAGATGGCCGACATGGAAGCCGAGAAGGCTGCGGTCGAGATCTGGCGAAAGGCTCTCGGCACGGACGGTCTACCCCAGTTCCCGCTACCGATCGGTGACCGTGGAACCGATTCTCAGAACGGCCTGTCGACCTGGCTGCTCGACGCCGACCAGTCCAAGGCCTTCAGTTCGACGTGTGCAGCCACCGGCGTGGGGTACTTCGCCGGCCTTCTCGGCGGACTTGCCGCTGTAGGTCGCGAAGTCGCGGGATCCGATCGATTCGAGGTCGTGACGCCGGTTCACACCCGCAGCGCTCAGGAGTGGGCGGGCGCGCTCGGCTGGTTCGTCGGACTGTGCCCGGTCGAGTTCGCCGTTGGATCGGACTGTTCGTTCGGCGACCTCGCGACACGCGCCGCCGAATCCATCGCTTCGGTCAAGCCTGCCGCAGCTGTCCCGTTCGATCGGATCGGTGAGCACCTCGAAACCCCGATCCGACCGCGATTCGTCGTGTCCTACATGGACGTTCGCTTCGTGCCCGAAGCCGCACAGTGGCCCGAATGGAACGCCAGAGCACTTCGAAGCAAGGCATATACGCACGACGTCTACATCTGGATCAACCGCACACCCCAGGGACTCAACCTCGCGGTCAGGTACCCAGGCAACGAGACGGCGAACGCCGCGGTTCACGCCTACGTGGCCGCACTGCGCCGGACCATCGAAGAAATCGTCACCGAACCGGACGCCGCCACCTCCGACAGCTACTCATCGGTAGTTTTCGAAACCGTTTCCTAAGCCGGAGTGGGCTTTAGCGATCCGGTTACAACCAGCGCCGAAGCGATGCATACACTCCGAAGTGATGCCAATCCCCCGATGGTGAAATCCCAGAGGAATACACCGCGGAGACAGACTATGCGAACCACAGGAGGCTCAGTGCCCAGTCATGCCAGCGCGCACATTACGAAGGTGCTTGTCGCGAACCGCGGTGAAATCGCGGTACGGGTCATCCGGGCGGCCAAGGATGCCGGCTACGGCAGCGTTGCCGTTTACGCCGAGCCCGATGCAGACGCGCAGTTCGTGAAGCTCGCAGACGAGGCATTTGCCCTCGGTGGACAGACGTCCGCCGAGTCCTACCTCGTGTTCGACAAGATCCTCGACGCAGCCAAGAAGTCCGGCGCCGACGCCATCCACCCCGGCTACGGTTTCCTCTCCGAGAACGCCGACTTCGCCCAGGCCGTCATCGACGCGAACCTCATCTGGATCGGTCCGTCACCGCAGTCCATCCGCGACCTCGGCGACAAGGTCACGGCACGCCATATCGCAGAACGCGCGAAGGCGCCGATGGCAGCAGGCACCAAGGATCCCGTCAAGGGCGCCGACGAGGTCGTCGCATTCGCCAAGGAATACGGCGTCCCGGTTGCGATCAAGGCTGCCTTCGGTGGCGGTGGACGCGGCATGAAGGTCGCCCAGACCATCGAGGAAATCCCCGAGCTGTTCGAGTCGGCCACCCGTGAGGCCATCGCAGCCTTCGGTCGCGGCGAGTGCTTCGTCGAGCAGTACCTGGACAAGGCCCGCCACGTCGAGGCTCAGGTCATCGCCGACCAGCACGGCAACGTCGTCGTCGCCGGTACCCGCGACTGCTCGCTGCAGCGTCGCTTCCAGAAACTCGTCGAAGAGGCTCCCGCTCCCTTCCTGACGGACGACCAGCGCGCACGCATCCACGCATCCGCCAAGGCCATCTGCAAGGAAGCCGGCTACTACGGCGCCGGAACGGTCGAATACCTGGTTCAGGGCGACACCATCTCCTTCCTCGAGGTCAACACCCGCCTGCAGGTCGAGCACCCCGTCACGGAAGAGACCGCGGGCATCGACCTCGTGCGTCAGCAGTTCCTCATCGCCAACGGCGAAGAACTCTCCATCAAGGAAGATCCCACCCCGCGTGGACACTCCTTCGAGTTCCGCATCAACGGCGAAGACGCCGGCCGCGGCTTCATGCCTGCCCCCGGCCCGGTCTCCGTCTACCGTGAGCCCACGGGCCCCGGCGTTCGCGTCGATTCCGGTGTCGTTGCCGGCGACGTCATCGGCGGACAGTTCGACTCCATGCTCGCCAAGCTCATCGTCACCGGCGCCACCCGCGAAGAAGCCCTCCAGCGGGCATCGCGCGCTCTGGCCGAGTTCGAGATCGACGGCCTCGCGACCGTTCTCCCGTTCCACCGCCACATCGTCGAGAACCCGGCGTTCATCGGTGACGGCGAGAAGTTCGACATCTACACCAAGTGGATCGAAACCGACTGGGTCAACCCCATCGAGCCGTACGCAGGCGCCGGTGCTCCCGTAGACGACGAGGACGAGGCTCTGCCGCGTCAGAACGTCGTCGTCGAGGTCGGTGGACGTCGCGTCGAGGTTTCCCTCCCGGGCCAGTTCTCGCTCGGCAACGGCGGCGGCGCTGCCTCCGGTGCGATCCGCAAGAAGCCGAAGGCGCGCAAGCGCGGCGGCGCCGGCGGAGGTGCAGCATCGGGTGACGCTGTCACGGCTCCGATGCAGGGCACCGTCGTCAAGGTTGCAGTGACCGAAGGCCAGGAAGTCGCAGAAGGCGATTTGATCGCCGTTCTCGAAGCCATGAAGATGGAAAACCCCGTCAACGCGCACAAGGCCGGTGTCGTCACCGGACTGTCCGTCGAGCCGGGTGCAGCAATCACGCAGGGAACGGTTCTCGCAGAACTGAAGTAGGGCCTCCGGCCCCGTGCGCCTTTCCGGTAGTCCCCACTACCGGAAAGGCGCACAGTCGTTTGAGTAGGCTGTAACGATGGCTGACGTCCCCGACATTCGCATCGGCACTGCAGAACGCGAGCAGGCACTCGATCTCCTGAGCGAGCACTTCGCCGCAGGCCGCCTCACCGTCACCGAGTTCGACGAGAGAAGCGGAATCGTCAGTGCCGCAACAACTCGCAGTGAACTCGTTCCGGTGTTCGCCGATCTTCCGGGCAACTACCAAGCCCCCGGCACCGCTCCCCTGTCGATGGTGACGCCTCCCGACGCACCGGCGGAGCGAGGCTTCAACCCCGACTGGTCCGGTCGCGTCATGGCCGTCGTCCCGATTCTCGCGGTGATCCTGTTCTTCGTCACCGGCACCTGGTTGTGGTTCCTCGCGATTCCCCTGGCCGGTGCACTGCTGTTCGGTACCGACCGGGAACGCAAAGCCAAGCGCCGCCGCGAGCGGGACTCCGACTGATGGAGCCGATCGAGATCAACGCAGGCGGCTGGTATCTACGCGCACTACGCGCAGACGAGCGTGTGGACGACCGCCCCGCCCTTGCCGATGGTGGTATCACCGACCCCGATTACGTGAGTCAGCGAAGCGCTCAGTGGCACGAAAACAGCGTCTACTCCTGGGCAGTGTGCCAACCCAACACCGGTGAGCTTCTCGCCGAGGTCGTTCTGACGCCTCTCGACTCCACCGCCCTGCTCACCGGCTGGGCCCGCGACGGGCACACCGAGGCGCTCACGACGGCCGCCGACGCCGTCACCAGATTCGCCGAAGGTGCACTCGGACTCGTCGTCGTCGAGGGGCAGACGAATTGAAGAACAACCGATACTGGCCGTTGGCGATCGCCGTGGTCATTGCCCTGATCATGCTCTTCTCCCCGGGTTCCACCGTGCCCTCGAGCCCGGAGAACACCGACAAGATCACTCACACGCTGATGTTCGCGGTATTGGCGATCACCTCGTTGCACGCGCGGATCCCGGTGTGGCTCACGGCTGTGTGGTTGTTGATCTTTGCCGCGACGTCCGAGGTTCTTCAAGCAGCGCTGCCCATTTCGCGTTCCGGTTCGATCTGGGACGGCAGCGCCGACCTGCTCGGCATCGCCATCGGGATCGGTATCGTCAGTCTCGTGACGAGGCGACGAACTTCCCGCCGAGACGAGCCGAGCAGGTCCTGATCAGCTGAGCAGGTTGCTCCGCAATTGGTCCTGGGTCGACGCGTCGATCTTCAAGCCGTCGGTGAAGTAGGCCTCGATGGATCCGTGTACCTGCGCGAGCTCTGCCATCGACGCCTCCAGGTACTCGCGCCTGACACCGAGGACACCCTCGAGCAGGGTCGGGTCGATCCCCTTGGCCTCGAATCGCTCGAGGAGCGGCGCGAACATCGGCAACAAAATCTTGTTGGTTTCGAGGTAGTCCGCGAAGACCGCGTCCTCGGAGGCACCCAGGAACAGCAGTAACGCGGCCGCTGCCCAACCCGTGCGATCCTTGCCCGTGGTGCAGTGAATGAGTGCCGGCGAGCTGGGCGGCTGCGCCAAGTCGACGAACAGTTGCCGGTACGACGCGACCGCACTCGGCAAGGTCACGAAATCGCGGTAACTTCCCTGAAAGTACTCGAGCGCCTGGCCGCTGCCCAACGCTTCGGCAGCAAACGCCGGGTCGGCGATCATCTGCTGCATCTGAGCCGGAATGGCGCGATACTGCTTGTCCGCCAATACGTCCAGGCCGATTTCTCGGATACCGTCCGGCGTCAGATCCGGTGCCGTCTCGCGTTCGGATTCGGTGCGCAGATCGTAGATCGTGACGATGCCCAGATCGGCGAGGGTCTGTGCGCCGTCCGCACTGAGCGATGCCAGATCGGTGGAACGAAACACGCTCCCGGTGCGGACGGTGCCACCGAAGCTCGATTCGGGGCCACCGATGTCTCGGAGGTTCGCCAGGGACGGTACGACGGAAGACAGCTTCGGAGTATCGGTCATACCTGAGAATGTATCGGTCGCCGAGAAACCGTGATCGGGGAAGAGCAGCCGGAGAAATAAGATCGAGACACATCATCTCCCGTAATTGCTGCGCTACAGATCCGTAACATGCTCAAGTAATCCTGTGGACATGCCTACAACGAATTCCAGTGGTCTCGGAGCCTTCGATGCGCTCGGTGACCACCAGGCAGTCGCGGCGCTGCTCGAGTGTTGCCATTCCGCCGTGTGGGCACAGGAAATCGCCTCGTCTCGCCCGTTCGCCGATCTGGAAGCTCTGTTCGACAAAGCAGATGCGGTGCTGGCCGAGCTTCCCGAGTCCGAGATCGACGACGCTCTCTCCGGCCACCCACGAATCGGTGAGCGAAGCGAGAGCGCGGCCTCTACCCGTGAACAGTCGGGAGTCTCGTCGGCGACAGAAGACGTACTCACGGAACTTCGACGGAAGAACGCCGAGTACGAAGAGACATTCGGCCATGTTTACCTGGTCTGCGCGTCGGGGAAATCTGGAACGGAGCTCCTCGACATCCTTCGAGGTCGTCTCCGAAACGACCCGGCGACCGAGCGTTCCGTGCTTCGAACCGAATTGGCCGCCATCAATCGGATCAGACTCGCCCGTCTGATCGATGCACTCGCCGGAGGCACAGCATGAGCAAGACCCTCAGCACGCACGTTCTCGACGCGACGACGGGCAACCCCGCGGCGGGGATTCGCGTCGAACTTCGTGATCGAGACGGCGCCTCCGTCACCACTGCGGAGACCGACTCCGACGGCCGCATCCCCGAACTTGCTCCCGGTGGCCTGACCGCCGGTCACTACACCCTGACTTTCGACACCGGAACGTATTTCGAGACCAACGGACAAGAAAACTTCTACCCGGAAGTGACAGTGACCTTCCGGGTGGACGACACGGCACGGGGCTATCACGTCCCACTGTTGCTGTCTCCCTTTGCTTATTCCACCTATCGCGGGAGCTGAACACGTGACTACCGAAAACATCACGACCGGCAACATCACAACCGGCAGTACGAACACCGAACGGTTGAGCGGATCGATCGAACTATCGGGTCACCAGTACGGCAAAGCGGAAAATCGAGTAGTCCGAATCTATCGAGACACCCCCCGTCACGAAATTCACGACATCAACGTCTCCACCTGCCTGCGTGGAGATTTCGCCGACGCGTACCTCACCGGTGATCAATCGAAGGTTCTGCCGACCGACACGCAGAAACAAACGGCCTACTCCTACGCCAAGGAAAAGGGTCTGATCTCGATCGAGACGTACGGACTCGAACTCGCCCGTCATTTCGTCGACGACATCGAACCGGTCAGTGGCGCGCGGATCGAGATCGAGGAATACGCCTGGGAGCGTGCGATTGTCGACGGCAGCGAGCACGACTACACCTGGATTCGGAAGGGTCAGGAAGTTCGGACGGCGTCGATCACCATCGCCGATACCGGGACATGGGTGATCGGCGGCCTGAAGGACCTGGTGATCCTCAAATCGACCGGTAGTGAGTTCTCGGGTTTTCTCGAAGATCCGTACACCGTTCTCGAGCCGACCGACGACCGCGTCATGGCGACGACGTTGGTCGCCCAGTGGCGATTCGTCACCACCGACGTCGACTGGGAATCGGTCTACGCGGGCATCAAGGCACAGATCGTCAAGCAGTTCGCACAGGTACATTCACTTGCCCTGCAGCAGACGCTCTTCCACATCGGCAAGGCAATCCTCGAGGAATTCCCGATCATCGCGGAGGTTCGACTGTCCGCACCCAACAAGCATCATTTCGAATATGCACTCGGCCGCTTCGGAGTGGAGAACGACAACGAGGTGTTCCACGCTGCGGATCGTCCGTACGGCCTGATCCAAGCTGCGGTCAGCCGATCCGACGCACCAGACGCGGGACCGTCGTGGACCACCTACGCCGGTTGGTTGTCGTGACCGAATCAGCTCTCGGGGCAACACTCGTCGTGGCGGGCGCTCATGTGGTCACGATGGACGGCGACCGCTCCGAGTACTCCGACGGCTATGTGGTGATCTCGGGCAACAAGATCGTCGACGTCGGCGCCGGAACGCCACCCGAATACCCGGGTGCGCAAGTGATCGACGGGAGTGGTTGCCTGATCACGCCGGGTCTGGTCAACACACATCATCATCTCTACCAATGGATCACCCGAGGCCTGGCCGCGGACTCGACGCTTTTCGAGTGGCTGACCACCCTGTACCCCGTCTGGGCGGGTATCGACGCCGACGCCGTCCACGTGGCGGCCACCGGCGGCCTCACGTGGTTGGCGAAAACCGGATGTACGACCACCACCGACCACCACTACGTCGTTCCCCGCGACGCCGGCGACGTTTTCGAGGCCGAGATCACCGCTGCTGCGCAGGTCGGCCTTCGATTCCACCCGTGTCGTGGGTCGATGGATCTCGGCCAGAGTTCCGGCGGCCTGCCACCGGATCACGTCGTGGAAAAACTCGATGACATCCTGACCGGCACGCAGTCGGTAATCGACCGTTGGCACGACCCGAATCCCGGATCGATGCTGCAGATCGCGGTAGCTCCCTGCTCACCCTTCTCGGTGACGGAGGCATTGCTCCGCGAGTCCGCGACGCTGGCCCGCGAAAACGGCGTGCGTATGCACACGCATCTGGCCGAGACACTGGACGAGGAGAGATTCTGCCGCGAGCATTTCGGTTGCACGCCGGTCGAATACATGGAACGAGTCGGCTGGGTGGGCCCGGACGTCTGGTACGCCCACGCAGTCCATCTCGACGACGCCGGTATCGAGACGATGGCGCGAACCGGAACTGCGGCGGCGCACTGCCCGACCTCCAACGCGCGCCTGGGAGCCGGTATCGCCCGTGCCGCCGATTTGGTGAACGGCGGGGTCACCGTGGGGCTCGGCGTGGACGGCGCGGCGAGCAATGAAGCTTGCAGCCTGATCGAGGAGTCTCGTCATGCACTTCTGTTTGCTCGCGCGAAGGGCGGACCGCAGACGATGACGGTGCGAAAAGCCTTGGAATTGGGAACGATCGGCGGCGCACGAGTTCTGGGCCGCGAGGGCGAAATCGGATCGATCGAGGTCGGAAAACTTGCCGACCTGGCGGTGTGGAAACTCGACACCGTCGCGCATGCCGGCATCACCGATCCGGTGGCGGCGCTCGTACTCGGCTCGACTCCCCCGCTGAAGTTACTGCTCGTCAACGGACGAATCGTAGTTGCCGACGGACGAGTCACCACCGTCGACGAGGACGTCGTGGCCTCGGATGTCGCACGCGCACACCGCGATCTACTCGGAAAGGCTTGAGGTCGCGATGGACCTGCACAGCGTCGACGAAGTTCTGGTGCCGCGGACCCGCGCCGAACTCCCCTGTGCGTCACCCGGCATCGGGTTCATCGGTGGCGGCACCTGGCTGTACTCGGAACCGCAGCCGCACCTGACCACCCTTGTCGACCTTGCGGGCTTCGACTGGGAAGCTGTGGCGGTCGGCGATCTCGGTCTCGAGATCGCGGCCACCTGCACCATCGAGGAACTGTGCCGCGCCGAACTTCCCGCATCCTGGCGCGCCGCAGCGCTGTTCCAACACTGCGCTGACGCACTACTCGCATCGTGGAAGGTGTTGCGATACGCGACAGTCGGCGGCAACATCGCGCTCTCCTTCCCGGCCGGAGCGATGACGACTCTGTGTACCGCTCTCGATGCCGAACTGACGATCTGGCGTCCGGACGGTACCGAATACTCGTTCCCCGTAGTCGATTTCGTTATCGACGATTCTCGAAACGTACTCAGGTCCGGCGAGATCATCCGCAGTATCCGGATTCCCGTGCATGCATTGACTGCACGTACCGCGATGCGAAAGCTGGCTCAGACGTCACTTGGGCGATCGGCCGTAGCCGTGGCCGGACGCTGCGGCGCCGACGGTTTCACGCTGGCGATCACCGCCGCGACCCGCCGTCCGTACGCTCTCAAATTCGACGAACTCCCCGACGCCACAGCACTTGCGGATGCGTTGAGCAGCAGGATTCCGGAAGACGCCTACTTCACCGATGTCCATGGAACTGCGCCGTGGCGGAAGGCGATGACCGAGCTTCTTGCCGAAGAAATCCGAGGTGAACTGGAATGAAGTACTCGGTGGACGGAGTTCCGCGCGACGACCAGCCCCGCCCAGGACAGTGCCTGCGAACTTTCCTCCGCGAGCACGGAGCGAACTCCGTCAAGAAGGGGTGCGATGCCGGGGACTGCGGCGCCTGCTCGGTGCTGGTCGACGGACACCCCACCCATTCGTGCATATTTCCCGCCCATCGCATCGACGGCCGCGACGTCGTCACCGCCTCCGGTCTCGGAACACCGGAGAAACTTCACCCCATTCAACAGGCATTCGTGGACGCGGGCGGATTCCAATGTGGTTTCTGTACAGCGGGAATGGTAGTCACCGCATCAGCGTTGTCGGTCGAGCAAAAATCCGATCTCGCGTGCTCGATGAAAGGTAACCTGTGCCGCTGCACCGGTTATCGGTCCATTCGTGACGCTCTCGCCGGTACATCCAATACGGAGACTGCCAAAATAGGCGGGGCTCAGGGGCGTTCGATCGCAGCACCGGCGTCCGCGCGCATCGTCACGGGAACCGAGCAGTACACCATGGACTTCTCCCCGGGTGAGAAGCCGGTCGACCTGCTTCACGTCGCAGTACTCGGCAGTCCGCACGCACACGCACACATAACGCGGATAGACACGGCAGCAGCCGAAGCGGCGCCGGGCGTCGCTGCGGTCCTCACTTTTCATGACAGTCCGGACGTGCTGTTCTCGACCGCCCGGCACGAGGACCGCAACGACGATCCGGACGACACGCGCGTGTTCGACAGCACCCTCCGTTTCCGCGGCCAGCGCGTAGCCGCGGTCATCGCCGAATCCCCGACGCAGGCGGAACGTGCACTCTCGCTGATCGAAGTCGACTACGAGGTACGCGACGCGGTATTCGAACCAGATCTGGCGCGTTCCCCCGGCGCTCCACTCCTGCACGGCGACAAGGACGAGAGCTCGCGGATCGCCGAGGCCCCTCGCAACGTGGTTGCCGCGCTTCACGATGGCGTCGGCGATCTGGACCGTGCGCTCGCGGATGCGACTGCAGTCGTCGAAGGTACGTGGAAAACTGCGCGAGTCCAGCACGTGGCCTTGGAAACTCACGGCGCAGTGGGGTGGCTCGACGAGGAGGGCCGTCTCGTCATCAGAAGCAGCACACAGGTGCCGTTTCTGGTTCGGGACGAATTGGCCCACATCTTCGATCTCGATCGCAGCCGAATCCGGGTGTTCGCAAAACGGGTAGGCGGGGGTTTCGGCGGGAAGCAGGAACTACTCACCGAGGATCTGGTCGCACTGGCCGTCTTGAAGACCGGCAAGCCCGTAGCCTACGAGTTCAGCCGCAGCGATCAGTTCACCATCGCACCGTCACGGCATCCGATGCGAGTATCGGTGCGTGCGGGCGCCGACGCCGACGGAACTCTCACTGCGCTCGCTATCGACGTCCTTTCCGACGCGGGGGCGTACGGGAACCATTCGATCGGAGTCATGTTCCATGGTTGCGCCGAATCCATGGCGGTCTATCGCGCTGCGACCAAACGCGTCGACGCCGAAGCGGTCTACACGAACAACGTTCCCTCCGGGGCCTTTCGTGGTTACGGGCTCGGCCAGATCATCTTCGCCGTCGAGTCGGCCATGGATCAGCTCGCGGATCGTCTCGGCATGGACCCCTTCGAGTTTCGGCGGCGCAACGTCGTCGTTCCCGGAGACGATTTTGTCGACTGGCACGTCGAAGACGGTGATCTCGAATTCGGCAGCTACGGACTGGACCAGTGCATCGACCTCGTCGACAGTGCACTGTCGAGCGGACGCGGAGAGGCTGCACCGGCAGGGACGCGTTGGCAGATCGGTCGGGGCATGGCAATTGCCATGATCGCGACGATCCCGCCGCGTGGTCACTTCTCCGACACCACCGTCGCACTCGAGGCCGACGGTCGGTACGTCGTGAACATCGGCACCGCTGAGTTCGGCAACGGAACCACTACGATTCACCAACAGATCGCGGCCACCGAATTGCGGACGACAGTCGATCGCATCACGATTGTTCAATCCGACACCGATGCCGGCGGATACGACACCGGAGCATTCGGGTCGACGGGAACGGTGGTCGCCGGCAAGGCGCTCCTGATCGCCTGCGAGCGCCTTCGCGAGCGAATACTGACCCGTGCGGTGCGATTGAGTGGCCGCGGCGCGCAGATCGACGATCTTTCGCCGGGCGGGGTCGAAACGTCCCACGGTTGCCTCGATTTCGCGACGCTACTCGAAGGTGGCCCGCTCGCCGCTGACGGTCGCCACGACGGAACACCGCGCTCGGTCTCGTTCAACGTTCACGGCTTTCGCGTTGCCGTCGACACGGATACCGGCCGGGTGAAGATCCTGCAGTCGGTTCAGGCCGCCGATGCCGGCACCGTCATGAACCCGGCACAACTGCGAGGGCAGGTGGAAGGCGGTGTGGGACAGGCCCTCGGCGCTGCACTGTCGGAGGAAATCGTCATCGAAGAAGGCCGAGTGATCAATCCTCAGCTACGCAATTACCACGTTCCACAGATCGGAGATTTGCCGATCACCGAAGTACTGTTTGCCGACACGTACGACAAACTCGGGCCTTTCGGCGCGAAATCGATGAGTGAGGCCCCCTTCAATCCGGTAGCACCGGCGTTGGCAAACGCGATAGCCAACGCGTGTGGAGTGCGTATGTACTCCACACCGATGACACCGGATCGAGTGTGGAGCGAACTCCAGGCCAGAGCCTAGACTTCGCGCTCGAGCACTCGCTCGACTGCGTCGACCGCGTCGTCCAACTCACCGGTGGTCACCGTCAGCGCGGGACGGAATCTGATTCCTCTCTTCCCGGTTGGCAGTATCATCACATGCTCGTCTTCTCGCAGTCGCTGGACAACGCGATCACGAAGGTCACTGTCCGCCAACGTAATCGCGCACATCAGACCACGACCGCGCGGCTCGGTTGCCGCCGCGTACCGCCCGCAGACTTCGGTCAACCGGGCAAGGAGATGCGCACCCGTGAATCGCACGCGGTCGATCAGTCGGTCCTGCTCGACGACTTCGAGTATCCGCCGGGCACGAACCATGTCGGTGAGGTTGCCACCCCACGTCGAATTGATCCGAGAACTGACGTGAAACACGTTGTCATGCACTTCATCCACGCGCCCGCCGGCCATGATTCCGCACACCTGCGTTTTCTTGCCGAACGCCACCACATCCGGACTCAGACCCAATTGTTGGTAGGCCCAGGCAGTTCCGGTGATTCCGCAACCGGTCTGTACTTCGTCGAGAATGAAGAGGGCGTCGTTTTCGTGGCACAACTCCTGCATCGCCTGCAGAAATTCCGGCCTGAGGTGATGGTCGCCGCCCTCGCCCTGGATCGGCTCGGCGATGAAACAGGCAATGTCGTCGGGGTTGTCGGCGAAAGCTCGGCGCGCTTGATCGAGAGCTTGCCTCTCCGCAGCTTCGACATCGCGGCCGTCTGCCAGGTACGGCGAGTCGATACGTGGCCAGTCGAACTTGGGGAATCGCGCGACCTTGCCCGGTTCGGTGTTGGTGAGCGACATCGTGTAGCCACTGCGGCCGTGAAAAGCCTCGGTCAGGTGCAGGACCTTTGTCCCCAGATCTGCTGACAACCCACGGCTTTCGTTCCACCGACTCTTCCAGTCGAAGGCAACCTTGAGTGCATTTTCCACCGCCAGGGCTCCGCCGTCGACGAAGAACAAGTGCGGGAGTGCCGAATCCCCCAGTACCCGAGCGAAAGCCGCAACGAAGCGCGCCATGGGTTCGGTGTAGATGTCGGAGTTACTCGGCTTGTTGGAGGCCACGACAGCCAACTCCTGTTGAAACTCCTCGTCGCCTGCGATCGCAGGGTGATTCATACCCAGGGCCGAAGAGCCGAAGAAACCGAACATGTCCAGATACTCGGTTCCGTCTCGCAGGTCACGGAGATAGGAACCCCGCGACCCTTCGACGTCGAGAATCAGATCGAATCCGTCGACGAGGATGCTGGCCTTCAACACGTCGTAGACCGGAAAGAGCGCACTGTCACCGAAGTCTCGCATCGCAGTACTCATACGCGAAGGCTATGTCAATTTTCCGGGAGTGTCGATAGAGGACCGTAAAAGTTATTGAACAAGCGTCATTCGTCGTAAAAAGTTTGTAGGATGATGGTGCTTCGTGTGTTGACGTTGGCTGCCGTACGGATCTCCTGCAGCAATCGCTCCAACGCCCGAGGTGACGCCACCCGGACCAGGAGGACGTAGCTTTCGCTCCCGGCTACCGAGTGACACGAGACGACCGCCGGCAGATGACGCAAGCGGGCAGGCGCATCGTCGGGCTGCGAGGGATCGAGAGGAGTGATGGCGACAAATGCGGACAGATTGTGACCGAGTGCCTCCGGATCGATCTTCGCGGAGTACCCACGGATCACCTTGCGAGATTCCAAACGACGCACTCGCGACTGGACTGCGGAGATCGAGAGTCCAGCCTTCTCAGCAAGACTCGCGAGAGTGGCACGGCCGTCCAAGACCAATTCACGCATCAAGAGTCGATCGGTTTCGTCGACCGGAACACCGGCAACGTCACTGGTTTCTGTTTCTCGCACCTGCGCAGGCTAACGCAATCGGACATTCGTATGGTTGAAACCTGGGAGCTACGTGCACGGTTCGCAGCGGCCCTCGCCAAGATGTATGGCGACGAGGTCCCCGCTTACAACACCTTGGTAGATGTAACGATGCAGGTGAACCGTGATTTTGCCGCCGAACATCCGGATTCTGCGGAGCGCCTGGGCAGCCTGGCGAGAGTCAGCGCCGAGCGTCACGGCGCCATCAGACTGGGGACTCTCGACGAACTACGTGACGTAGCCACCGTCTTCGGCGGATTCGGTATGTTTCCGGTCGGCTATTACGACCTCCGGCTCACCGACTCCCCCATTCCCGTTGTCTCGACGGCATTTCGCCCCACCGATCCCGCCGAACTCGCCCGGAACCCGTTCCGCGTTTTCACCTCGGTGCTGACCAGTTCCGATTCCAGGTTCTTCGACACCGACCTCGAGCGTCGGATCACCAGGTTCCTGCGTCGCCGGACCCTGTTCTCTCCCGAACTTCTGCAGTGGGCACGGCAATCGAGTCGCGAGGGCGGCCTGACGGAGCCCGAGGCGACACAGTTCGTCGATGCAGCGACCTCGGCGTTTCGGCTCGGCACCGATCCCATCGACGCGGGCTGGTACCGCGAACTCGCCGCAATCTCGCCTGTCGCTGCAGACATTGCGGGGCAGGGCTCGACCCACGTCAATCACCTCACCCCGCGAGTGCTCGACATCGACGAGTTGTACCGCCGCATGACCGAGCGCGGTATCACCATGATCGACCGCATCCAAGGCCCGCCGAGATGGAGCGGACCACTACTACTTCTGCGGCAGACGTCGTTTCGTGCATTGGCCGAAGACAGACTCTTCCGTCAGCACGACGGATCGGTCACCACTGAGCCCGTCCGCGTCAGATTCGGCGAGGTGGAGGCACGCGGAATCGCGTTGACCCGCAGCGGGCGAGCGATCTACGACCGACTGATCGCCACGCCCGAGGACGCCGACTGGGACAGCGAATTTCCGCACTCCGAAAGCGAACTCGATGCCGCGGGGTTGGCGTACTTCACGTACCGAAACGAAGGAACTGTTGTCGTCCGCGACCCGATCGTCTACGAGGACTTCCTACCTGCCTCCGCGGCCGGGATCTTCGCATCCAATCTCGATTCCGTGACCGGATTCGTTTCCGATGCGCCCGGCGCCGAATACGGGCAGGATCGATTGGAGGGCGCCATCGACCGCACCATCGAAGATCCGTTCGAGCTGTACCGCGCACAACAAGAGGCGTCACGTGCCGTGCTGCCTCCCGCCCACAACAACAGAGGACTCCCCAGTGAACCTGCCTGATTCTTCGAGCCTCGCCGATCGCGCCGAAAGCGCCCTTGCCGCGTGCGGTGTCGAGTGGCCCGCCGGCGACCTGAGCGCACGAACCCCCATCACCGGTACGCAACTGCGTACCGTTCGGCAGCACTCCGGTAGAGAAGTCGACGACGCCGTCGACGCGGCGCATCGCGCGTTCCTCACCTGGCGCACCGTCCCCGCTCCGGCGCGCGGCGCGGTCGTGCGCCGGCTGGGCAGCCTACTGACCGAGCACAAGGAGGACCTCGCGGAGATCGTGACCCTCGAAGCAGGCAAGGTCACCTCGGAGGCTCTCGGCGAGGTACAGGAGATGATCGACATCTGCGAGTTCGCCGTCGGTCTCTCCCGGCAGCTCTACGGACGCACCATGCCGTCCGAGCGTCCCGGACACCGGTTGACGGAAACGTGGCACCCTCTCGGCGTTGTCGGGGTCATCTCCGCGTTCAACTTTCCCGTCGCGGTGTGGTCGTGGAATACCGCCATCGCTCTCGTGTGCGGTGACGCCGTCGTCTGGAAGCCTTCGGAGACCACGCCGCTGACTGCGCTGGCATGTGACGCCCTCCTCCGACGCGCCCTCGCCGACTGTGATGCACCGATCGACGTGCACCAGTTGATCATCGGCGGACGCGATGTCGGTGAGGCCTTGGTGGTCAACCCACTGGTGGCCTTGGTCAGCGCCACCGGTTCCGTGCGAATGGGCCGCGCGGTGGCTCCGCGGGTCGCCGAACGCTTCGGGCGAAGCCTCCTCGAGTTGGGTGGCAACAACGCCGCAGTCGTCACACCGTCGGCAGATCTCGAGCTTGCCGTACGCGGAATCGTGTTCTCCGCCGCCGGAACTGCGGGGCAGCGGTGCACCTCACTTCGTCGGCTCATCGTTCACGAGTCGATCGCCGATCACGTCGTCGAGCGCGTTGCGGCCGCGTACGCACAGCTCGAGGTCGGCAGTCCCTTCGATTCCGGTGTTCTGGTCGGGCCGCTGATCAACGAAGCCGCGTTCGAGACGATGCAGAAATCGCTCTCGGCCGCACGCGCGGACGGCGGATCTGTGGTGTGTGGCGGGGACCGCGTCGGCGATTCCGGGTTCTACGTGACACCTGCCCTCGTTCGTATGCCCGCACAGACCGAGGTGGTGCGGGCGGAGACTTTTGCACCCATCCTCTACGTCTTGACCTACACCGACTTCGACGACGCCATTGCGCTGCACAACGGCGTGCCTCAAGGACTTTCGTCCTCGATCTTCACACTCGATCAGCGAGAAGCAGAGCACTTCCTCGCCGCCGACGGCTCCGATTGCGGCATCGCGAACGTGAACATCGGAACGTCCGGTGCGGAGATCGGCGGCGCATTCGGCGGGGAGAAGGAGACTGGCGGCGGACGCGAGTCGGGTTCGGATTCGTGGAAGGCATACATGCGCCGAGCCACCAATACCGTCAATTACTCGGACCAGCTTCCGCTGGCTCAAGGGGTCGAGTTCGGCTGAACACCTGCCGGGCGAAATCGGTGATCGCGTCGATCAACTCCGGGAGCGCCGACAACTGCGGTGCATGGTCGGTGCCCAGGCTGACCACCTGGGCACCGGGGACAAGTCTCTGCATGGCGCGTTGAGCCTCGATCGGCACGGTTCGATCCAGCGTGCATTCGACATACAACCTCGGCACGGTTCCGAATCGCTCTTCCGTCCAGACCGGTGCCATCAGGCGGGCTGACTCCAGTTGTGGAACGAGCATGCGCGCGGCGAAGATCGCATCAGCCACCGGCGCTTCGTGGAAGAACACAGCGGCACCGGCTTCGGGCGGTACCACCGTCGCATCCCCGTCGTCGGTGGGGACCAACCAACGTGAGATCCCGACCGGACTTTCCAGACCGAGTTCGATGCAGAGCATCCCGAAGTCCGTCTGCGATGGAAGCATCATCCCTGCGACGTACACAAGACCCGTTACCCGCGAAGGCAGCAACTCAGCCACCTGTGAGGCCACGATGCCACCGCCGGAGTGACCAACGAGGGCGCACTGCCCGTCCAAGGACTCGACAACTGCCACAACATGTTCGGCAACGACATCGAGATCGATCACGTCGTCTGAGTTCCAACTTCCCGAGCCGGGAAGCTCCACCACAACAGGATTGAAGCCGGCCGATTTCAGTGGGCCACACACACGATCCCAGACCCAACCGCCGGCCCATGCTCCGTGGATCAGGACGATGTTCCGTGCACTCACTGCTTGACCTCGAGCTCTGCAGCCGAAAGTACCCGAGCCGCCTCACGACCTGCGGCGGCGTTGGACTTCCCCTGCCTCGACCCGGCCAATTTGGCCTTGATGTGATCGCGAACGGTAATGGGTTCGTACTCCAAGCCGGAGTCGTCCTGAAAACTCGGCAAGGTCGCAATCACCGCGTCGACGTTTCCGTCATGGAAGAAGGCCGCCGATCGCCGGCGCTTGATGGTGCCGTTCACCACCGGAGGCGCAACTCGGTGCAGCGTGGACATCCACCTGTCGTTGGTCAGTCGCGCGGTGAGATCCCCGAGGTTGACCAGTAGCGCGCCGTCGTGCGGCCAGACATCGTGCCAGCGTCGGTCGCTCCCGAGTACTTGCAAACCTTCGACCTGATCCGCCCACAGCACGGTGACCAGCCCGAAATCGGTATGTTCGCCCATCCCCTTCAACTCACCGTCCAACGTCACCGTCCCTTCGGGTAACGCGTAGTTGTTCATCCGCAGTACGTCGATGGAGTGGTCGGTGATCGACTCGAAGAATCCTGGGGTCAGCCCGAGCGCGTCTTCGAAAATGGTGGTCAGTGTGCGTGCCACCCGCTCGCCATGGGCGTAGTAATTCTCCACCCGCTCCGTGAAACCAGACACTGCGGGCCACAGGTTGATTCCGTAATCGTCCTCCGACAGTTCGAGTTCGGTGAATGATCGGGCTTCGGTTCCGACGTTGAAGGCCTCGAAAAAGTCGTTCATTCTGGTCGCGGATTCGACGCCGAGGCTCAGGCTCAGCGACTCACTCTTGGGCGGGCTGTACCCACGATTCGCGCCCTCGATTCGGTAGCCCGACTTCGTCTCCATCGGCAGCCCGAAGAAGTCGTCCATCGCTTCGGCGAGGCCGGAAGAAACAGCGGCCGGAACACCGTGGCCCCGAATCTGCATGAAACCTACAGTCCGACAAGCATGGTCGACTTCGGCAGCCACTCGCGCCTTGTCCTGGTCGGCACCACCGAGCACGTAAGGCGAGATGTCGACGACGGGCACTTCGAAGGGATCAGACTGGGACTGTGACACTGGCGTCTCCTGCAGAGCTGGTGGCGGGTTCAGATTTTGCAGTGGCATGGAGGCTCTCTCGCGATCGCCTCGCGAGTTCACCGAGTCGGGTGTGATTGAACAGCAGATTGAGCGAAAAGGCCGAGGCCGCAGCCAAGGTGATGCCGCTACCGAGGAGGATCTGAGCCGAGGAGGGGAATCGCTCGAACATCCCCTCCGCAAATTCCGGAAGAATACCGATCCCCACCGATACAGCGGCGATCGTGGTGTTGATCGGGTCGCTGAGATCGACCTTGCGCAGCGTGTTGATTCCGACCACGGCGACAGTGGAGAACAAGATGATTCCGACACCGCCGACCACCGGATCAGGCAGGGCTGCAACCACTTCACCCATTCGCGGGATGAGGCCGAGGACGATCAGAATGGCACCGCTGGTAGCGGTCACGTACCGGCTGTACACCCGGGTCGTGGCAACGGCGCCGACATTCTGCGAGAAAACGGTGTCGACAAAGGCATTGAAGATTCCGCCCAGAACTCCCGACATCCCGTCGGCCACCAGCCCTCGTGCGAGATCTGCTTTCTTCAAAGGCTTTCCGGTGATCTCGCTGACCGCCAGCATGCTCGCCGTCGATTCTGCGAAGACGACTGCCATGACGATACTCATCGCCACCACGGCGGTGACGGGAAACTCCGGAGCGCCGAAGTGGAACGGCATCGGGAAGCCCACCCAGGCCGAGCCGCCGACGCCACTCAGATCGATCAGGCCCATCGGGATGGCGATCACGGTGCCGATCACAAGCGCCATCAGTACACCGAGCTGCGTCCACATCCCGCGGCCGAGGCAGATGAAGGCCACCGCGACCACAACGACTGCGGCAGCCAGCGCCAGATTCTTCGGGTCGGCGAACGACGGGGAGGTGGGGTCGTTTCCGACGATCAGTCCTCCTGCGACACCGATCAACGAGATGCCGATGACTGTGAGGACGACGCCGGTAACCAGGGGTGGGAAGTATCGGACGATCTTGGCGAACGGCACGGCCAAGGCAATGCCGACTACGCCACCGACCAGCATGGACCCGTACACCGCCTGCAGGCCGTACTCCTTGGCGATCAGAATCATCGGCGTCAGCCCGGCGAAGGTCGCCCCGCAGACGATCGGCAGCCGGACACCGGCGACCTTCCCGACGCCCAGGCTCTGAATGATCGTGATGATGCCTGCAACGAGCAAGTCCGCGCTGATCAGCATCGCGACTGTGCTGCGGTCCAGCCCTACGGCGGCACCGAAAACCAGCGGAACCGTGATGCAGCCGGTGTACATGATGAGGACGTGCTGAAGAGCAAAAGCAGACTGGCGGGCAAATGGGAGCCGCTGGTCGACAGGATGGATGGCCATGCGCCGATCTCCGTCCGAAGCTGGAAGTGTTTCGTGTACGGGACTATTCAGCACGTCGATAATTTCTTACCGTGGTCGAATTTGTTTCGTCTGTGTAATCAAAACTTTCACCAGAGCACTGCTATCTTCGGCACATGGACGACGACCAGAAGGCGATAGCGACCGCAATCGGGGCTGCCGTGCGGACGGCGCGAAAAGAAGCCGGACTGACGTTGCGCGAGGTTGCCGTGAAGTCGGGCTTGTCCCAGCCCTTCCTGAGCCAGACCGAAAACGGCCACGCAGTACCCAGTGTCATGAACCTTCATCGCCTCGCGCAATCGCTCGGCACCACGGCGCACGCACTCTTGGCACAAGGTGAGCGAACTCCGTCCAGCCTCGTCCGCGCCGGCGAGGGGCGAACCTTCGAACTGGCACACGATTCGGTGATTCGATTCTGCTCCACCGGCTCACGGACCATGGAACCCAACGAGATCACGGCAGCACCTCATTCCGAGGCAGGTGAGCACACCGAGCACGCCGGCGAAGAGTTCATTCATGTTCTCGAAGGATCTGTCGAGGTCGAGGTGGGACTGGACGAGCATCACGTTCTTCATGTAGGCGACACCCTCCTCTACACCTCGACCATCCCGCACCGGTGGTTCAATCGCACCGATGCGGTCGCGAGGTTCCTCATCGTGAGTTCGCCGCCCTCGTTCTAGATGCGCGGCTGTAGTTCCACACCACAACCCCCCGCTCACGGCTTACCCTGACAGCGTGACCATGTGGCCGGAACTTGCGCGCGAAATCGCCGATACCGTTCTGTTTCCCGTCGCCGACAGCGTCGACGCCGACGGAGAAATCCCCAGCAGCCATTTCGACGCGCTCGCCGCCGACGGCTTCTACGGCATCGCTGCCCTCGGTGAGGGTGGCCCCAGCAGCGAAGAACTGGTCGAGGTCCTCGAAACCTTGTGCGGCGGTTGCCTCGCGACGACGTTCACCTGGATGCAGCATCACGGCGTCGTCGGAGCCCTGGCGGCGAGTCCCAATGCACCTCTGCGCGAACAATACTGGGACGGTCTGGTTTCCGGCACGATTCGCGGTGGGGTTGCCTATGCCGGCGCCATCCCCCGCCCACCGCTCCTGTGGGCGAAGCGGGTGAACGACGGCTACGTCCTCGACGGGATCGCACCCTTCGTCACCGGTTGGGGCATCGTCGATGTTCTCTTGGTGTCGGCGCGCGACGAGTTCGACAATTCCATCGTTCATTCCGTCGTACCGGTGGGCGAGGCCCCGGGTCTGACGATCGAGGAACTTCCACTGATCGCGGCGCGCGGAAGCAACACCGTCCGAATCGTGTTCGACGCTTTCGAAATTCCCGATACCGACGTCTGTGCTGTCGTCAGCGACGAACAATTCCAGAGCACCCAGCTCCCCGGCTTGTGGCTCAACGGCGCGATGGCCATGGGCATCACCCGCCGCGCTGTCACCGAACTTGCGGATCTGGGAGTCGACACCGACGCGTTCGAGGAACAAGCCACCCGGGCGCGCGCCGATCTCGATGCAGCACTGCGCGACGGCGGCGACATGTCGGCCGCCCGCGCCCGAGCGTCGGAACTTGCGATACGCGCGTCGGCCGCACTCGTGACTGCGACCGGAAGCCGCGCTCTGGTCGGCAGCAACACCCCCGAGCGGCTCATGCGTGAAGCCACCTTCACTCTTGTCGCGGCTGGTCGCCCGGAGATCAAAACAGCTCTCGTGGAACGACTCAGCGGATACTGAGTACGCACGGTTATACTCGATTACGCTGGGGCTCATGACCAGTGGAGAACCAGTACTCATCCCGGCCGGAACCGTGTTCACGCCGGAGGACCTGACGTTCTATGCCGATCGCGACTCCCGCAGTCTCGACGACGCCATCGCCGAAGCCGACCTTCTTGTCAGTTGCCCACACTCGGGTTCCGCGATTCCAGCAGAACTCTCACGTTTTCTCGCACCCGAGTTCACACAGCGGCTGCAATTCGACTTCACCGACATGTCCACCAGTCCCATCGTGCGCCGTTGGGCCGAAATCGATTCGCGCATCGTATACGTGGAGAATCCGCACCCTCGCATGATTCGCGATCCCAACCGTGCGAAGCCCGAAAACCTGGAAGCGTCACTGCGCGAAGCATTCGCCCGCGTCCACAAGGCCGGTGCAGGCAACAAAGCAGACCTCACCGGCGTCGACGCAGTTCGCCCTGTCACCTTCTCGTTCTACCCCCTGCTGCTCGAGCCGACCGACGACGCGGGCTGGAAGAACCTCGCCGAGACCTTCACCGAGACAGCCGAACACGGTTTGGGTGTCTACGAAAGAACTCGCGACACACTGATCGAAGCCATGGTGGAGAAGAGCTTCGAACTCGGTCGATCGTTCACGACGTTGTCGTTCCACGACACGATGAACCACACCACCCGGCGGGACGGCGCCGTCAATGTCGAACGGCCGGAAGCAGATCGACTCCCCGACGTCGTCGCACTCTCCAATCGTGGCGATCACGACGGTAATCGACGCGGCGACAATCCCGTGACGATGGATCCGGAGCTCATTCGCACACTTGCGGTCTCACATCGCAAGGGATTTCAGGTCGACGATCCGGATGCGGTCGCTCTCAATCAGCCGTACCTCGGCAGTTTCGAAATCATCCGAGCCGGAGCGAGATTCGCCGAATTGAGCGCCCGCGCCGCCGAAGCCGGGATCACGTTGAGCGCGGTTCAGGCCGAATTCAAACGAGAATTCCTACTGGGAGACGAACTGGCCGCCTACATCATGGAACCCGGCGTCGACTGGCCTACACCCGACGCCGAACGGGTGGACCAGCTCGCTCACGCGTGCAAGGCGAGCTGGGACCACTACCGCAACAGCTGACTCAGCGCTGTCACTCAGGGCTGACTCAGCCGCAATACTCAACCGAGCACCACTCCGAACAACGCGCCGGCCGCAATCGTCGTGACGGCCAAGATGATGGTCGGCAGGAAGAACGAGTGGTCGACGAGCTTGGAACCGAGCTTCGTGCTGCCCGAGAGGTCGAAGTTCGCAGCCGCGATCTGCGAACCGTTTGTCGGCAACAGATAGACGCCGGCAAACGCTCCGGCCCACATTCCGCTCACCAGACCGGGTGCAATCCCGGCAGCGAGACCGATCGGCACGATGGTCCTCGTAGCGGTCGACTGACTGGTCGTCAGTACACAGACCAGGAAGACACCGAGCGCGAAGATCCACGGCGCGGCGTTGACCCAGTCGCCGACGGTGCTCGTGATCAGCTCGGAATGGGCGCTGATGAACGTGTCCGTCAGCCATGCCAGACCGAACAGCGCGATGGCCGAGACCATACCGGCACGGAACACCGTCGACGACGGCACGTCGGCGACATTCGGGCGGCACACCAGCAGGATCAACGTACCCACGACGAACATCAGCATTTCGATGATCGGTGTCATCCCCATCGGAGTACCGTCGGCAGCTTCGGGACGAATCCCCTTGAACAGGCCGAAGATCACGATAGCCAGGACGCCGGCGAGGAAGATCAGTGCCGCGTTTCGTCCGGTCTTCGTCGAGACGAGTTCGGTCTTGGAGGCTGCACCAGGTCCGGCCAATTCGCCCGACTTCATCTTCGCCTGTATCTCCGGGTCGTCGTCGAGATCTTTGCCGAGTCGGTTGACCGCGATGGAGGAAAGGATGATGCCGACAACAGCAGCCGGGAAGGTGATCTTGATGATGTCGATGAGTTCGAAATCGTAAGGCGGCACGTCGGTCAGCGTGACCATTGCCGCCATTGCCGCGGACACCGGACTACACGCCAGCGCCACACCGGTCGAGACAACTGACAGCGACAGCGGTCGTGACGGCCGCACACCGTTCTTGTACGAGACGTCGTAGATGACGGGGAGCAGTGGGTAGAGGATGTTGGACGTGCCGGCACCGACCGAGAACAGGAATGACACCAACGGCGCGATCAGCGTGATCTGTTTCGGGCGAGATTCGATCAACTTGGCCGCGATGGTGACCATCCAGTCGATACCACCGGCCGCCTGCATCATCGACGACGCGAGGACGACGGACAGGACGATGAGGAGAGCGTCGACCGGCGGACTGCCGACGTCCTCTCCGAAGACGAACACGAGGACGGCAACACCTGCGCCGCCCCACAGACCGAGAGCGACACCGCTCGATCTGGTACCCATGACAATCGCCCCGAGCACTACCGCCAGCTCGAGGACAATCTTGACTGCTTCCATCAGGCACTCGCCTTCTCGATAACAAGAGAATCGCTATAACAGGGCAAATAGTATGCTCTGCGCTTCGGCTGCAGGCACGAACACGCTGTCGGTGGGAAGGGGCAATATGGTGGTCGTGACCAACGTCCTCGGTAGGTTCTCGCCCGCCACACGCGAGTGGTTCGGCGGCGCTTTCAGCGCTCCGACTGCTGCGCAGCTCGGCGCCTGGGAATCCATCGCGAGTGGCTCTCACACACTTGTCGTCGCGCCCACCGGCTCCGGCAAGACATTGTCGGCGTTCCTGTGGGCCCTCGATCAACTCGCCGCCAAGGACGAAGGCGAACGCGCCACCAAAGTCCTCTACATTTCGCCGCTCAAAGCGCTGGGTGTGGACGTCGAGCGGAACCTTCGCGCGCCGCTGGTCGGCATCACGCAGACGGCGAAGCGTCTAGGCCTCACTCCGCCCGAGATCACCGTCGGTGTCCGTTCCGGTGATACGTCCCAGGCCGATCGGCGCTCGTTGATCAAACGACCCCCGGACATCCTGATCACCACGCCTGAGTCGTTGTTCCTGATGCTCACCTCCGCTGCCCGGGAAACACTGGTCGGTGTCGACACCGTGATCGTCGACGAGGTTCACGCGGTGGCGGGCACCAAGCGCGGCTCTCACCTCGCGCTCTCACTGGAACGCCTGGACGGCTTGCTCGAGCGTCCGGCGCAACGCATCGGATTGTCGGCCACTGTCCGTCCGCACGAGGAGATCGGGCGGTTCCTCGCCGGTTCGGCACCGATCCGAATCGTGGCTCCGCCTGCCGCCAAGACCTTCGACCTCACGGTCCGTGTTCCCGTCGAGGACATGACCGAACTGGGGATCGCGACGCCGGACGACGGTTCCGAATCTCCCACCCCGCAAGCCGGTTCGATCTGGCCCCACGTCGAGGAACAGATCGTCGACCTCGTTCTCGACCACCGATCGTCCATCGTGTTCGCCAACTCTCGCCGCCTCGCCGAACGATTGACAGCCAGGCTCAACGAGATTCATGCAGAACGCATCGGTCTGGCCGTCGAGAAAACATCTCGCCCGCCCGCGCAGATCGGGGCTCCCACCGAGGTCAACTACGGCGCAGAACCCCTCCTTGCTCGCGCCCACCACGGATCGGTCAGCAAAGACCAGCGAGCCCTCATCGAAGACGACCTCAAATCGGGTCGATTGCGATGCGTCGTCGCCACCAGCAGTCTCGAACTCGGAATCGACATGGGCGCCGTCGACTTGGTCATCCAGGTGGAGGCACCGCCTTCGGTTGCCAGCGGCCTGCAACGTGTCGGCCGCGCCGGCCACCAGGTCGGTGAGATATCGCGAGGCGTCGTCTTCCCCAAGCATCGCACCGACCTGATTCATTGCGCGGTGACGGTCGAGCGCATGGTCGAAGGCAAGATCGAAGCGATGGCCGTTCCGGCCAATCCCCTCGACATCCTCGCTCAGCAAACTGTTGCGGCCACCGCTCTCGAACCGATCGACGTCGACGACTGGTTCGAGACCGTGCGCCGAAGCGGTTCCTTTGCAACGCTTCCCCGTTCGGCGTACGAATCGACTCTGGACTTGCTGGCGGGGCGGTACCCCTCGGACGAGTTCGCCGAATTACGTCCTCGCCTTGTCTGGGATCGTGAGTCCAACACGCTCACGGGCCGCCCGGGTTCGCAGCGTTTGGCCGTCACTTCCGGCGGCGCAATCCCCGACCGCGGCCTCTTCACCGTCTACATGGTTGGCGAGAAAGCGTCCCGCGTCGGCGAACTCGACGAGGAAATGGTCTACGAATCCCGGGTCGGCGACGTCTTCGCGCTCGGCGCCACCAGTTGGCGGATCGAGGAGATCACCTTCGATCGGGTTCTGGTCAGCCCCGCCTACGGCATGCCGGGTCGTTTGCCCTTCTGGCACGGCGACGGACTCGGTCGCCCCGCCGAACTCGGACAGGCGTTGGGGCAGTTCGTCCGCGAAACGGCTCTCGGCAACGAAGCCGACGTCGTCGAGCGTTGCCGCGTGGGCGGGCTCGATCACAACGCGACTACCAACCTGATCCAACTCGTCGGTGAGCAGAAGAATGCCACCGGGCAGGTGCCGTCGGATCGAACCCTGGTGGTCGAACGCTTCCGCGACGAACTCGGTGATTGGCGTCTGGTGCTGCATTCCCCGTACGGCCAACGGGTTCACGCACCGTGGGCCCTCGCCATCGGGGCGCGCCTGCAGGAACGATACGGCGTCGATTCCAGCCCGACGGCCTCCGACGACGGCATCATCATCCGACTCCCCGACACCGAGAACGAACCTCCCGGCGCCGAACTGTTCACCTTCGACGTCGAGGACATCGAAGATCTGGTCACCCAGGAGGTGGGCGGCTCCGCGCTCTTCGCTTCCCGATTCCGCGAATGTGCCGCCCGCGCACTGCTTCTCCCCCGCCGCAATCCCGGAAAACGTGCACCGCTGTGGCAGCAGCGTCAGCGGTCGGCGCAACTGCTGGACGTCGCCCGCAAGTTCCCGACCTTCCCGATCCTGCTCGAGACCGTACGCGAGTGCTTGCAGGACGTTTACGACCTGCCTGCACTGAAGGAATTGTTCGGCAAGATCGAGAAAAGGCAGATTCGAATCGTCGAGGTGGAGACGGCCTCTCCGTCTCCGTTCGCCAGTGCGCTCCTGTTCAACTACGTGGGTGCGTTCATGTACGAGGGCGACAGCCCCCTCGCCGAGCGACGCGCCGCCGCTTTGTCCTTGGACTCCACGCTGTTGGCCGAACTCCTCGGCCGCGTCGAGCTGCGCGAGCTCCTCGACGCCGGAGTGATCGAGCAGGCCGAACGTGAACTGCAACGGCTCGTCCCTGACCGAAAGGCCAAGGACCTCGAGGGTGTTGCCGATCTCCTCCGCATGCTCGGCCCGCTGACCACCGAAGAAGTCACCGAACGCTGTCTCGAGGACCCGGTCTCATGGCTCGAGAAGTTGGTTACGGACAAACGCGCCCTCCACGTCTCGTATGCGGGCGAGAGCTGGTGGACCGTCGTCGAAGATGCAGCGCGGCTTCGCGATGGACTCGGCGTTCCCCTACCCATCGGCGTTCCGGCCGCGTTCATCGAGCCGGTCGATCAACCACTCGACGACCTCCTGAGCCGGTACGCCCGCACCCACGGTCCCTTCACTCTCGCCGACGCGGCTGCACGCTTCGGTCTCGGAGTATCAGTCGCGCGTGACGTTCTCGGTCGGCTCGCGCTCGAAAAGCGGGTCCTGGAAGGTGAATTCCGCCCGTCTGCAACCGGGAGCGAATGGTGCGACGCCGAGGTCCTGCGTCGCTTGCGGCGACGCTCGCTCGCCGCGGCACGGCAGGAGGTCGAGCCGGTCAGCACCGCGACGCTCGGGCGATTCCTTCCCAGTTGGCAGCACGTAGGCGGCACGCTGCGAGGAATCGACGGTGTTGCAACGGTGGTCGATCAACTTGCCGGCGTTCCGATTCCGGCGTCCGCTCTCGAATCGTTGATCCTGCCGAGCCGAGTTGCCGACTACTCTCCCGCGATGTTGGACGAACTCACGTCGACGGGTGAAGTCCTGTGGTCCGGATCGGGAGCTATCTCGGGCAAAGACGGGTGGGTAGTGCTGCACCCCGCCGACCTGGCACCGATCACGCTCAATTCGCCCGCCGACACCGACGTCTCGGAATTGCAGAAGCGCATCCTCGACCTGCTGTCCGGCGGCGGTGCCTACTTCTTCCGCCAGTTGGTCGACGCGTTGCGAACTACGGAGTCGGCTGCGGACACGGTCGACAGTGCGGTGACGACGGCACTGTGGGAGTTGGTGTGGCTCGGACACATCGGTAACGACACCGTTGCACCGCTGCGCGCACTTCTCTCCGACACCACCAGAACAACAACCAGTCACCGATCACCTCGCCGTGTTCCGCGGGCCCGTCCGTACCGCGGAATGGCCCGCGCTTCCACGCCCGCGCGCACGGGACCGGCAACTGCCTCCGGTCGGTGGTTCCAGCTGCCAGGTATCGAACCTGACCCCACTATCCGGGCGCACGCCACGGCTGATCTGCTGCTCGAACGATACGGCGTCGTCACCCGCGGTTCGGTGATGAGCGAGAACGTGCCGGGCGGTTTCGCGTTGATCTACAAGGTACTGAGCACGTTCGAGGACAACGGGCGCGCTCGACGCGGATACTTCGTGGACACCCTGGGCGGCGCTCAATTCTCCACGCCTCCCGTGGTGGACCGCTTGCGGACGTTCGGTGATTCCATCGAGGGGCGCCACACCTCCTCGGCTGCAGTCACTCTCGCGGCGTGCGACCCGGCAAACCCGTACGGCGCGGCGCTGCCGTGGCCGGCGTCGGGGGGCGAAGAGTCACCAGGACACCGACCCGGACGAAAAGCCGGCGCACTGGTAGTTCTGGTGGAGGGTGAGTTGGTTCTGTTCGTCGAGCGCGGCGGTCGCACGATCCTGACATTCACCGACGACGGCGGAACGTTGCGCCTGGCAGCACTGTCACTTGCTCAGAAGGTGACTTCTCGCGCCATCGACAAGTTGGTAGTGGAGAAGGTCGACGGAGAGACCATCCACGGCAACGATTTTGCTCCGGTCCTGGTCGAAGCCGGCTTCGCGGCCACCCCTCGCGGATTCCGGTTGCGGTCATGAGGATTGGGGTCATGATGATTGAGATCGTGGAAGTTGAGATCCTGAAGTGTGGGTGCGGCGACCATGCCTGAGGGCGATACCGTGTGGCGGGCCGCCAATGAACTGCGCGCTGCCCTGGCCGAGAAGGTACTCACCACCTGCGACGTCCGCGTTCCTCGTTACGCCACGGTTGATCTCTCGGGCCACCGCGTGGATTCCGTCGCCAGCCGCGGAAAACATCTCCTGATCCGAGTGGGCGAAGCGTCCATTCACACGCATCTGAAGATGGAAGGTCAGTGGCAGATTTATCGCCCCGGCGAGCGCTGGCGCCGACCCGCTCATCAAGCGCGCATCATCTTGGCCACCGAAGACTCTGTAGCAGTTGGCTTTTCACTGGGAATCACCGAGATCCTCGAACTCGGGCAGGAACAGGAGGCCGTCGGACATCTCGGACCGGATCTGCTCGGGACCGATTGGGACAGTTCCGTGGCCGCCCGAAATCTTCGGGCTGCCGACTCCGTACCGATCGGAATCGCGCTCCTGGATCAGCGGGTGATGGCCGGACTGGGCAACGTGTACCGAAACGAGATCTGCTTCCTACGAGGTATTCACCCGAAAACGCCGACACATCTCGCGGGGAATCTCGACGCGATAGTGGATCTGTCTTTTCGCACCATCAACGTCAACAAGTCGCGTCGCATCCGGGTCACCACCGGCGACACCCGCCCCGGTAGGCAGACATGGGTGTACGGCAGACGCGGAAAACCATGCCGCCGTTGCGGAACTCGCATCAGAGAAGACACCCTCGGACCGGATCAGCTCACCGAGCGAAATATCTTCTTCTGCCCGGCCTGCCAGCCCTTCACGCCTGGTTAGCGTTGATCAGCAGCCTGACGCAGTGGCGGACAAATCGATCACGGTCCACGACGATCGTGCCGTCCAGATAACCGATGAACAGTGTGAACAACGCCCCGACCAGTCCGACTGCCACCAGTTGCTTGTCCACGGGATCAGCGATCTCGGACAACTGGTCGTACACCAGGTCGACGAACGCCGGCATCGATTCGATACCGCGGCCGCTCAGAACGGGTTCCGAGAGCGGGGCGATCAGGAGCACTCTCCCCATCGCCGGATCGTCGACCATGAGCTTGACGAAAGCGTCGACCGCAGCGGTGGCGACGGCCTCGGATGTCGTCTCCGACTCCACTGCCGACGCAAGCGCCGACTGCGCACGCTCGGCGACAAACGTGTGGACCGCGACAACGTACTGATCGCGATCGGTGAAGCTTTCGTAGAAGTACCGCTCGGTCAAACCGGCGGCCTTGCAGACCGCACGCACGTTGACGGCCGGACCGTCGACCGCACCGAGCAGTGTCACTCCGACGTCGAACAACGTCGCCTTTCGAGTGGCCCTGCGTTCTTCGATGCTCACAACTTCCCCACTTCGCCGACACTTGATCTTCAATGCACCCGGCATTCGATCCTTGACTACCGCTGTTGTCGATCCTAATCTGACAACATGCGTAGTCAACTTGACGACAGCAGCACCCCGGTTCCCCTCGGTCCGGATTCCCTGACGTGGAGGTATTTCGGCGACTGGCGCGGGATGCTGCAAGGCGTCTGGGCCGGTTCGATGCAGAACATGCACCCCGGCCTCGGCGCCGGAGTCGAGGAGCATTCACAATTCTTCGACGAGCGGTGGGAACGACTGTACCGCTCGCTGTATCCCATTGCAGGCGTGGTCTTCGACGGCGATCGCGCGCAGCAGACAGCCGAAGAAGTCCGCGGCTATCACACACGAATCAAGGGCGTCGACAAGTTGGGGCGTCGGTATCACGCACTCGATCCCGATACTTTCTACTGGGCGCACGCAACGTTCTTCATGGGCACAATCGTCACTGCCGAGAACTTCTCCGGTGGCTTGACCGAGGCCCAGAAACGTCAGCTCTTCACCGAGCACATTCAGTGGTACCGCCTGTACGGGATGAGCATGCGCCCTGTTCCCGAGACCTGGGAAGCATTTCAGGAGTACTGGGACCACATGTGCCGCAACGTACTCGAAGACAACAAGGCGACCCGCGACGTCCTCGACCTGTCGGGACTCGGCAAGCCCCCGTACATGACGTGGCTACCCGATCCCTTGTGGCGGCTCGCCCGAATCCCCCTCGCCCGCGGATTCGTGTGGCTGACGGTCGGAATGTACGACCAACCGGTTCGAGACCTACTCGGCTACTCGTGGACCAGTCGCGATCAGAAAATTCACAACGCTGTCGGCCGCACCGTCAACGCCGTCTTCCGTCTGGTGCCGTGGCGATACCGGTATCAGCCACGTGCTCGCGCGGGATGGGATCGAGCTGACGGCCGAATCCCCGCCGATGCACCACTGGTCCACACACCGGCGCGCAACCTGCCCCCGCTCGAGCAGCGAGATAACCCGATGCACTACAGCCCCAGGGTCTGATCTGCCATGCTCTGAACATGGAGTGGGACCTGCGAACCCTGCTGAACCGTCCGATCACGTCTCACGGTGCGCCGCTGGGACAAGAACGTGTGGCGGCGAGGACCACCGCCTACATCTACGGCAACATTCTTGTCCTCGCCGCACTCATACCGGTGACGAAATCTCAGGAATCGCTCGGCGCCGCGATTGTGGTCGGCACGGCATTGTCGACATACATCGCCCACACATTTGCCGAGGGAGTCGGCGAGAGCATTCGCAACGATCGCCGACTGACGACCGCGGAGAGAATCGACTCTCTTCGCGATTCCGTCCCGATCCTCACCTCTGCGGTTGTTCCTGTCGTCATTCTCGCGACGGCGTGGTTCAACTTCCTGGAACCACGGACGGCGCAGTTGATCGCGGAAATCGTCTTGATCCTGCGGATCGGTTCCACCAGTTACGTGATCAGCCGACTGCACGGCGAGAAAGTCAGTACGAACACCCATCTGGCAGCGTTCGGCCTCGCCGCCGTCGCCACCCTCATAGTCGGGTTGAAGATAGTGCTCACTCATTGACGAGCCACAAGTGCAAAAGAAGTCAGACCGGTCGTATATAACTAAGACGGGCAATTCGCAGAAACCTAACAATCGGCAATTTCGATGTGCGGTGATCGACGACTAACTCGGCCCACTTCTATCAAGTAGGCAGAGGAGCAGCCCGCAATGACAACACCACAGTCGCCGTATCCCTGGAACAACGACCCCAACCACACGACACCTCTCCCTCCGCCCCCTCCTCCGCCGCCGGGCATCACACCCGGTCAGGCTCCGTACTCGGGACATCAGCCTGCTTACACCCCGCCCCGGCCCCCATACGGTCAAGGCACTGGATATTCGCCGATGCCTCCCCGCCCGCCGAAATCGTATGCATGGCTGTGGGTCCTACTGGGAGTTGTCACAGTCGCACTCGTCGCCGTCGTGGTCTACGTATGGGTTCTCCCTCTCGTCTTGAACGACAATTCCGACGAGAACACCGCACGCACGGAAACCGTGGTGATCACCTCACCTGCGGCCGCGCCGCAGAACGGCGTCGTCACACCCGCGCCCAACGAGTCGGTCCCTGCCAGCGCAGCGCGTTGTGGATCGGTGTTCTCGAACAACGAATTCACGACGTCCGCCGTCGGCACCAGCGTGACGTCTTGTGAGTTCGCCGAAGAAGTGCGCTACCAGTACGTGAGCCAGGGTCGACGCGGCGGCCCGGTCTCCATCAGCGCGGTCAGTCCGGTCACGGGAACTCGGTACTCGATGAACTGCGCCGGCAACAAAGTCGTCACGTGTACCGGCGGAAACAACGCGGTGGTCTATGTCTATTGAGCAGTGCGTCGAGGCTCGTAGCGGGACGCGCCGACGACTCCTGGCGGTTGCACTCGCCACTGCTTCTGCAGCAGCCCTCGCGGGCTGCACGATTCCGACGCGAGACGAGTCGTCGGAGAAGGTCGAGACGATCACCGAGATCGTCGTCGTTCCACCGGAGCCGACAGAGACTCCTGCCGCCCCGGGCAACGGTGTCGGCCCGCTCGCCGGATTCGAGGCCCTGGGCAACACCCTCGGCGGCGCCGTGGGTATCGCACTCGTGCCCGTCGGCGGAGGTCAGTCACTCGTTGCCGGCGAGTGGCAGAACGGAGTCGCCTGGTCCACCATCAAAGTCCCACTGTCCATCGCAGCCCTCCACGAAACCGACAACACAGAACTCACAACGGTCAAGCAGGCGATCACCACCTCCGACAACGAATCAGCCGAAGAACTGTGGCGAGGCCTCGGCGATCCGACCACTGCCGCAGCGAAGGTCGAGTCAGTCCTCGTGGCCTCCGGCGATATGTCCACCACCGTGGAATCACGCACGCTACGACCAGAATTCAGCTCGTTCGGTCAAACACAATGGCCACTTGCCGTCCAAGCGCAATTCGCCGCCACCCTGCCATGCCGGAGCGACGCCACCGAAGTCTTCGGGCTCATGGGCAGCATCAGCCCCGACCAACAGTGGGGCCTGGGAGTGATCCCAGCCGCTCGATTCAAAGGTGGGTGGGGGCCGGACGACGACGGCGGCTATCTGGTCCGCCAATTCGGGATCATCAGCAGCGGCACCGGACAACTCGCTGTCGCCATCGCAGCCAAGCCGGACTCGGGCACTTTCGCCGACGGTACTGCGATGCTCAGCGACATCGGCCGCTGGGTAGGCGAACGAGCGCAGGCTTTACCCATCGGCGGCACCTGCCAACCGAGCTGAAGTACTGCCGGTCGAGGGAGGTACTGCCGTTACCCGGCTGAGCAGTCACTCCCGCCGAACCCCCGGCCGCCGCTACCGTGGACGACATGAGAATCCCGAGTCTGAAACTGAACAACGGCGTCGACATCCCCGCGCTTGGCTTCGGCGTGTACCAGACGCCGCCGGACGAAACACTCGCCGCCGTCGAGTCCGCGCTGTCGACGGGTTATCGCCATATCGACACTGCCGCGGCCTACGGCAACGAGAAGGGCGTCGGTGAGGCGATCCGGCGATCCGGACTCGATCGCGCGGACATCTTCGTCGAGTCGAAGGTCTGGATCACCGACTACGGATACGACGAGACTCTGCATGCCTTCGACAAGAGCGCAGGCAAACTCGGTGTCGAACAACTCGACCTCCTGATCCTCCATCAGGCGTTGCCGAGCGAGTTCGAGCGCACGATCGACGCGTACAGGGCATTGGAAACGCTTCTGGCCGACGGCAAGGTCCGCGCCATCGGAGTCAGTAACTTCATGCCGGATCACCTCACCCGACTCCTGGACGCAACGTCCGTGGTGCCGGCGGTCAACCAGATCGAGGTTCATCCGTACTTCAGGCAGTCGACTTTGCTCGAGGCCGACGCCGATCACGGGATTCTGTCTCAGGCCTGGTCACCGATCGGCGGAATCACGTTCTACCGCGACGGCTCCCACGGCTCGACCCTCGAGGACGCCACCATCGGCGCCATCGCGACCGCTCACGGCAAGTCGCCTGCACAGGTGATGCTGCGCTGGCACCTCCAGCAGGGCCGCCAGGTGATCCCCAAGTCGGTGACTCCCTCGCGGATCGCGGAGAACTTCGACGTGTTCGACTTCGAACTCACCGCCGAAGAACTCTCCGCAATCGACGCACTCGACACCGGAGTTCGCGGCGGTCCCGAACCCGAGGTCATCACCCGCGAGAAGTTCGGAATCGAGATTCCCGAAGCCTGAACCCGGCAGCTTGAACAACACAGCAGCCCCAGTGATCTAGCTGGCGCTCCACCCGCCGTCGATGGTGTACGAAGCCCCCGTCACCATCGACGCCTCGGGCGATGCCAGCCACCCCACCAGCGATGCCACTTCTGCGGGCTCGACCATCCGTTTGATCGCGCTCTCGGTGAGCATCACCTTCTCGACAACCTCGGATTCACTGATTCCGTGAACCTTTGCCTGGTCGGAGATCTGGGATCGCACGAGTGGTGTCAGGACGTAGCCCGGATTGACACAGTTACTGGTGACACCGTGTGGGGCACCTTCGAGCGCAACAACTTTCGACAGCCCTTCGAGTCCGTGCTTTGCCGTGACGTACGCACTCTTGAATGCCGAAGCGCGGAGCCCGTGGACCGAGGAAATGTTGACGATGCGCCCGAATCCTTTGCGGTACATGTACGGCAGGGCCGCTCTGACCAGGAGGAACGGCGCTTCGACCATGAGGCGTTGAATCTTCCGGAAGTCCTCGACGTCGAAATCCTCGATGGGACTGACCCGTTGAATGCCGGCGTTGTTGACAAGTACGTCCGTCTCGAGTGCCAGATCCACGAGTTGGTCGGTGTCGAGGAGATCGACGGCCCACGCAGTGCCGTCGATCTCGTCGGCCAGCGCCTTCGCGGCGACGTCGTCGAGATCAGCGACGGTGACGTGGGCGCCGCGGGCGGCAAGGAGTCGAGCACACGCCTCGCCGATACCGCTGGCACCACCGGTGACCAGTGCCGTTTTGCCGGAGAGCGTCATGCGGAAACACCGGCCCGCTCGTCGGCGAGCACTCGTGCGTCGGCGGCATCGACGGACTCGAGCGAGATTCCCTTGGTCTCCCGCGCGAAAACGACTGCGACGATAGTGACCAGGGATGCCAGCAGGAGATAGATCGCGATGGGGACCGAGGAGTCGAACTTGCTCAGCAGTCCGGTCGCGATGATCGGAGCCAGTGAACCTGCCACGATCGACGTGACCTGATATCCCAGGGAGACACCGGAATAGCGCATCCGGGTCGGGAACATCTCGGCCATGATCGCGGGTTGGCCGGCGTACATGAACGCGTGGAACACAAGCCCGATGATGATTGCCGACAAGATGACTGCATTGTGCCCGCTGTTCATCATCGGAAAGGCGAAGAATCCCCATGTTCCGGCGGTGACGGCGCCGATCATGTACACCGGGCGTCGACCGATCGTGTCGGACAGTTTGCCTACCAACGGAATCACTGCGAAGTGCACGGCATGTGCCATCAGCATCCACCAGAGGATGTGCGCCGTGTCCGCATGAACGACGACCTTGAGGTAGGTGATCGAGAATGTCACCACAAGGTAGTACATGACGTTTTCGGCGAAACGCAGGCCCATCGCGGTCAACACTCCGCGCGGGTAACGCTTGACCACCTCGAAAACGCTGTACGAGGTTGCCTTGACCAGTTCTGCTTCCTTCTGCGCCGCAATGAAAATGGGAGCGTCGGTGACCTTGGTCCGAACGTAGTACCCGACCAGAACGATCACCGCGGAGAGCCAGAAGGCAACGCGCCAGCCCCAACTCATGAAGGATTCGTCCGAGAGCGTCGACGTCAGGATCAACAGCACGACAGTGGCCACCAGGTTGCCCATCGGCACGCCGGCCTGAGGCCAGGACGACCAGAACCCGCGAGATCGATTCGGGCTGTGTTCGGCGACAAGGAGTACCGCCCCACCCCATTCGCCGCCGACAGCAAATCCTTGGATGAAGCGCAGCGTGACCAGCAGTGCCGGCGCCCAGTAGCCGATCTGACCGTAGGTCGGTAGGCAGCCCATCAGGAAGGTCGCGGCACCGACCAGCAGCAAACTGAACTGCAACAACTGCTTCCGGCCGAACTTGTCTCCGAAAAATCCGAAGACGATTCCGCCGAGTGGCCGGGCGGCGAATCCGACGGCGTAGGTGATGAAAGCCGCGATGATCGCATCCAGCTCGTTGCCGCCGCCAGGAAAGAAGACTTTGCTGAAGACCAGCGTGGCCGCCGTGCCGTACAGAAAGAACTCGTACCACTCGACCACGGTGCCCGCCATCGAGGCGCCGACCACCTTCTTCAGCCCCGATGGTGGGGCTTGGCTCTCGGGTTTCGGCATGTTGTCGACGCTCATCGTGGACTCCCTCGTCTTCAGTTCGCGATTCGCCTGCTCTTCACGATCAGGAATGTGACCGCTCGCACATTTTTTGTGACTCGATGAGTATCGGTGCAGATTCTTAGCACGACAATGACAAATCTCGCACCATACAGGTGCAAAAATGCAGATATGACACTCGGACTGAGCCCGGACGACCTACTGGTGCTTCTCGCGGTCGGTCGCACCGGCCGCTTCAACACCGCCGCCGACGACCTGGGCCTCAACCACACCACCATTTCGCGCCGCATCGCCTCGCTCGAGAAGAGCCTCGGCGGCCGTGTACTGGTCCGCTCGTCCGGCGGCTGGGAGTTGACCGACCTGGGCAGACAAGCCCTCAGCGCGGCCGAGCGCATCGAGGCCGCGGTGAACGAACTGGCACTCGACTCCACCGGTCAGCAGCAACTCGACGGCGTCGTGCGGGTCTCGGCCACCGACGGCTTCAGCGCATACATCGCGGCCCCCGCCGGCGCAGCGGTTCGCAGACGCCATCCTCGCGTGAGCGTGGAGATAGTCGTCGCGACCAGAAAGGCGTCGCAGATACGCTCGGGGCTCGACATCGAGGTTGTTGTCGGCAAACCTCAAGTTCACCGCGCCGAGGCCGTCCATCTGGCCGACTACGCGCTGGGTTTGTACGCCTCCCGAGAGTATCTACGTCAGAATGCAGTTCCCGAAAGTGCCGAAGATCTGGCCGAACACTCGCTCGTGTATTTCATCGACTCGATGCTGCAGGTCGACGAACTCGATCTGGCCCGCAAGCTCACGGTTTCCATGCGCGAGGCCGTCACGTCCACCAACGTGTTCGTCCACATCGAGGCAACGCGCGCGGGTGCCGGCATCGGCCTGCTCCCCTGCTTCATGGCTGAGCAGCACGACGATCTGATTCGCGTGCTGCCCGCTCACATCGAAGTCAGACTTTCGTACTGGTTGGTGGCTCGTTCTGAATCCTTGCGCCGCCCGGAAGTCGCAGCGGTGGTGACAGCTCTTCGAGAGACGGTGGATCGCAAGCGATCTCAACTCCTCGGCTCTCCCGGGGCGAACGAAGCGCTCAGTCCAGAGTCGAACGATGCTGGACGATGACCTTGCGCGCCAACTCGGCGATCTTGACGTTCATGTTCTGCGAGGTTCGCACCAGAATGTCGAAGGCCTCGTCGTCGGACACCCGATGCAATGCCATCAGCAGACCGACGGCCTGACCGATTTCGCGACTGCTCGCCAGGCCTCGCCGCAGCGAGTCGGCATCCTCTCCTCGGTTCAGTGCGGTGACGGCCACGGATGCAAACGATGCCAACATGATCGCGTGGTCGGCAACAGTTTCCGTGAATGCTCCCGGAGTGTCGGAGAAGAGGTTGAGGGCACCGAACTTCTGACGATCGACCATCAGTCGGAACCCCATCGAGCCACGAATGGGTGTCTCTGCCACTACTTTCCGAGCGAACTCGGGCCACTGATTCGGAGTGCGAAGATCTGACTCGAGCTGCGGCGCCTCCGTGTCGAGGGCGTCGATGCACGGCCCCTCGCCAGTCGCACGTTCGAGATCGTCTGCATACTCGGCGATCTCGTCGCTTGCCGCTACCGTGACGTTGGTGTTTCCCCGTCGCAGCATCAGGCTTGCGTGATCGCAACCGGGAATCAACTCGACAGCCGCCGAACAGATCGCGGAGTACACCTCGGCGCTGTCTGCGGCGGAGTAGAGGATCTCCGCCAACGCCGCGAACACTGCCGTGGGTTCTGTCAGTGCTTGGTCGCGCTCAGCCATCTCCATACACCTCGGGGTCTACCGTTCATCGAATTCTTCACCGAACGGTACAAACCTTACTTACTCGAGCGGATGGGGTCGCCGCCGCTCGCCGATTCCCGCCCGTCCGTCCCCTGAAAAGCTTCCGTAGCCGCGCGGTGATGCAGAGCCGTGACGGTGGTGATCTGCTTGGACACCAGGTCGTTGAGCTCGCGGTACTGCTCCTCCGTCTCCCCGGCCGGAATGTCTCTCAGGACCTCCCACATCGCACTCTTGCCGCACAGAGCCGTCCGCATGATCTCAAGAGTTGCCAGCTTCACGAGACGGTTGCGCCAGATGGCGTCGACATGGACGAGGCGCCTGATCCGATTGACCGTCGCGTCGATCTTGGAGTACCGCGGCAGAGATATGCCCTGGGTGTCCTCGATCAGTTGCAGCAGCTGCTCGATCTCGTACTCGAGCTCACCCGGCAACGAGTCCAGCTCACCGTCGGCCCACGCGCCGTACGAGTCCGAGAGTGACCGCGAGAGTTGCAGCCCTACCATCGCTCCGCACAGGTGAGTGACCAGATAAGCAGTGGCTATGTGTTCCTCAGCAGATCTCGACCGACTACCGAACATTGGGATCCTCCTGGGCGACGCTCGACCGGTCTGTGCTGACACGGGTGGTGATTCGACATCCGCCTACCCGCGACAGACCGAGAACAAACGACGGGCGACTCAGACCCGATCCGGCACCACGACGACGGGTTCGAGGATCTCGGCCCGAGACTCCGGCGCTGCGGCGCGCAAGGCGTCGGCCGACTCGTCGTCCGGCTGGGTCTGCGACTCGATCTCCGCTTCGACGCGCGCTCGGTACGTGTCGACCTCGCGCTCGACGGTGGCGGCATCCCAACCGAGAATCGGGGCAACCAATCCGGCAACCTGTTGCGCACAGTTGACACCACGATGCGGGTACTCGATTGCGATGCGCATGCGGCGAGCCAGGATGTCGTCGAGGTGCAATGCACCCTCGGCCGCGGCGGCGTACACAGCCTCGACCTGAAGGTAATCGGGGGCATCTGTGATGGGCTGCAACAACTCCGGCGTCTGTCGGCCGAGTTCGAGGACCTCCGTGATGAGTGAACCGTAGCGGTCGAGCAAGTGCTTGACGCGATACGGATGCAAGCCGTACTGCTCGCCCAGTTGCACAGTCTGATTGATCAACGCGAAGTATCCGTCGGCGCCGACGAGCGGCACCTTCTCCGTGATCGACGACGCCACTCGCGCCGGAATGTCTTCTGCTGCGACATCGACGGCGTCTTCCGCCATGACCCGATACGTCGTGTACTTTCCACCGGCGATGGCGACCAGGCCTGGAGCCACACGGGCAACGGCGTGCTCGCGCGAGAGCTTCGACGTCTCGTCGCTCTCACCGGCAAGCAGCGGACGCAGGCCAGCGTAGACACCGTCGATGTCGGCGTGCGTCAGCGGCGTGACCAGAACGGAGTTCACGTGGCCGAGGATGTAGTCGATATCTGCTTTGGTTGCCGCTGGGTGAGCGAGATCCAAGTTCCAGTCGGTGTCCGTGGTGCCGATGATCCAGTGACTGCCCCACGGAATGACGAACAGCACCGATTTCTCGGTACGCAGGATGATGGCGGCTTCACTGACGATGCGATCGCGCGGGACGACGATGTGTACGCCCTTCGACGCTCGCACCCGGAACCGTCCGCGCTGACGTGAGAGGGCCTGGATTTCGTCCGTCCAGACACCGGTTGCATTGATGACGACGTGACCCTTGACCTCCGCGGTACGGCCGTCTTCGCAGTCGCGAACACGAACTCCCGAGACCCGGTCCGCTTCACGCAGAAATCCCACGACCTGCGTCGATGTTCGGACGACCGCGCCGTAGTGGGCGGCGGTCCGTGCAACGGTCATGGTGTGCCGAGCGTCGTCGACGACGGTGTCGTAGTACTGGATGCCACCGGTCAGTGAACTGCGCTTGAGGCTCGGCGACATGCGCAGTGCGCCCGCCCGCGTCAAGTGCTTCTGGGAGGGGACCGATTTGGCGCCGCCCATCCGGTCGTAGAGGAAGATTCCCGCGGCCATGTACGGGCGTTCCCACACTCGGTGAGCCAAGGGGAACAGAAACTTCAGCGGCTTGACCAGGTGCGGAGCGAGCGTGGTCAGCGAGAGTTCGCGCTCACGCAACGCCTCACGAACGAGGCCGAATTCGAGTTGCTCGAGATAGCGGAGACCGCCGTGGAACATCTTCGACGAACGACTGGACGTGCCGGATGCGTAGTCACGGGCCTCGACCAACGCAACCTTGAGCCCGCGGGTGGCCGCATCGAGGGCCGCTCCGACACCGACAACACCGCCGCCCACCACGACGACGTCGAATTGCTCGGTCTGAAGTTGTTCCCAAGCAGCTTCGCGCTGCTGCGGGCCGAGAAACTGCGCACCTTGCTGCTTACTCAACCCGGTCTCCTGTAAGTCGACGACGAATCCGTTTACAGGCTAGTAGCTTGATCCACATACTGCGACAGCGCACGGATTACTGCGAACACGCCCGAACCTAGGAGCACAGTGAATCAATACATCGCCGCCATCGACCAAGGCACGACGTCGAGCCGCTGCATGATCTTCGATCACGACGGCGCCGTGGTGAGCGTTGCGCAGAAAGAACACGAGCAGATTTTCCCGCGAGCAGGTTGGGTCGAGCACGATCCGGTGGCGCTGTGGATCAACACTCGGGAGGTGGTGGCCGGCGCTCTCGCGAAGGTCGATCTCACTCGGGCCGACATCGCTGCCGTCGGAATCACGAATCAGCGTGAGACGACCGTCGTTTGGGAACGTTCGACGGGTAAGCCGATCTACAACGCGATCGTGTGGCAGGACACGCGCACGGATCAACTGTGTGTCGAACTGGGCGGCGACGAGGGTCCGGACAAGTATCGAGACAAGACCGGACTACCACTCTCGACCTACTTCGCTGGGCCGAAGATCCGCTGGATTCTCGACAACGTCGACGGTGCGAAAGCAAAAGCGGAGGCCGGCGAATTGTGCTTCGGCACTGTCGACACGTGGATCGTGTGGAACCTGACCGAGGGCGTCCACGTGACAGATGTCACCAATGCGTCACGCACGATGCTGATGGATCTCGAGACCCTCCAGTGGGACGAATCGATCTGTGCGGACTTCGGAATCCCGATGTCGATGCTCCCGGAAATCCGTAGTTCCTCAGAGGTCTACGGCACAGGACGTCCACGCGGCAATCTCGCCGGTGTGCCGGTCGCCGGAATCCTCGGTGACCAGCAGGCAGCCACATTCGGCCAGGCCTGCCTCTCCGAGGGTGAAGCCAAGAACACCTACGGCACCGGCAATTTCATGCTTCTCAATACGGGCACGAAGCCGGTGCACAGCAAGCACGGACTACTGACGACCGTCTGCTACAAACTCGGCGAAGCCCCTGCCGTGTACGCACTCGAAGGTTCCGTCGCCGTGACGGGTTCCTTGGTCCAGTGGCTTCGAGACAATCTCGGAATCATTCAGAACGCCAAGGACATCGAGCCGCTCGCCGCAAGTGTCGATGACAACGGCGGCGCCTACTTCGTGCCCGCGTTCTCCGGGCTGTTCGCACCTCGGTGGCGACCGGATGCCCGGGGTGTCATCGTCGGCCTGACGCGCTTCGTCAACAAGGGACACCTGGCCCGCGCAGCGCTCGAGGCGACGGCATACCAGACCCGCGAGGTCATCGACGCCATGCGAGCGGATTCGGGAGTCGAACTGTCCGCACTGAAGGTCGACGGCGGCATGGTGGTCAACGAAACCCTGATGCAGTTCCAGTCGGACATCCTCGGAGTTCCCGTCATCCGTCCGGTGGTCAACGAAACGACAGCTCTCGGTGCTGCATACGCAGCGGGCCTCGCCATCGGTTATTGGGCCGATACCGAAGACATCCGCAACAACTGGGCCGTCGGCAAGACGTGGGAACCGGCGATGGACGAGTCCGAAAGGTCACGGCTGTACGCGGAGTGGAACAAGGCCGTCGAGCGGACGTACAACTGGTCCGAGTAATCACCCCGATCCTTCCATACCGGAAGAGCTGATCATGGTCGCCTATTGATACTCCTGAGGTATCAATAGGCGACCAAGTTGGTATTGGACGTGACCTACACCACTCTGCGAATCTCATTCAGGCACGCCACGTTTCGGCGCCGCGAATGTTGCAGAGAAAGGTCGCCACGCATGAGTTCACCCACTCGCAGTTCCGAGGAGATCAACGCCAAGGCGCGAAGAGCCGGTATCGCTTCGTTCATCGGAACCACTATCGAGTGGTACGACTTCTACATCTACGGCACTGCCGCTGCCCTGGTATTCGGCGACATCTTCTTCTCCGACACTCTCCCGAACGGAGTCGGAACTCTCCTCGCCTTCATCACGCTCTGGGCAGGCTTCCTCGCCAGGCCGATCGGCGGGATCATCTTCGGACACCTCGGCGACCGGATCGGACGCAAGAACACTCTCGTCATCACCTTGATGATGATGGGTGTCGCCACGGTCGGCATCGGACTCCTCCCCACCTACGCACAGGTCGGGATCTGGGCGCCGATCGGTCTGGTCACCCTTCGCGTCATCCAAGGAGTCGCGGTCGGTGGCGAGTGGGGCGGCGCAGTGCTCATTGCCAGCGAAAATGCACCGAAGGGCAAGAGCATCCTCTACTCCGCGTTCGCCCAACAGGGCTCACCCGCCGGAAATCTGTTGGCCACCATCGCGTTCTTCCTTCTGTCCTCGATGCCGACGCCGTCGTTCCTCCTGTACGGATGGCGCATCCCGTTCATCATCTCGGCGGTGCTGGTCATTCTCGGGATGATCATTCGCCTCAAACTCGAAGAGTCGGACGAGATGAAGGCCGTTCTCGCACGCAAGAAGGTCGTCAAGCTTCCGCTCGCCGAAGTCTTGCGCAAGCATTGGGTACTGGTTCTCCTCGGCGCCGGCGCACTTCCCCTCGCCCAGGTCACCTATTTCAAGAACACCTTCGCATTGTCCTGGGCTACAAAAGAACTCGGATACGATCGAGGAACCTTCCTGGCCGCCATCGCGATCGCGCTCGTCGTGCAGTTCATCGTCCAACCTTTCGGTGCCGTCCTGGTCTCCAAGATCGACATGCGAAAAGCCATGTGCCTGATGGTGATACCGGAGTTCGTCCTCATGCCCGCCATGTTCTTCGCGATCCGAACCGGGAACTTCACCATCGCAGTCGTCGCGATGTGTCTGGCCACGATCCCGCACTCGATGTTCTACGGCGCCATCGCCGGCGTTCTCGCTCGGGCCTTCCCCGCCAACATCCGTTATACCGGTCTGTCGACGGCGTACCAATTGTGTTCCCTTGTCGTCGGCGGCGGAACTCCCGTACTGGCGCAGTGGATGCTCAACACGTCAGGCAATATCGTCGGGGTCGCGATCGTATCCGGGCTGTACGCCCTTGTCTCGCTGATCTGCACCCTGCTCCTGCTCCGACGTACCGGCTACAACGCGGGCGAACTCTCGACGGCCGAACAAGCGGACTACGACGAACTCGAACTCGAAAACACTCTTGTCGATACTGCGAACTCACCGAAGTCCGAAGCGGGTGAGATTCCTACCGGTCGGGCAACCGTCTAGGCCAGGGACGGCAGCGCCTGCTCGGACAATTTCAACACTTCGAGAAGAGCAGGTCTGTCGTCTCCCTCTCGCCAGGCGATACGCAGTTGAAGAGGAGGAGGTGGGTCCATGACCGGAACAAAGACAACATCAGGATTCACGATGCTCTGGGCCACCGAGGAAATGGTCAACGAGCATCCGATTTCCGCGGACACCAGCGCGATCAACGACATCGAATCCGGTGCCGTCTGCACGATGCGAGCCAGGAACCCTGCGTTCTTCGAGGCAGTGAGCAGAGACTCCCGCAGAATCGAACCTGGCTCCGCCGGAAGCGTCACCCAATTCTCGGACTCCAATTCGATCAACCGAACCGAGTCCCTCGACGCCAACGGGTGGTCTTTGGACATGGCCACCAGAAAGTTCTCCTCGGCGATCAATCTCGACGTGATCCCGAGCGGCGGTACGGTCCACCGCACCATCCCGATGTCGAGTCGTCGATCGAGCAGCATCAACAACGCCTCGTTCGCGAAAGCAGAACTGTCGAGCACGAATTCGATACCGGGATTGGTCTTTCTCACCAATTTCGCCCACCGCCCGACGAGCAGATGCGAAGAAGTCCCCGCGAAACCCAGGCGAACGCGACCTGTCGTTCCCTTGCCTGCCGCAGACACCGCGATCTCGGCCATCCGGCACGCGTCCAGAATCTCGCGCGCCGGAAGCAGCAGCGCTTCACCGGCAGCAGTGAGCCGCACAGTTCGAGTGCTCCGATCGAACAACGGCGAACCGAGCTGTTTCTCGAATTGCCTGATCGTTCGACTCAGCGGCGGTTGCGCAATCCGAAGCCGCTGCGCCGCACGGCCGAAATGTAGCTCCTCAGCCACCGCGAGAAATGCGTTGATCTGATGAATTTCCACCCGACATTGTTGCGCCACACCGTCCGAACATGTCAAGTTCCGAAACCGACCGAGTGCGCGAAAGAACAAGAAGAGGTACACACGTGGACAAGACCCTCTCGATGAAAGAGGCCGTCGGCCGATACGTCGAAGACGGGATGACCGTTGCGCTGGAGGGATTTTCGCATCTCATTCCTTTTGCCGCGGCACACGAGATCATCCGGCAGGGCAGAAAGGACCTCACGCTCTGCCGGATGACGCCGGACATCGTTTCCGATCAACTCGTCGCCGCCGGCTGCGTCCGAAAGCTGGTTGCCTCGTTCTTCGCCAGCGGCTCCGCAGATTCTCTGTACGAGTTACGCAGACGCATCGAGAACCAGGACCCGCTCCCCCTCGAAGTCGAGGAATACAGCCATTACGGCATGGTGTGCCGGTATCAGGCGGGAGCGGCCAGACTTCCCTTCTTCCCGCTGCGGTCGTACGCCGGTAGTGATCTACCCGCACTCAACCCACAACTGAGACTCGTCGAGGATCCGTACGGAGGCGGGAGCGTCTACGTTGTGCCGCCGTTGAATCCGGATGTGACGATCATCGGCGCACAGCGAGCGGACACGTCCGGGAACGCACAGATCTGGGGCATCGCCGGGGTGCAGCAAGAAGCCGTTTACGCCGCGAAGAAGGCGATCGTCGTTGTGGAAGAGCTTGTCGACGACGAGGTCATCAGGTCAGATCCGAGCCGAACTCTGATTCCCTCGCACGCCGTCGACGCGGTTGTCGTCTGCCCGCGCGGCGCGCACCCGTCGTACGCACAGGGATACTACGACCGCGATTGCGGCTTCTACCGACGCTGGACCGAGATTTCCAAAGACCCTTCGTTGCTGAGAAATTGGCTCGACGAATGGGTGTACACACTCGGCGATCACGACGAATATCTCGCCAAGCTCGGAGCCGACTACTGGTCGGATCTCGAGGTCGGACCAAAACTCTCCACACCAGTCGACTACGGGAGCAGACTGTGACCACCACGATTGTCAGCGGCAACACCACCTCCACCGAAACGATCGTCGCCGTCGCGGCACGCGAGTTGGCGGGTAAGCGCCGGGTCTTCGCCGGAGTCGGGCTCCCCACGCTCGCAGTCGATCTCGCGCGCCACACGTCGAATCCGGACGTAGAACTGATCTACGAATCCGGAGTGTGCGGCGCGCATCCGTCGGCGATGGCCGAAGGTATCGCCGACTCCGTCGTGGTCTCCGGCGCCGAATCCGTGCTCAGTATGGCCGCACTCTTCGGTTATGTCCTGCAAGGTGGCAACGTCGACGTCGGTTTTCTCGGGGCCGCTCAAATCGATCGAACGGGAAGCCTGAACACAAGTTTCATCGGTGACTGGAAGAACCCGACGGTCAGACTGCCCGGAGCAGGCGGGGCCGTCGAGATCATCGCGAACGCGGCCGAGATCTTCGTCGTGATGCGTCGCCACGACCTCAGTTCCTTTCCGGCCGCGCTCGACTTCTGCACCTCACCCAGCCCCGCCCGCGCCCACGCCAGCGGAAAGGGCATCATGCCGGCAGGTGCAGGAGTGACAAAGGTGTTCACCAACCTCGGTGTCCTGACACACCAGGGCCCCGGCGGCGAGTTGGAGCTGACCAGTGTCCACGAAGGCATCTCGGTCCATCAGGTGCGAGAGGCGACGGGATGGGATCTGGCCGTCGCCGACCACGTCACCGTCACCACCCCGCCGTCCGGTACGGAGATCGATCTGCTCCGCAACACTATCGACAAAGTCAGGCTGTACCTGCGGTGACACTGTCCCGGAGCCTGCCGACGGCGTCGACCAGCACCGCTTCGGGATACGTCGCGAAACACAGTCGAGCGCTTCGACCAAGGTCCGCTTCGACCGCGAAGGCCGAACCTGGGACAAATGCCACGCCATGCGCGAGCGCGGCACCCAGGAGTTCGGTGGTGTCGACGTCGTCGAGGAAATCCATCCAACAGAACATCCCGCCGCGGACCTCGGAAAAGCGTGCACGCCCACTCAATTCCGCCTCGGCGGCCGTGACCAACGCCTTCGCCCTCGCGCCGTACCCCGCTCGAAGCACGTCGAGATGCGCGTCGAACCATTCGACGTCGGAGAAGAGGTCTGCGGCGATCTGCTGTGTGAGCGAAGACCCGCACAGGTCAGCGCCTTGCTTGATCAGTTCGACCGCCTCGCAGACCTTTCGGTCGCCGTGCAGCCAGCCGACGCGCAGCGCCGGTGCCAACACTTTGGAAGCACTGGACAGCCGAATCACCCTGTCCGACAACGCCGCCAGCGGTGCGGGCGGTTTCTCGCCGAAGTACAGTTCGCCGTACGGGTCGTCCTCGAGAACCCAGAACCCGTATCGGTCCGCCAGTGCCGCCAAGTGCGCTCGCCGCTGCGCCGAAAGCACCGCGCCGCGCGGGTTGTGGAAATTGCTCACGGTGTGAACAACTTTGGGCCGAAGACCGGCGTCGAGTTTCGCTTCGAGCGCGTCGGTGTCCATTCCGTCCTCGTCGAGCTGGACGGGAACGAGACGGGCCTGCGCCGTTCGAAAGACCTGCAGCGCACCGGTATATGCCGGTTCCTCCACGACCACGACGTCACCGGCGTCGAGGAGGACCTGCGCGAGCAAGCTCAAACCTTGCTGAGAACCGTGGGTGATCACGACTTCGGACACGTCGAGTGTCCGCTTGATCTTGGATGATTCGCGCTCGGCGATCACCTCACGGAGGCGCAGCAGGCCGGAGGTCTCGCCGTACTGAACGGACGAGGGGTCACCGAGTGCGTCGTGGGCTGCCTTCGAGATTCGCTCCCGCGGAATGAAATCGGGATCGGGCAGTCCGCCGGCCAAGCTGATGACGTCGGGCCGGGCAGTCAGGGTGAGCAGATCGCGAATTGCAGAACTACGGAGTCCGTCCATGCGAGCGGACAGCGCGGCGTGTGTCATATGAAGCTCCCAGGCACGCAGAATGAAGGTCAGAGGAAAAACACCCTGAGCCGTCCTGGGTCAACGGGGCGGGAGAGCGCCGAGATACCGACCCTTGATTCGGTCGGTATCTCGACTATCCCACCAATACTTCAGTATGTGAAACAGAGTTCCCACATTGTAAGAAGACTCTGGTCGGTTGTCAGTCCAGGTCGTCGTGACGCATGAGCTGACGAGCAGCCTCGGTGATCGATCCGGTCAGCGACGGGTACACCGAGAACGTCTGCGCCAGGTCGTTGACCGTCAGGTTGTTCTGTACGGCGATCGCGATCGGCAGGATCAATTCCGAAGCAGTGGGTGCGACCACAACACCGCCGATGACCACGCCGGTAGCCGGGCGGCAGAAAATCTTCACGAATCCGCGACGCAAACCGGACATCTTGGCGCGCGGGTTGGTGTTGAGCGGCAACATGACGGTGCGCGCAGGCACCTCTCCGTTGTCGATCGCTGCCTGCGAAACACCCACCGTTGCAATTTCGGGGCGTGTGAAGACGGCCGACGCGACGGTCTTCAACTTGATCGGGCTGACGCCTTCACCCAGTGCGTGGTACATCGCGATACGTCCCTGCATCGCAGCCACCGACGCGAGCGGGAGCAGTCCGGTGCAGTCACCGGCAGCGTAGATACCGGAAACCGTGGTGCGCGAGACCCGGTCGACACGCAGGTATCCACCCTTGTCCAACTCGATGCCGACCCGCTCCAGGCCGAGACCGTTGGTGTTGGGGACGGAACCGACGGTCATCAGAGCGTGGCTTCCTTCGACCGTGCGGCCGTCGGAGAGCTTGACGACGATGCCCTTCTCGGTGCGCTCGACGGCGTCCGCGCGGGCGTGCTTGACGAGGGTGACACCTCGCTCGGCGAGGGCGTCCTCGAGCACGAGCGCCGCATCGGCATCCTCGCCGGGCAGAACACGGTCGCGACTGGACACGAGCGTGACCTTGACGCCCATCTCGGTGTACGCGGAGACGAACTCGGCACCGGTGACACCGGAACCGACCACGACCAGGTGCTCGGGAAGCTCGTCCAAGTCGTAGAGCTGGCGCCACGTCATGATTCGCTCACCGTCGGGCTCGGCTCCCGGGATGATGCGGGGGCTGGCGCCGGTGGCGATCAACACGACGTCTGCGTCGATGGTCTTCTGCTCGCCGCTTCCGAGCGTCGCGCGAACCTGGTGTGCTGCCATGCCGAGGAGTGGATCGGTCAGTTCGGCGGTGCCGGAGAGAACCTCGACGCCTACCGTCTGCAACCGTGCGCGAATGTCCGAGGACTGGGACAACGCGAGACTCTTGACTCGGGAGTGGATCTTCGGCAGTGACACCGAAGCCTGCTCCGGATCCAGAGTGATGCCGAGGTCGGATGCACGACGCATGTCGGTGCGGATTCCGGTGGACGCGATGAACGTCTTCGACGGGACACAGTCGAACAGCACACACGCACCGCCGACGCCGTCCGAATCGACCAGGGTGACCGTGGCCCCGTGCTGCGCGGCTACCAGTGCCGCCTCGTAGCCGGCGGGTCCGCCACCGATGATCACGATCCGGGTCATGTGTCCTCCAAGTCCTCGCGTGGCCGGCAGGGGTCTCCCGTCGACCAGTGTCACGCTATTCGAGCACCACGTGTCGCGCAGTGCTTGTACCAGATTACTTGCGTCCGGTGGTCCGCTTCGCCACACCCTCGGACCACGGTTTAGGCTTGCGCCCGTGTCGATTTATGCCGCCTACGGTTCCAACATGCATCCCGAGCAGATGTTGTTGCGCTGCCCACACTCCCCCATGTCCGGGACAGGGTGGCTGCGAGGCTGGCGCCTGACCTTCAGCGGCGAGGACCTCGGCTGGGAGGGTGCTCTCGCCACCGTGGTCGAAGATCCCGATTCCAGTGTTTTCGTGGTGCTCTACGACGTCCCGGAAGAGGACGAAGTGAGTCTGGACCGCTGGGAAGGTGCCGAACTGGGTCTGCACCGCAAGATCCGCGTGCGGGTCGACACCGCCGGCGACGCGGTACTTGCGTGGCTCTACGTCATGGATGCGTACGAAGGCGGGCTGCCGTCGGCCCGCTACATCGGTGTGATGGCCGACGCTGCCGAGATTGCCGGAGCGCCGGCCGAGTACGTACGAGAGTTGCGGACGAGAAACAGCCGCAATGTCGGTCCGGGTAACGGTGTTACCGATTAGATAGCTGTCCTGCTCAAAGCAGCAGGAAATACGCGAGCACTGCCAGTGCTGCGAGCACCACCACAACCGTCACGCCGATGAGCACACGCTTGGAACCGCGCGACTCCGATTCGCCTGCGACAACTGCAGTTTCCGGCTCGGCGGTCGCCACCCCGGCAGCGGTTTCTGCCGCCACCTTCTCGCGTCCCAGGGTGTCGAACACCTCGGTCACGTCGTGTGAAGGCGGCAATCCGATCGGCACGATAGTGTGCGACGTCGAGGTGAATCCGGCAGCCAGAATTGCGGCTCCCAGCGCAGCCGACTGCTCAGGTCCGGGACCGAGTTCACATCTGACACCGAGCTTTTCGGCAATCCCGGCCGCTATGGACATCATGGCCGCTTTGTCTGTCGCCGGTTCGCCGTCACCGGTGACGACTACGGCGTCCAGGTTCTCCGGCATCCAACCGAACGCACCCAGAGCCGTCGCGAGGCGTGAACTCGGCGAACTCCCGTCGCCGGCAAAGCCGAATGCACGGCCGGCCGCGACACCAGAACGCACGAGGGTGACCGCTGCCCCGGTGTCGTCCACGTGATAGATGCCGATGAGCGTGCCGGCGAGTGCCGCGATTTCCGACTCGAACCACGCCGACACGGCCTCGGCATCCGAGACGAGTGTGACCCGTTCGAGGCCCGCGTAGACCAGCGAATCCTGCATGAGGGCCGCTGTCGACGAGTCCCAGCGTGACGGGTAGGTCGCGACGATGTCGGGCGCTCCCCCGCTTCGACCACCACGATCGGGCAGCGGCTCGCATTCCTGCAACAGACAGCGAATCGAGGTCGCCACCAAATCCTCGGCGCGGTAACGAGTATCGGCAGTTCCCGCGACGCCACTCGGGTCCCCGACGCGACCGACAAAGCCCGACCAGCTCTCGGCGAACTCACGGCCGGCACCCAGTTGCTCGGTGCCACCGAGCACCGTCGTTCCGTCCTTGCGTTGATTGAGGATCGTGTCCCGAACCAATACCACCGGATCGGCCGAACCCGGATCGTTCGACGCAACGACAGCCGTCGACACCAATGTGCCGATTCGCACTCCCACACCTATGGACATGCCCGTACCTTCACTCGAACGACACGAAAAACGGTACCCCCGACGGGAACCGGAACTATCCCAGAACCAGGCTCGTCAGAACCTTCACACCGACGCCGAGTGCTCGCTCGTCGAGATCGAAAGTGGGTTGGTGGATGTCGAGCTGATCGCCTTCACCCGACCACACGCCGAGCCGCGCCATGGCCCCCGGCACCGTTTCGAGGTACCACGAAAAGTCTTCGCCACCACCGGATTGCGGGGTGTCCGCCAAAGCATCTTGTCCGACGGTCGCGATGGCGTCCTCGAACATCCGAGTGGACACCTCGTCGTTGACGACCGGAGGCACTCCGCGACGATAGTTGAGTTGGTAGCGAACTCCGGTGGGTGCGAGCAGTCCGTGGACGATTTCTTCCACGAGCGGTTCGAGCAACTCCCAGGTGTCGTGATCGCCGGTACGTACCGTGCCCGTCATCATGCCGGTCTGCGGAATCGCGTTGGGCGCCTGACCTGCGCTGACCGCGCCCCACACCATGACGGTTCCGGTACGCGGATCGATACGACGGCTGAGCATTCCCGGCAGCCCGGTCACGACGGTGCCGAGCGCGTAGATCAGATCCGTGGTCAAATGCGGCCGCGACGTGTGCCCACCCGGAGAGTCGAGGACGACCTCGATCGTGTCGGCAGCAGAGGTGATCGCACCCAGGCGCATTCCGACCTGGCCTGCCTCGAGTCGCGGATCGCAGTGCAGAGCAAAGATTCTGGACACACCGTCGAGCGCGCCCGCGGCGATGACGTCGAGTGCTCCGCCAGGCATGACTTCCTCGGCGGGCTGGAATATCAGCCGAACCCCGACGGGAAGTTCGGGCAGCGTGGCCAGAGCCAGTCCGGCGCCGAGCAAGATGGTGGTGTGGGCGTCGTGCCCGCATGCATGGGACACACCGGGGACCGTGGACGAGTACGTCGCCCCGGTCGCCTCCTGCATCGGCAAAGCGTCCATGTCGGCGCGCAGTGCGATTCGTGGACCCTCCGGTCCGATATCGCACGTGAGACCGGTGCCACCGGGAAGGATCTTCGGCGACAATCCAGCGGCAGTGAGGCGGGTGGCGACGAATTCGGTGGTCGCGTATTCGCGGCGAGCCAACTCCGGGTTGGCATGGATGTGTCGACGCCACGCGACGAGGTCGTCGGTGTGCGCGTGAATCCACGTGTCGATTGCCGCGTTCACCGGCGATCTACCCCTTCCAACAGACGGGCGCGTTGTTCTGGATCGGACGCTACCCGGACAGCAGTGCGGGCCAACGCAATTGCACCGTCGACTACCGCTCGATCTGCGGAGGTGGTGATACACGCAGCCGCGAACTCCGGCTGATGTGTCACTGCCCCCGATGAATCCAAGCCTATGACCGGGTGAATTCCCGGAATCACATTGGTCACATTACCCATATCCGTGCTACCCAGTGGACGGGAGCGCTCCCATTCCGCTGCCAGTGGCACCCGCCCGAGATCGACGATCTGTTCACGGTACGCCGCCGCCAGCCACGGATCGGGGGTCAACTCGGTGTAAGTAGGCGATACCGTGCGGATTTCGTGGGTGCACCCGGTGCCGAGTGCACCCGAGGCGAAGCACGCGTCGGCACGCTCGGACAGATTGGCCAACGACGCGGCCGTTTCGGCACGCAGGTAGTAGAGCAATTCGGACCGAGCCGGAACGATGTTGGGAGCCGTGCCGCCGTCACTGACGATTCCGTGAATCTGCTGACCTGGCTGCAGGTGCTGACGCAACAGTCCGACCGCCACCTGAGCGAGAGTCGCTGCGTCGGCGGCGTTACGCCCGAATTCCGGCGCAGCAGACGCATGCGCCTCGCGACCGTGATAGCTCACGGCGATGTCCGCCAAGGCCAGCGAGGTCGCACCGATGATGTCGATCGGCCCTGGATGAACCATCATGGCCGCGCCGACGCCGTCGAATGCACCACGCTCGAGCATCAGAACTTTGCCGCCACCGGTTTCCTCCGCGGGAGTACCGATCACTCGGACGGTGATCCCCAGTTCGTCGGCCACGGTAGCCAACGCGATGCCGGCCCCGACCGCGGCGGCGGCAATAATGTTGTGCCCACAGGCATGACCGATCTCGGGCAGCGCGTCGTACTCGGCGCAGATCGCGATGACCAACTCTCCGCTGCCGTAGGTGGCATCGAAAGCCGTCGGCAGATCGACGATCCCGCGAGTGACCGCGAAACCGTGCTGCGCCAGCAGGTCCGACACTTTGGCAGCGCTGCGGAACTCCTCGAAGGCGAGTTCCGGGTCGCTGTGAATCGAATGCGACAGCGCAATCAGATCGGCCTCTACGGACCTGACTGCGCTGTCGACATTCTGGTTCACGCGATCATTGTCTCACCCGAAGGAGAAGTTGCTCTTGTCAGTCACCTGAGCGAGGTCTGCAAGAGCATCGCGGTGGATGCCTGCCTTGATTCCCGCCAAGTTCTTGCCGTGAGTCGACGTCAGTGCCGACGCCTTGGCCACAGCAGCGGCGAGTACTCCGTCGCCGTCGACCGTTTCCTGCACGATGCCGGCAGCGAGTGCGTCGGCGCCGCCGAAGCGACGCCCCGTCGTCATGGCATCGACTGCCGTCTGCTTGGGCAGACGACTGTTCAGCAGTGCAGACATCCCGACAGTGAACGGCATGTTCAGTCCCACCTCGGGCAGGCAGTAGAAGCCGCGGTCCGCGCGCATGATCTGGAAATCGTGCGAGGACGCGAGCATGGCGCCGGCGCCGAACGCGTGCCCCTGCACGGCCGCGACCGTGGCCATCGGGAAGGTCAGCAAACGGCTGTAGATGGTGTGGACCTTGTCCAGGTAGCCGGGGAGACCGTCGAGATTGCCGAAGATCCACGTCGTGTCCAGGCCGTTCGTGTAGAACTTGCCCGTCGCCGTCGTCACCAGGGCTGCGGGCCCCTCGTGCGCTTCGACCTCGTCCAACTTGCTGTGAACAGCGTCGATCCACTCAGGGCCGAAGCGGTTCTCGTTGTCCGTTTCGCCCTCGTTGCCGAGGTACAGGATGAATACGTCGCCGTCGCGTTCGAGATAAGGCATGGATGGGAGAGTAACGCCCGCCAACTCACCCGGCGAACCGACCCGACTCCTCAGTAGGGTTGCTCACATGGGAACGATCGCCGAGGCCGCCGCCGCTGCTCTGTCCGCCATGACTGGCTCTTCGTCACCGTCAGTCGCCATCGTGCTCGGGTCGGGGTGGACCGATGCCGCAGACGTGTTCGGCGACGCCGGTGCGGACGTGACAGCCGAAGTCTCGATGGCGGATCTTCCTGGCTTCGCCCCACCGTCCGCTCTCGGCCATGCGGGCACCATTCGTTCGGTGCGCGTCGGAAACACCGAAGTCCTGCTGCTGCTCGGGCGCGCGCACGCATACGAGGGCCACGATCTCGGTACCGTCGTCCACCCGGTCCGGACAGCCATTGCTGCCGGTGCCCAAACGGTCATCCTCACCAATGCGGCCGGCGGTATTGCTGAAAACTACACAGTCGGTCAACCGGTGCTGATCAGTGACCACCTGAACCTGACGGCCCGCTCTCCCCTCGTCGGCGCAGAGTTCGTCGACCTGGTCGACGCCTACTCGCCGGAACTGCGTGCGCTGGCTCGCTCGATCGACCCGGACCTTGCCGAGGGTGTTTACGCCGGGCTTCCCGGTCCGCACTACGAGACTCCAGGCGAGATTCGAATGCTTCGTACACTCGGCGCCGATCTGGTCGGCATGTCGACAGTTCACGAGACCATCGCGGCTCGCGCGCTCGGCGCTCGCGTTCTCGGCATCTCCATGGTCACCAATCTGGCCGCCGGAATCACGGGCGCCCCGCTCGACCATCAGGAAGTGCTGGCGGCAGGCAAAGCCTCGGCGGCCCGGATGGGAGTGCTGCTGCGTCAACTGGTCGAGCAGCTGTGACACCACTGAACGTCACCGAGTGGATCGACGCCGATCCGGACCCGGTTACCCGCGCAGAATTAGCCGCCCTTTCCGAACATGAACTGACCGAACGCTTTTCCGCACCACTGACGTTCGGCACTGCTGGGCTTCGCGGGCCGGTGCGCGGTGGACCCAACGGCATGAACCTCGCGGTCGTCATCCGGACCACCGCCGGTCTGGCGGCCTGGCTGACAGCTCGCTGCCAGGGCGGGTCCCGCGTTGTGGTCGGCCGCGACGCCCGGCTCGGTTCAGAGGCATTTGCTCTCGCCGCCGCCGAGGTCATGGCAGCGGCCGGGTTCGAGGTGACCCTGCTCCCCCGCCCACTGCCGACACCGCTGGTGGCGTTCGCGGTGCGCAGGCTCGGGGCAGCGGCAGGTATCCAGATCACCGCCTCCCACAATCCTGCCGCCGACAACGGTTACAAGGTGTATCTCTCGGGCGGAGCGCAACTCGTCTCCCCCGCCGATCGTGAAATCGAGAGCGAGATCGCCCGCATCGGTGGTGCCGCCGACGTCGCGCGGGCATCGGTGATTCCGGCCGACGATTCTCTGGTCGAGGAGTACATCGCCCGCATCGCGACCCTCCCGCACGGCGACGCCCGCTCGATCCGGATTGCGCTCACGGCAATGCACGGCGTCGGCGGCGAGACTGCGACCGCGGCTCTGCGAGCAGCAGGATTCGAGGACCTGCACGTCGTGGCGGAGCAGTTCGATCCCGACCCCACGTTTCCGACCGTCGAGTTCCCCAATCCCGAAGAGCCCGGCGCCGCAGACCGCCTGCTCGCCCTTGCCCGAAGTGTCGACGCGGATCTGGCGATCGCACTCGACCCGGATGCCGACCGCTGCGCCGTCGGAGTTCGCGACGGTGATCAGTGGCGCATGTTGCGCGGCGACGAAACCGGGGTGCTCCTGGCCGACCACGTACTGAGCACGGCGCCCGAAGATTCGTTGGTGGCGACGACGATCGTCTCCTCGACCCTGCTCTCGAAGTTGGCGAGAGCCCGCGGAGCCAGGTTTGCGCAGACACTCACCGGTTTCAAGTGGCTCACGCGTGCCGGCGACGGACTCGTCTACGCCTACGAGGAAGCGATCGGGCACTGCGTCGATCCGGATGTGGTGCGGGACAAGGACGGAATCTCGGCTGCCGTGCTGGTGGCCGACTTGGCTGCCACCCTCGCGGTCAGCAACAGAACCCTGCTGGACGTTCTGGGCGACTATGCCGTCGAATTCGGACTGCATCGTGGGGACCAAGTATCCCGCCGCGTCGAGGATTCGAGCGACATCGCCGAAATGATGAAACGACTACGCGCCGATCCGCCAAGCCAACTCGCGGGCGAGCCGGTCACCGTCGAGGACTTGGCCGAGGTTCGCGGTGGTATGCGCACGGACGCAGTGATATTCGACGGACCGTCGATCCGCGTGGTGGTGCGACCGTCCGGCACCGAGCCCAAGCTCAAGTGTTATCTCGAAGTTGTCGTCCCGGTGGCGAACCGCGACGACCTCGCGAACGCAGTAGAGCAGGCGAAGGCCCGGCTGGCCGAACTCCGAACCTTCGCCCTTTCGCTCTAGCGGGGTCCGAACTGCCGATCGCCGGCGTCACCGAGACCGGGGACGATGAAAGCGTTCTCGTCGAGTCCGTCATCGATGCTCGCGATGACCAGACGAACCGGGTGGCCGGACGCTGCCAGCGCGTCGACGCCGGCCGGAGCGGCCACGACGCACACTGCCGTGACGTCGGTCGCGCCACGCGCAACCAGCAAGTCGATGGTGTGCACCATCGAACCACCGGTGGCGAGCATCGGATCGAGCACGAACACCGGGATACCGGACAGATCCGCCGGCAGGGATTCGAGGTACGGAACCGGCTGATGAGTCTCTTCGTCACGTGCCATTCCGACAAAGCCGACGCCGGCCGACGGAATCAGCGCACTCGCCTGTTCGACCATGCCCAGACCGGCCCGCAGCACCGGTACCAACAACGGCGGCTTCGCGAGCCGGATGCCCGTCGTCGCTGCTACCGGGGTGTCGACCGGAAATTCCTCGACCTCCGCGTCACGCATGGCCTCGTAGACCAGCATGTGCGTGAGCCTGCGAAGTGCGGAACGAAAAGTTGCGTTCTCACTGCGTGCATCACGCATTGTCGTCAAGAGGGCCGCCGCGAGCGGATGGTCGACTACGTGCGTTTGCATGACCATCAGAATAGTTCCTCGGGAACCGGAGCACCCCGCGCGGCGTCCAAGAAGGAGTAAGCGCAACGGGGGGAAGACAAGTTGACAAATCTGGATCTGGACACTGAAAGCATCGCGGAGTTCGCCAGGCGGTTGGGCACTGTTGCCGACAACGTCGCGCAAGCTCGACAGGACGCAGCGGGTGGCGATCACATGGCTCTGTCCGCTGTGCTCGGGCTGATCGGCGGCGACTTCGTCGATGTCGCGAGCCGAGCACAGCAAGCGCACATCGACGACATCGATCGACTGTCCGCTGTGATCTCCAGCGTCCAGTCAGCCACCCGCGACGCTCACGCCGTCTATCTCGACTCCGAGGAATCGGTACGAAGGACTCTCGCTGAAGCCGCACGCTCATGATCGACGTCGACGCACTCGCACGACCGATCATCGACCTGGTCGACACTGTCGGGACTGGTGTCCCCAGCGCAAGTGGACCCGACGTCGGCATCCGAATCGCCACGGACGCCCTCGAGATCGCCTACCAACTGGGAAGCGCGGCACTGAGCGAACTGGCGTCCTCTCAGAGTTCGTCGACTGCCCTCACTGCTGCGGTGACCAAAACCGAGCAGACGCAGACGTCGACGCGAAACCTCGCCGATCGTGGGACCGACATCGCCGGCGTCGTGGACGAAGCGACAACGTCCGTGTACGCGGGAATGACCGAACTCGGTGAGATTCTCCAGTCCTTTCTGACACTCGCGATCAAGGCCGGGCCGACGCTGATGACACCGACGGGCCAATTGATGTTGTTGTCGGCCGCGTTGGAGCACCTCGGACGCGCGGTATCGGTGATCGAGCGGGTACGCGGTGAGCTGGCCGGGTCGACCGACAAGATGTCCGCACTCGTCCCGTCCGTCCCGATACCCGATCCCGCACCTGGGGTCTCCGAGTCGGCGGGTGGTTCCGGTTCCGCAAGTGGTTCCGGTTCCGCAAGTGGTTCCGGTTCCGCAAGTGGTTCCGGTTCCGTCGGTGGCGTTGAGGTCGAACTTCCCGACGGCTCGATTGCCACCGCACCGAACGCCGAGGCCGCTGCTGCCGTACGCAACGCGCTCACTCAACAGGGTGTCCCGTACGCCTGGGGAGGCACGACACCCGGAGTCGGTCTGGACTGCAGTGGTCTGACGCAATGGGCGTACGGCCAGGCCGGAGTCGATATTCCGAGGTTGGCTCAGGAACAGGGAATCGGGAACCAGGTCGATCAGAACAATCTGATGCCGGGCGACCTCGCGGTCTGGGACGGACACGTCGCCATGGTGATCGGCAACGGTCAGATGGTCGAAGCCGGCGATCCTGTCGAGATCAGCGCCATCCGAACCACGAACAGCGGCATGGGCTTTCACGGCTTCTACCGTCCGACGGAATGACAGGGAATCATGCCCGAGAACAAGCGCGAATCACCGCCGATCATCACAGCCGTAGCCGTCAACCGCAACGGAACCATCGCGGTCCGCGCCACGGAGCACGCCGTGCCCGTGGACCTGAGGATCAGCCAGGACGAACTGCGGTACGGCGGGCAGCGGTTGGCACAGCAGATACTCACGCTGTGCTCACATGCAGCAATCGAAGCCGGCGCCCGCCATCGTGTGGAGCTCGAGGAGACCGGAGTCCCGGCAGCGATCCTCGATCGGCTCGGTCTCCCGACCCGAGACGAACTGGCCGATGTCGACGCCGCCGAGGGCCAGAACCTTCCGTCGAGCTGGATGCGTTCGATATGAGCGAGATTGATCGAATCATGGAGCTGGCGAAACACCGGACGGGACTCTTGCAGGACGCCGTCGACGGGGTCGGCGCTCTTCGGGTAGTCGTCTCGAGCGAGGGTGGGATAGTCACGGCGACTGTCGACGGGCTGGGCGCTCTGGTCGACCTACGGATCACCGACGCAATCACCGCGATGAATTCTCAGACGGTGGCCGCATTGACGGTGGCCACGATTCACCAGGCAGTTCAACAGTCCAACGACGAACGCGAGCGACTGGTCAGTGAGCTCCGAGTAGCCCTGAAACAAACGTGACGAACCCCCGCTATGCCTTTCGCGCTGCGGTGGATAGGCTTCCGCCCATGGCTGGAGACATCGTCCCTATCGAAATCGGACTCACCGACGGAGACCTCGTCACTTTGTGGGCACCTCGCTGGCGCGAGGGCGACGACGAGTGGGAAGCGTTTCTCGGCCATGAGGAAGACCTCTACGGGTTCTCCTCCGTCGCGGAACTCGCGGCCTTCATCCGAACGGACTCCGACAACGACCTGGTCGAGCATCCGGCGTGGGCCGTCGTCTCCGGACTGTCGGCAGCCGAGTTGGAACCGGAAGAGAACTTCACGTTCGATTTCGTCGGCGTGCCGGAACTGGCCGCAGGTGACCCTGAGGCACTGGCGGTCTCGGAACTCGAAGACACCCTGAACATGGCTCGCAACATCGGTGAGGTGTGCGAACTCGACGCGGTCATCCGCTTCTTCAGCGGCCATCCGGTACTCGGCGCGCTTGCCACCGGCGCCGGCACCTTCGAAGGCCGCGAAGGCCTGGAGTTGTGGGACCAGGTCGGCGCTGCGATCGTCAAGGACTGGGACGCCGTTCTCGACGCCATCGACAAGGTGGTCACCTCCCCGAAGGTCGATGCAGCCGCCGTCGCGGTCGCCGAAGCTGAACTGCTCGCTGCCGCCGAGAACACCGTCGACGCCGACGATGTCGCCGAGGAGGGCGAGGACGAGGAATTCGACGAAGACGACCTCGAAGAGGACGAAGACGAAGTCGAGACCTTCTGGGGCGAGGTCGGTGTCGACCCGATCCGCATCATCACCTCGGCCGAGACGTTCTACACTCTGCGCTGCTACATGGGAGATCAGGCGATCTTCCTCGGCAAGGACGGACTGATCACCGTCTTCCGTAGCGAGCGCGCACTCGCTCGCTACCTCGCCGACAACCACGAACACGATCTCTCGCAGGTCAGTACGTACGGCGAAATTCAGAATGCGGCCGTCGACGGTTCACTCGAAATCGAGGTCACGGACGAGAACGTCTACGTTCTGCCCGGTATCGCCGACGACCTCGCCCAGGGCCCGGACGTCGTAGATGCCGAGCAGCTGGAACTCGCAGTCGAATTGTTCACCGATGCAGCAGATTTCGCCGACGACGACTCCACCGAGGAGGCTCTGTCCGCGTCGAACGAGCTGGGTTGGTACGTCTCGTACCTCCTCAACCCCGATCCGTCGCGGATGGCTCCGAGTGCGCCGTTCACCAAGGAATCCGAGGCCTGGCGCGAACTCGAACGCGAGTTCGAGACCCGGCTTCGATCTGAGTAGTCGGGCGCACGTCATCTAGCCGATGAGCACGGCGTAGCCCGGCTTGATGACGTCGTCGATCAACGCGAGGCGCTCGTCGAACGGGATGAAGGCCGACTTCATCGCGTTGATGGTGAAGCGTTCGAGATCGGTCCATCCGTAACCGAAGGTCTCGACCAACGCGGCCATTTCCCGGCTCATGGTGGTGTCGCTCATCAGCCTGTTGTCAGTGTTGACGGTCACTCGGAAGCGCAAGTCCGCCAAGAGTCCGAACGGATGGTCCGCCAGGGCGGCTACGGCCCCGGTCTGCACGTTCGAACTCGGGCACAGTTCCAGGGGAATGCGCATGTCACGGACGTAATTCGCGAGCCGACCCAACTCTGCCCCACCTTGCACTCCTACGTCGATGTCGTCCACGATCCGCACGCCGTGGCCCAACCGATCCGCTCCGCAGAAGGCGATGGCTTCGTGGATCGACGGCAACCCGAAAGCCTCACCCGCGTGAATCGTGAAGTGAGCGTTCGCATCACGCATGTACTCGAAAGCATCGAGGTGCCGGCTCGGTGGGTTACCGGCCTCGGCACCGGCGATGTCGAACCCGACAACCCCGCGGTCCCGGAATCGCACCGCGAGTTCGGCGATCTCCCGCGACCGCGCGGCATGCCTCATCGCCGTGAGAAGACAGCCGATGCGGATCTCCCGTCCCGCGACCCTGGCAGCGGATTCGCCGGCCCGGAAACCTTCGAGAACGTGCTCGACGACCTCGTCCAAACTCAGGCCTTGTTCCAGGTGCTGCTCGGGCGCAAAACGGACCTCGGCATAGACGACGTTGTCGTCGGCCAGATCCTCGGCACACTCACGTGCCACCCGTGCAAGCCCTTCGGGGGTCTGCATCACGGCGACTGTGTGCGCGAACGTTTCGAGGTAGAGCTCGAGCGATCCACTGTCAGCGGCAGTTCGGAACCATTGCGCCAGTTCGGATGCCGTATTCGCCGGCAGCTCGTCGTAGCCACATTGCTCGGCCAGTTCGAGAACGGTCTCGGGTCGGAGTCCTCCGTCGAGATGATCGTGGAGAAGAACTTTGGGTGCGCTGCGGATCGTGGTCAACTCCGGTGCGTTCATTCGCCAACGCTAACGCGAATCACCCACAATTCGCTCGATGAGCAACGGTCGCGAAACGGTGTCGGAATCGGTCCCGATCGACCATCCACCGCCGAGGCTTCGTCGCGCTGCATCAAATCTCTCGGGAGTGTCGGTGTGCAGTGTCATCAGCTTCTGCCCGGCACGGACCACGTCGCCAGGCTTTGCATGCATCTCGATGCCGGCACCGGCCTGAACGGCTTCGCCCTGCCGTTCGCGTCCGGCTCCCAGTTTCCAGGCCGCGATGCCCACCGCCATGGCGTCGAGTCGGGTCAGTACGCCGTCTCGGTCCGCGGTGACGACGTCGCTGTGCCGAGCTGTCGGCAGCGTCGCGTGTGGGTCCCCACCTTGGGCGGCGATCATCGCGCGCCACCGGTCCATGGCTGTGCCGTCGGACAGTTTGTCGGCGGGGTCGATACCGTCGATCCCAGCCGCTGACAGCATCTCCCGAGCCAGGACCAGGGTCAGCTCGACGACGTCCGACGGCCCGCCGCCTGCCAGCACCTCGACGGATTCACGTACCTCGAGGGCGTTGCCTGCCGTCAATCCGAGCGGGGTGTCCATCCCGGTGATGAGAGCGCTTGTACGCACGCCGGCGTCGTTGCCAAGCTCGACCATCGTGCGTGCCAACTCTCGCGCGTCGCCGAGGTCCTTCATGAACGCTCCGGAACCGACCTTGACGTCGAGCACCAGGGCGCCGGTTCCCTCGGCAATCTTCTTGCTCATGATCGAACTTGCGATCAGCGGAATGGATTCCACCGTTCCGGTCACGTCGCGCAGCGCGTAGAGCTTCTTGTCCGCGGGGGCCAGATTCGCTCCGGCAGCGCAGATCACCGCGCCGATTTTCGGGTCCGAGAGAATGTCGACCATCTCCGTCGCCGTGAGCTCGGCTCGCCAACCTGGAATGGCCTCGAGCTTGTCGAGAGTTCCACCGGTGTGGCCGAGTCCGCGGCCCGACAACTGCGGGACTGCAAGACCACAGGCAGCGACGAGGGGTGCAAGCGGAAGGGTGATCTTGTCCCCCACTCCACCGGTCGAATGCTTGTCGACGGTGGGCAGCGGCAAGTCCGAAAAGTCCATCCTCCCGCCGGATTCGATCATCGCCTCGGTCCATCGGCCGGTCTCTGCTCGCGACATTCCTCGGAAATAGATCGCCATCGCGAGCGCCGACATCTGCTCGTCGCCGACGACCCCCTCAGTGAACGCCTGAACTATCCAGTCGATCTCGGTTCCCGACAGCTCGCGGCCGTCACGCTTGGCGCCGATGATGGAAACTGCGTCAAACATGGCGGAGCCCCTCTGCTTGTTCCGGCCCGAAAGCATCAGGCAACAGCTCGCTCAGCGGCTTGAACCCACTGCTCGTGTCGACAAGCATCTCACCCCCGCCGTGCTCGAGAAGAAGCTGTCTGCACCGGCCGCATGGCATCAGAATCGAGCCCTTCGCATCGCAGCACGTGAAGGCAATCAGCCGCCCGCCCCCGGTGGCGGCCAAGTTACCGACGAGTCCACATTCGGCACACAGGCTCAAACCGTATGAGACATTTTCCACATTGCATCCTGAGACGATCCGACCATCGTCTACCAGGGCAGCTGCACCCACTGCATAGCCCGAGTACGGTGCATAAGCCTGCCGCATGACCACTTGCGCGTTGTGCCGCAACAACTTCCAGTCGATGTCACCCATGGTTCGTTATCCAATCACGCCGACTGAATGGATGCAGAAACCACGCCGAAACCGTCTCGGCGAGATTGGAAAGGCAAACCTTACAAAGAGTTTGGTACGCGTACGAATCCCGCATCTGATTAGTTCCCGGTTTCACATAGGTTTAGAGTCTGAGTCAAGTCGGTTCAGGATCCCGTCGAGCCCGGGCTGAGGTACATCGAAGCTCTCTGCAGGCTCGACGCGTCCACCAATGACGTTGGAGGCACAGCACTCGATGAGTACTACGACTGAAGCCGCTCCTCAGAAGGAGCGCACGAGGTCGCTTTACCGGGGCGACCCCGGAATGTGGTCCTGGGTTCTACACCGGATCACAGGCGTCGCTACTTTCTTCTTCCTATTCGTACACGTTCTCGATACGGCACTCGTTCGGGTCAATCCCGATACGTACGACGCCGTCATCGACACGTACAAGAACCCCCTCGTCGGCCTCATGGAGATCGGCCTCGTCGGCGTAGTCCTCTACCACGCCCTCAACGGCGTGCGCGTGATGTTGGTGGACTTCTGGTCGAAGGGCCCGAAGTACCAGCGCGTCATGCTCTGGACCATTCTGACGATCTGGTTCCTGGTGATGATCCCAGGCGCCGGACGCATCCTCATCAACATGTTTGCGGAGCACTGACATGGCGACTACTCACGGACCCGAAGCCAAGAGCCTGGGCACCTCATACGACCGTCCCGCAAGCCTGGACAACCCGCGGTCCCCGCGCGCGAAGGCTCGGAACAACTTCGAGTTGTACGCATGGCTCTTCATGCGCTTCTCCGGCGTCGCCCTGATCGTTCTGGTCCTGGGCCACATGTTCATCATGCTGATGCTCGACGGTGGCGTTCACCGTTTGAACTTCGCGTTCGTCGCAGGTCGCTGGTCCAGCCCGTTCTGGCAGTTCTGGGATCTGACGATGTTGTGGCTGGCACAGCTGCACGGCGGTAACGGTCTGCGCACGGTCATCGCGGACTACTCCCGCAAGGACTCCACGCGCTTCTGGCTGACCACGATCCTCGTTCTCTCGATGATCCTGATCATGGGCCTGGGCACGTACGTCATCTTCACCTTCGACCCCAATATCTCGGCGAGCTAGGGGAGCACAGACTTCATGCAGGAACATCGTTATGACGTGGTCATCGTCGGCGCCGGTGGCGCAGGCATGCGTGCGGCAATCGAAGCTGGCCCCCGTGCCCGCACGGCCGTACTGACCAAGCTCTACCCCACCCGCAGCCACACCGGCGCGGCCCAGGGCGGCATGTGTGCCGCACTGGCGAACGTGGAGGAAGACAACTGGGAGTGGCACACCTTCGACACCGTCAAGGGCGGCGACTACCTCGCCGACCAGGACGCCGTCGAGATCATGGCCAAGGAGGCCATCGATGCGGTGCTCGACCTCGAGAAGATGGGTCTGCCGTTCAACCGCACGCCCGAAGGCAAGATCGACCAGCGTCGATTCGGTGGCCACACACGCGACCACGGCAAGGCACCCGTCCGCCGTGCGTGTTACGCCGCCGACCGCACCGGTCACATGATCCTGCAGACGCTCTACCAGAACTGCGTCAAGCACGACGTCGAGTTCTTCAACGAGTTCTACGCGCTCGACATCGCCATCACCGAGACCGAGGACGGCCCGGTTGCCACCGGTGTCATCTGCTACGAGCTCTCGACCGGCGAGCTGCACATCTTCCACGCCAAGTCGATCGTCTTCGCGACCGGCGGCTCGGGACGCATGTACAAGACGACGTCCAACGCGCACACCCTCACCGGTGACGGCATGGGCATCATCTTCCGCAAGGGCCTGCCCCTCGAGGACATGGAGTTCCACCAGTTCCACCCGACAGGACTCGCCGGTCTCGGCATCCTGATCTCGGAAGCCGTCCGCGGTGAAGGTGGCATTCTCCGTAATGCCGACGGTGAACGCTTCATGGAGCGTTACGCACCCACCATCAAGGACCTCGCTCCGCGTGACATCGTGGCGCGTTCGATGGTCCTCGAGGTTCTCGAAGGCCGCGGCGCCGGCCCGAACAAGGACTACGTCTACATCGACGTGACGCACATCCCCGAGGAAGTTCTCGACGAGAAGCTCCCCGACATCATGGAGTTCTCGCGCACCTACCTCGGCGTGGACCCCGTCAAGGAGCCCGTGCCCGTCTACCCGACGTGCCACTACGTCATGGGCGGTATCCCCACCAAGATCAACGGTGAGGTGCTGCGCAACAACGACGAGATCGTCAAGGGTCTGTACGCGGCCGGCGAATGCGCCTGTGTCTCCGTACACGGTGCAAACCGTCTCGGTACCAACTCGCTCCTCGACATCAACGTGTTCGGCCGTCGCGCCGGCATCGCTGCGGCCGAGTACGCGAACTCCACCGAGTTCGTCGACATGCCGGAAACCCCCGCCGCGATGGTCGAAGACTGGGTCGGCGTCATCCTGTCCGATCACGGCCACGAGCGCGTTGCGGACATCCGCACCGAGCTGCAGCAGTCGATGGACAACAACGCCTCCGTCTTCCGCACCGAAGAGCGCCTCACCCAGGCTCTCAAGGATGTGCGTGCTCTCAAGGAGCGCTACAACCACATCACGGTCCAGGACAAGGGCAAGCGCTACAACAGCGACCTGCTCGAGGCCATCGAGCTGGGCTTCCTCCTCGAAATGGCAGAGGTCACCGTCGTCGGCGCCCTCAACCGCAAGGAATCGCGCGGCGGCCACGCTCGCGAGGACTTCCCGGACCGCAACGACGCCGAGTACATGAAGCACACGATGGCGTACAAGGAGGGTGACGGCCTGCTCTCCGACATCCGTCTGGACTACAAGCCGGTGATCCAGACCCGCTACGAGCCGATGGAGCGTAAGTACTGATGTCTGCGCCTGCTGTAGATGCACCCAAACTCCCCGCTGTTCCCGAGGGGGCCGTCATGGTCACTCTCAAGATCGCGCGGATGAACCCCGAATCGGGCGAGGGCCAGCACTGGGACAGTTTCCAGGTCCCGGCACTGCCCACCGACCGTCTGCTCAACCTGCTCCTGTACGTGAAGGGTTACCTCGACGGCACCCTCACGTTCCGTCGCAGCTGCGCACACGGTGTCTGTGGATCGGACGCCATGCGGATCAACGGTGTGAACCGTCTGGCCTGCAAGCTGCTGATGAAGGACATGCTGCCCAAGGACGGCAAGCCGGTCACCATCACGGTCGAGCCCATCAAGGGCCTGCCCGTCGAGAAGGACCTGGTTGTCGACATGGAGCCCTTCTTCGACGCATTCCGCGCCGTGAAGCCGTTCCTCATCACCAGTGGCAACGAGCCCACTCGTGAGCGCATCCAGAGCCAGCACGACCGTGCTCGTTTCGACGACACCACCAAGTGCATCCTCTGCGCATGCTGCACCACGTCGTGCCCCGTGTACTGGAGCGACGGCAGCTACTTCGGTCCCGCTGCCATCGTGAACGCACACCGGTTCATCTTCGACAGCCGTGACGAGGCCGCTTCCGAGCGTCTCGACATCCTGAACGACAAAGACGGCGTGTGGCGTTGCCGCACCACGTTCAACTGCACCGACGCGTGCCCCCGCGGCATCCAGGTGACAAAGGCTATTCAGGAAGTCAAGCGAGCACTGCTCTTCGCTCGATAGTCAGGCCTTCGGCCCTGTGCGCGGTTAGGGAGTCTCCGGACTCCTTGACCGCGCACAGCTATGTCGGGGGCATGTTGAGCGGTGTCACGACTTGAACCGGTGACGTCGTAAAGCCGAAGTGAGCGCCCATGGCGCCGTGTTCCTTCATGACCACCTGACAGGCAGTGCGAACATCCGCCCGCAGATCGTGGTGGAGCACCGCTGATATTCGCCTCTCCCCCAGCAACTTTCGATTGTCACCGTCGAGATCGTGGGCGATGAAGACACTGCACTCCCGGTTCAGTTCTTCGAACGCGTCGACAGTGGCCAGGTTGCCACCACCGATCGAATACACGGCACGGATCTGCGGATCGGATTCGAGTGCCGCTCGCACCAGTTTCCTACTCGTCTGATCCAGACCGTCACTGTTCGGAATGTCGATCAACCGTCGATGCGGAGCCGAGACTCGCATGGCGGAGCGAAATCCCATCTCCCGTTCTTCCTCCCCGCGGAAGAACCCGCTGCTCATGCTGACCAGCACGTTGCCTTCCCGATCCCCCAGCCACTGATCTATCAAGTACGCGGCGGTGGCTCCGGCGGCTCGGTTGTCGATGCCGATGTAGGCGGCTCGCCTGCTGCCGGCAACGTCGGTCACCAACGTGACGACCGGAATCCTTGCCGCCACCAACCGATCGATCGCCGCCACGACTTCCGGAGTGTCGGGAGCCTTGACGATGACACCGTGGGACCCGCGCCGGCGAATCTTGTCGAGCGTCGATGTCATCGCTTCTACCGAACCGGTTTCACGAAAGTGAAACCGAGAACGAACAACAGCGGGTGCAAGGGTGGGCAGTTCGGCCTCGAGCGCGTCACGGACAGCGTCGGAAAACCTTGCAGGAGTTTGCAACACGACGTCGACGATGAACGTGCGACCGACCAGTTTCAGTTGCGAGCGTTGACGTTCCAGGTCCGTGATCGCCTGGCGAACCTCCGATCGTGTGCCGTCGCGAACTCCAGGACGGTCGTTGAGCACCCGGTCGACGGTGGCCTCACTCAGGCCCGACTGCTGAGCGATCTCCCGTACTTTGAATCGATGCGCCACAACTACCTCACGATGATGGATATTTGATGGTTTTTTGCTGTTGCTCGAGGTCTTCGTCACAGCCAGACTAAACCCATGACTTCTACGCCGGGCGTAACCAGGCCCGCACTCCTGGCCGACACCGTCTTACTGGTCAGTGGCGGCTCGCAAGGCGTCGGCGCCGGAATCGTACGCGCCGCAGTCCGTGAGGGCGCTCAGGTGGCTTTCACCGGCCGACGCCCGGACGTCGGAAAGGCTCTCGAGACAGAACTTCCGGGAACTCACTTCATCGAAGCCGATGTGGCACAGACGGATTCCGCGCTCGACAGCGTGGCCGAGACGATCTCTCACTTCGGCCGCGTGGATGCTCTGGTCAATTCCGCCGGGCTCACTTCACGCGGAACGCTGCTCGACACCACCGAAGAACTCTTCGACCAGCACATCGCGGTGAACCTTCGCGGTCCGTTCTTCACGATGCAGGCAGCAGTCAAAGACATGCGCGAGCGTGCGGTCCCCGGGTCCATCGTCAACATCATCTCCACGTCCGAACTCGGCGGGCAGCCCTATCTCGCGCCGTACGTGGCAGCGAAGGCCGGGCTGGCGGGGCTGACCCGCAACGCGGCCCATGCGCATCGCTGGGATCGTATCCGGATCAACGGTCTCGACATCGGGTGGACACAGACCGAGGGTGAAGACCTCACGCAGAGAGCTTTTCACGACGCTGGTGACGACTGGCAGGAACGCGCGGGCAGCACCCTCCCCATGGGCAAGCTCGGACAGGTCGACGAAATCGCCGACTTCGTCGTCTTCCTGCTCTCCGATCGCAGCGGAGTCGTGACGGGTTCGATCATCGACTGGGACCAGAACGTCTTCGGAGGGCTGGACTGATGGGCGCTCGCATCGGAGTCGTCGGCCTCGGACGAATCGGCAGCTACCACGCCCGAAATCTACTGACGCTAAACGGCGTCGACGCACTGGTTGTCACCGATGTCGACGCACGTCGAACCTCGGACGTGGCAAGCGAACTCGACGTGGAGTCCGCTGCCGATCCCGACGCGCTTCTAGCGTCGGGCATCGACGGCGTTCTGATCGCCGCGTCGTCGAGTTCACATGCCGATTTGATCGAAGCCGCTGTCCGCCGAGACATCCCGACGTTCTGCGAAAAGCCGGTAGCCGACTCCATCGAATCCTCCGTTCGTGTACTCGCGACTGCCGAACAGACGTCGGTACCAGTCCAGATCGGATTTCAGCGCCGATTCGACCCGTCATTTGTGGCGGCGTACGACGCGGTTCGATCTGGAGAACTCGGTTGGATCCACACTCTCCGATCGACCACCCTCGACCCCGCTCCCCCGCCGATCTCGTACATCGAACACTCCGGCGGCATCTTCCGCGACTGCTCGATCCACGACTTCGACATCGTCCGGTGGATCAGCGGCCGCGAAGTCACCACGGTTTTTGCCACCGGCTCGAATCAGGGTGATCGCGGGATCGCCGATGCCGGTGACGTCGACACCGCCGCAACGGTTCTCACTTTCGAAGGCGGAACCATCGCGGTCGTGTCGAATACCCGCTACAACGGCCGCGGCTACGACTGCCGACTCGAGGTACTCGGCTCGGCGGACTCCGTCGTTGCCGGGCTGGACGACCGCTTGCCACTGCGCTCTCTCGACCCCGAAACATCGTTCCCCTCGAAGGAGCCGTACACGTTCTTCATGGACCGCTTCACGTCCGCCTACCGTGCGGAACTCGAAGCATTCCTCGGCGTTGTCGCCGGGCGTCGGGAATCACCGTGCACGCCCGCAGATGCGGTCGAGTCGGCCTGGATCTCCGAAGCTGCAACGCACTCTCTGCGCCAGGGTCGGCCCGTCACGATCACCGAAGTCAAAGATCTGTTCCTTCACGACAAGAATGAGGCACACACATGAGCACTCCTCGCATCGCCGGCGCACCGATCTCCTGGGGCGTGTGCGAAGTCCCGGGCTGGGGCTACCAGCTCGACGCTGCGCAAGTCCTCCGGGAAATGCGCGAAGTCGGTCTGGCGGCAACGGAAATCGGACCGGAGGGATTTCTGCCGACTGCACCCGCCGAAATGGCCAAGGTGCTCGCGGATCACGATCTGAGCGCAGTCGGCGGGTTCGCACCGGTACTGCTGCATGATCGCGATCATGATCCGGTTCCCGGCATCTCCCCCATCCTCGATGGTTTCGTCGCCTCGGGTGCCGAGGTTTTGGTCCTGGCCGCCGCGACGGGTTCCGACGGCTACGATTCGCGTCCGGAATTGGACGAGCAGAGTTGGAAAACCCTGCTGCACAATCTCGATCGCCTCACCGACGCCGCGGCCGAGCGCGGAATCAGGGCAGTTGTCCACCCTCACGTCGGAACGATGATCGAGCAGCGCGACGAGGTCCTGCGAGTGCTCGACGGCTCGGCCATCCCCCTGTGCCTGGACACCGGCCACCTGTTGATCGGCGGCACCGATCCGGTCGACCTGGCGCGTCAGGCTCCCGAGCGCATCACCCACGTGCATCTCAAGGACGTCGACGATGCCCTCGCATCACGCGTTCGCAGTGGTGAGCTCACCTACACCGACGGCGTGAAGGCGGGAATGTACCGTCCACTCGGTGGCGGCGACGTCGACATCGCCGGTGTCACAGCCATATTGCAGCGCCACGGTTTCGACGGGTGGTACGTGCTCGAGCAGGACACCATTCTGGCCGAAGCGCCGTCGGACGAGGGACCGGTGCGCGATGTGCGAGCGAGCGTCGAGTATCTGCGGTCGGTTCTGTGACACCTACCCCGCTGCGGATAGGCATTCTGGGAGCCTCACGCATCGCCGAGAACGCGATGATCAAACCTGCAACGGCCACCGGGCACCGCCTGGTGGCCGTTGCCGCACGCGACCCCGAGCGGGCCAGAGCCTATGCGGCCCAGCATGGGATCGAACGGGTGGTCGGTTCGTACGCCGAGCTGATCTCGGATCCGGAGGTGGACGTCGTCTACAACGCGCTGCCCAACAGCCTGCACGGACCGTGGAATCTCGCCGCCGTTCGGGCCGGCAAGCACGTGCTGACTGAGAAACCGTTTTCGAGCAACGCGGTGGAAGCGCGTGCTGTAGCCGAGGCAGCGCGCGTGAGCGGAGTGACGCTGCTCGAGGGGTTCCACTACCTCTTTCATCCGGTGAACCGGCGCCTGCTGGATGTGGTTCGGAGCGGCACAGTCGGCGCGGTCACTCGGGTGGAAACCGTACTGCGGATGCCCACACCATCCGAGAACGACCCGCGGTGGGAGCTCGCATTGGCAGGCGGGTCACTGATGGACCTGGGCTGCTACGGGTTACATGCTTCCCGGACGCTGAGTGACGTCTGTGGCGGTGCGCCAGTGGTGACCGGGACCCGCCACGAGGAATACGCTCCGGGGGTCGATTCGTGGTTCGACATCGAACTCGAATACCCCAGCGGCGCCACGGCATCCGTGGTGACCACGATGTTGGACGAGCGGTATCACTTCACCTTCCGAGTATTCGGCACTGAAGGAGACGTCCTGGTGCACAACTTCCTGCAGCCGAACATCGACGACCGTGTCTCCGTCACGGCCGGTGGGCGCACGAGCGTCGAGCATCTGGGCACGAAGTCGTCGTACACCTGTCAACTCGAAGCGTTCGCCGATCATCTGTCCGGGGTCTCGGCGCTGCCGATCGGGCCGGGCAACGCGGTAGCCAACATGACGATGATCGACGAGGCGTACATGCATTCCGGCCTCGGGGTTCGGCCGACGACCATCCTCTGACGAAACGACTACAGCCTCGGTTCGATTCGAACCGAGGCTGTAGTCGCGAGGTTTTGATCTAGCGGCGAAGCTCGTGGGTCAGCGTCTCGAGCTCGTCACCGCCCGCCATCTCCTTGGTCAGTTCTTCGAGTGAGATGTCGTCGTACTTGGCGTCGAGCTTCTGCCTGCCTCGGTTGAGGAGCACGAAGTGATCGCCGACCATGTACGCGTGGTGCGGATTGTGCGTGATGAAGATGACGCCGAATCCCTGTTCCTTGGCAGCGGTGATGTAGCGCAACACCATTCCCGACTGCTTGACGCCGAGCGCTGCTGTCGGCTCGTCGAGAATCAGCACGCGCGCGCCGAAGAAGATGGCGCGGGCGATGGCAACACACTGACGCTGACCGCCCGAGAGACTACCGATCGGTGCGTCGACGTCAGGTAGTTCGATGCCCATCTTCGACAGTTCCGAAAGAGTCGTCGCGCGCATGGCGTTGGCGTCGAGCGACTTGATCAGACCACCCTTGCGCAGTTCCTGCCCGAGGAAGAAGTTGCGCCACACCGGCATCAACGCAACGACGGCGAGGTCCTGATAGACCGTCGCGATGCCTTTGCCGAGAGCTTCTTTCGGCGAGTGGAACGTTGTCGGTTCACCGTCGACGAGTAGTTCACCTTCGCTCTGTTGGTGCAGACCGGCGATGATCTTGATCAGCGTGGACTTGCCTGCGCCGTTGTCACCGAGCACGCCCGTTACTTCACCCGCACCGACGCGCAGGTTGATTCCCTTGAGCGCGATGATGTTTCCGTATTGCTTACCGACGTCCTTGAGCTCGATCAGTGGCACGTTGCCGCCCGAGTTCGAGAGAGCGGGAACTTCAGCTGTGGTACTCATGTGTCACCTTTTCGCAGCGTAGTTGCGGAATGCGTTGTTGGCGATGACCGCGAACAGCAGCATGGCGCCGAGGAAGAACTTGAACCAGTCCGGGTTCCAGCCTGCGTAGACGATGCCCTGGTTGGTCATACCGAAGATGAATGCGCCGATCGCAGCGCCGATCGCGGTTCCGTAACCACCGGTGAGCAGGCAACCGCCGATGACTGCGGCGATGATGTACAGGAACTCGTTACCGACACCCTGACCGGACTGAACGGTGTTGAACGAGAACAGCAGATGCATGCCCACGAACCAGGCAGCAAAGCCGACGGTCATGAACAAACCGATCTTGACTGCGGTCACCGGCACACCGATCGCGCGGGCACTGTCCTGATTGCCGCCGACCGCGAAGATCCAGTTGCCGATCTTGGTCTTGAACAAAACAAATGTTGCAATCGCGGTGAACAGCAGCCACCACACGACCGTGATCTTGACGGACACCCCGAAGACCGAGAACGACGACGCGAATACCTTTTTGGCGGAATCGAATCCAGCCATGTCGGAGACGCTGGGTGTGGCCACCTGACCACTCACGAGCTTGGTGACGGCCAGGTTGATACCGGTCAACATCAGGAAAGAACTCAAGGTGATGAGGAAGCTGGGAATCTTCGTCTTCATGACGAGGTAGCCGTTGAAGAATCCGACGGCGAGCGAGACGACCAGCGCCAGAATCGCGCCCACCCAAAGGTTGAGGTGCAGGTTGTAGGCGATCATCGACGCGGCGAGCGAGGACGTGGTGACTGCGACGCCGGCGGAGAGGTCGAACTCGCCGCCGATCATGAGCAGGGCGACCGCGCACGCCATGATGCCGATCGTGGAGCTGGAGTAGAGCACTGTCGCAAGCGCTTCCGGCGTACGGAACGGTGCCGCGACGATACAGAAGAAGATGAAGATGGCGATGGCGCCGACAAGTGAACCCATCTCCGGGCGGAGCAGCAGACGCTGAATGCGCTTTTGCTCCTTCACCCGTTCATCGGTCACGACTTTATGGGCGGCAAGGTCGAGATCTGCCTGAGTGGACATGATTTCCCTTCCGTGCTGGACAGGCGCACGGAGGGCGGACTCTCAGCCCTCCGTGCGCCCGGATCAGCGAGTTCCGTTCTTGGCGTACTCGGCGACCGAGTCGATGTTGGTGTTGTCGATGAACGCGGGTCCGGTCAGGGTGGGCAAGCCACCACCGATCACGTTGCCGTTGTTGAGGTAAAGCCACAGCGAATCGATGGCGAGGTAGCCCTGCAGGAAGGGTTGCTGGTCCACTGCCCACTGCACGTCACCGGATTTGATGGCGTCGACGAGCGCCGCGTTGGTGTCGAAGGTGACGACCTTCGCCTTGCTGCCCGCATTGCCGACCGACGTCACGGACGTCAATGCGAACGGCGCACCGAGCGCGAGAACTCGATCGATTGCCGGGTCCTGTTGAAGTTTCGCGGTGATGGTCGACTCCACCGACGGCATGTCCTTGCCGTTGACGTTGAGAATCTCCGTCGTTCCCTTGAACGACTTCTTCACACCGGCGCACCGTGATTCGAGGCTCACGTTGCCCTGCTCCTGAATCACGCACAGCACCTTGGTGGCACCTTCGGTGTTGAGTCGCTCGCCGGCAGCTTCACCGGCAATCGACTCGTCCTGACCGAAGTACTCCTTGACGCCCATGTCCTTCCAGGTTTCGAGGCCCGAGTTGAGGGCGACCACCGGAATGCCCGCGGCGGTGGCACTTTGGACCGCGGCAACCATGGCGTCGGGCTTCGCGAGGGTGACGGCGATCCCGTCGACCTTGCTGTCGATCGCACTCTGAACCAAGTTGGCCTGATTCGGCGCCTCGGGATCGGCGGAGTACCGAAGTTCGATGTTGTCCTTGGCCGCTGCGGTTTCGGCGCCCTTGCGCACCAGATCCCAGAACGTGTCACCGGGAACTTCGTGGGTGATCATCGCAATGGTGGCGCGGGGCGTGTCCGCCGTACCCGCGCCCATTCCGGATCCGGAAGAATCCGGCTTACCGCCGGTGCTGGAACAGGCGGCCAGACCCAAGACCACGACTGAGGCTCCGGCCAGTACGGCAACGCTCTTGCGTCCCGTGAGAAACGACATGTGAACTCCCTCTCGACATCAACCAACGGCCCGCGAACGGATGGTGCTCGGTTGTATGTGAAAGATGTAATACCCGTCACAGTCGAATGTCAATAGTTTGTTCTGACATTAGGACTGCTTATCAAAGACCGGACAAACGAGTTTAGGTCGAAAAACCAGGTCAACGCCCTACGAGTCCAGTTGAACCTCGAACTACAAGTTGTGGTTGCGCGACTATGTCCCTGCCCAAGAGTCCACTTCCGCCGTCGAGGCGTTCGGAGATTCGCTCCACCGCGGCGCCACCCAGAAACGCCGTGTCCTGCCCGACACTGGTCAGATCGATGTGCGCCAAACCTGCCAATGCACTGTTGTCGAATCCGATCACGGAGACGTCGCCGGGCACCGAGACTCCCGCACGCAAGAAGACGTCCAGGACTCCTAGCGCGCAACGATCATTGAAAGCGAAGACCGCACCGGGAATCCCTTGTTCGACCATCGACCGCGCGGCGTCCGCGCCGAACTCCTCCGTGAGGCCGCCGGGAAGTATCCGCGATTCCAGTCCGGCCGCCCGCATGGCCTTCCGGTAGCCCTGACGCCTCTCCTGGGCGCCCGGACCGCGTCCGCCGTCGACATGGACAATCGAGCGGTGCCCGAGTCCGACGAGATGATTCACGGCCATCACGGCGCCCGCCTCGTCGTCCGTGCGGACAACGTCCACCTGTGCTGAGGGCATCTTCCGGGCGAGCACGACGACGGGAACCTTGGCCGCCAGGTCGACGATCTCCGATTCCGGCGCCTGCGAACCCAACAGCAAGATCGCCTCGCATCGGTCGTCGAGCAGGGTGCGCACGGCGCGCGAGCCAGGCCTGCGGTCCGAGACGGCGCTGAGAACGACGTCGTAGCGCAAGCGTTCGGCTGCGTCGTAGATCTCGTCGAGCAGCTCCGCGTGAAAGGTTTGCGCGGCAACATAACTGACACCGATCAGGCGGCTGCGATGCTGGCGCAGCAGTCGCGCCGCGTTGTCGGGTCGATAGCCGAGTTCGTCCGCGGCCGCCTTGACCCGTACCCGCGTCGCATCGCTGGCACCCGGGACATCACGAATGACGATGGACACCAGTGCGCGTGACACACCGGCCAGGTCTGCTACGTCTTGCAAGGTGGGGCGTCGACTGTTCACCTCCACAGACTAGATCGTTCCAGCGAATACACGCCGAAACGTTGACGCACGAGGCAACCAGCGCTTTACTGACACGACTAGAACGATCTAGTTCCTCATCCTCACTCCGAACGGAGCCCCCATGTCTGCCTCTGTTGCAGTCGGTCTGATCGGCGCTGGATGGATCGGCCGTTTCCACGGCGAGTCCGTCGCGCTGCGTATCCCCGGCACCCGTCTCGTCGCCGTCGCCGATCCTGCGCCCGGCGCTGCGGCGTCGTTGATCGAACGTGTCAGTCCCGACGCCCGCGCGTACACCGACGCCCTTGAGCTGATTGCCGATCCGACCGTCGAAGCGGTGCTCATCAGTACGCCCGCATCAACTCACACCGATCTCGTGGTAGCAGTAGCGGAGGCCGGCAAGCATGTCTTCTGCGAAAAGCCGATGGCTTTGACACTCGAGGACGCCGATCGCGCAATCGGCGCATGCGCCGCGAACAATGTTGCGCTGCAGGTCGGTTTCAACCGGCGCTTCGCCGCCGACTTCGCCGCGGCACACGACGTGATCACCTCCGGTGGGATCGGGACACCGCAGCTACTTCGCTCTCTGACTCGCGATCCGGGAATCACCGCCGACGTCGCCTCTCGAGTCAAGCCGTGGACGATCTTCAACGAGACACTGATTCACGACTTCGACGCCCTGCTCTGGCTCAACCCGGGGGCACGCGTCGTCGAGGTGTTCGCGCAGGCCGATGCTCTCGTCCATCCGCAGTACAAGGAGCAGGGGTACCTCGATACGTCGATGGTTCAGTTGCGGTTCGACAACGGCGCCTTCGCGTCGGCCGAGGCCAACTTCCAGGCCACCTACGGTTACGACGTTCGCGGCGAGGTTTTCGGTTCCGGTGGAATGGTGAGTGCAGGCGAGGTCACGCGGACCGCGATGCGTCATTACAGCTCACCGGGCGTTCGGGCCGACACACCTCGGGTGAACATCGAACTGTTTCACGACGCCTATGTTGCCCAGCTAGCGCACTTCGCAGACTGCATCCGCTCCGGCAGCGCGCCGTCGGTCGACGGTCTCGATGCTCGCAACGCCCTGGAAATCGCACTGGCTGCAAAAGAATCCGTGGAAACCGGACTGCCCGTATCGCTGCTGTCGGTGCCGCAGTGAGCCCCTTCGATTTGGCAGTCTCTGCCGAGATGACGTTCACCGAACTCCCTGTCGTCGAACGCATTCGGCGGATCTCGGAGGCGGGGTTCGCAGCCGAGATCTGGAGTTGGCAAGACAAGGACCTCGATGCTCTGGTCGCCACCGGGGCTCGGTTCTCCTCGATGACCGGCTATCTTCACGGCGATTTGTTCGACGAAGCGGGCAGCGCCGAACTCGTACGTACAGCGGCGCTATGCCTCACGCCGGCAGCGAAACTCGGCGTTCCTCGGCTGAACTTCCATACCGGCGAGCTGATCGACGGACAGGCCGCGCGCCCGCAGTATCGAACTACGGGAGCGATGTGGCTGACGGCCCAACGCGCTCTCGAGAAGATCGCGCGACTGGGTGAAGACGCCGGAGTCGTCTTCTGCCTCGAGAATCTCAATACGATCGTCGATCACCCTGGCGTACCGATGGCCAGAGCCAAAGACACTCTGGCACTGGTGGAATCCGTCTCACACCCCAACCTCAAGATGATGCTCGACCTCTACCACGCACAGATCGGCGAAGGAAACCTCATCGAACTCGTGCGGCGTTGTGGTGACAACATCGGCGAGATTCAGGTGGCCGACGTACCCGGCCGATGCGAACCCGGAACCGGCGAGATCAACTACCCAGCCATCGCACGCGTTCTCGCCGAGCAGGGTTACACCGGCACGATCGGATTGGAGGGCTGGGCATCCGGAGACAGTGACACCGCACTCACTGCTTTCCGGAACGCCTTCACACTCTAGGCCTCCCCCGGGAACGTGATCCCTACCTGACGGCGGATCTCGTCGAGGATGTCGAGCGTCGCAATGGCCGCGTCGAGCGGATGGACCGGCGACTCGATATCCCCGGCGGTGATCCGCCGCGCCGCCTCGGCCGCCTCGAACGCGAGACCTCCGACGTATCCGTCGACCGGGTCGTCGTAGCGCGCAGATCTTCCGTCTCCGAGCCGGACCGTAAAGGACCCGGGGCGGTAGAACGTCGAGTCCAGAATGATCATCCCCTTGTCACCGCAGATCGACGCGGTGTTGGGCGTGTCAGCGAGGATGGTGGTGCTCAGACTGGCCTGAGCTACACCGGACCACGAGAGCACCGCGGAAATCTGGCCGTTCACTTGGTGGTTGGCCGGTTGGCCGAGAGCGAGAACCGAACTCGGAACACCTAGTACGCGATGCGCAAGACTGACCGGATAGGTCCCGAGGTCGAGAAGCGGCCCGCCCGCGAGCGCCGGATCGTAAATACGGTGATCGGTCTCGAACCGTTCACCGTGATCTGCCAGAACCGTACGTATGGTTCCCAGAAATCCAGCCTCGATGATCTGGTCGATCACGTCGAACTTGGGCAAGAACGACGTCCACATCGCTTCCATACAGAACAGTCCGAGCGCCGTTGCCCTCTCTCGAATGGCACGCCCCTGTGCACCGTTCAAGGCAAGCGGTTTTTCGATCACGACATGCTTGCCGTGATCCAATGCAGCCATCGCACAATCGAAATGGGCTGTGTGCGGCGTTGCAACGTAGACGACGTCCACCTCCTCGGACGCAAGCAAAGCGCCGTAGCTACCGTGAGCGCATCGGATCCCCCATTGGTCCGCGAAGGCCTGAGCTCGGGCCAGTCCGCGCGAAGCAACTGCCGCCACCTCTTGAGCTGTATCGGTCTGCAGGGATTCCACGAAGCACTGTGCAATCCAGCCGGGACCGAGGATCCCCCAGCACAAAGTCGGGGCGTCGATCGGATCGGCAACCCGGGTGCGAGGAAGTTCCAGAACAGTAGAAGTTGTCATGCCTCGAACTGTAGAGTCGAATCTCGAAATATGTAAGGACATTATGTTGTCCAGCTAAATTGGAACTGGATCAAGCTATTGAGCGAAGAATTCTGAGGTCTTTTTGATGGATTTCGGGGGTAGTTTCGATGGCTTCTCCTTGGCAGTCTTTGAGGTACAGCGCATCTTGAACACTGCAGGAAAGGTCCCCGAATGACTCGAGCACTGACCGACAACACCGTGCCGTCCGCGGGTAGGTTGCACCGAGAAGATTGCAACATCGAAGACTTCGCCGCTCTGGTCGCACACGAGACAGACCCCGCCGATTACCCGTACGCCCATTCGGTGGCCGACGGCGTTCTTCTCTACCGCTCGGATGCTCTGGTCGACAAATTGTCGAATCCTGAAATCCGGGCGGAGATTCAGGACGAGATCGCCCGCGCGTTACTCACCGGTCCAGGCATCACGGTCTTCCAAGGCGCGTTCGACGCGGAGGTATTGGATCGCGCCAGTGCGGTCTTCCGTGAACTCATTGCGCGCCAACACGAATCCGGCGCGACGTCCGGGGATCACTTCGCCAAACCCGGAGCCAATGACCGGATCTGGGGAGCACAACTGAAGTTGGCGCTCGAAGATCCCAAGGCTTACGTCGACTACTACGCAAACAGCATTGTCGCTTTAGCTTCGGAAGCCTGGCTCGGCCCCATGTATCAGGTGACGTCAGACGTCAACGTCGTCAATCCCGGTGGCGCCGCACAGAATCCACATCGCGACTACCACCTCGGCTTCATGTCGAGCGACGTAGCCGCAAAGTTTCGGGCGCATGTTCACCGATTGACCCCGGCCCTCACCCTGCAAGGTGCCGTCGCCCACGTGGATATGCCTGCCGAAACGGGCCCGACGAAGTATCTGCCGTACTCCCAGCAATACGAATCCGGATACCTCGCGTTCGAGCGTCCCGAGTTCAAGGAGTTCTTCGAAGCCAACTACGTCCAATTACCTTTGAAGAAGGGAGATGCCGTCTTCTTCAACCCAGCACTATTCCACGCCGCCGGCCACAACAAGTCCGCGGACGTCCTGCGTATGGCAAATCTTCTCCAGGTGTCGTCGGCCTTCGGTCGAGCCCTCGGAACCATCGACCGGGAGGCACTCGTCAACGCGATCTATCCTGCACTGCTCGCTCTCAGCGAGGCGGGGTCCGACGAGGCAGTTCGGTGCGCCGTCGCCGCCTCGGCCGAGGGCTACGCCTTCCCGACCAATCTGGACCGAGACCAACCGATCGACGGCCTCGCGCCTCAGACGCAGGCCGAACTCGTGACGGAGGCGGTTCGCGAGCGGATCTCACCTGATCGACTGGCCGATCTACTGAAGGCACAGTCCGAGAGACGAATGAGCTGAGGAGACTTGGCAGGACGGCCTGACCATAGCGAAGGAGTCCCTGTGTCGAATAGCCGCGCGTTTTTCGCACTGATGTTGGGCCATGCGCCGTCCGGAATGGCCGAAATGCCGTTTGAAGGCGGTCGGTCGGTACGCTCGAAGCATGGGGTGGGACTTGTTAGTGCTGTTCGCCATGATCGGCCCGTTGGCCGTATTCGGGTGGGCGGCTGTCCGGGCGAAGCGCCGCGGACTCGGCGGATCGTTCGTCGGGCCGTTTCAGGAGATGTTCGATCCCGGCGCTGCGCGAGCCCAGACCGTCATCGAACAGATCGCGGAACTACCGGACCCTGCGGACTCCGGCGACCCGGACGACGACGTGCCGTACACAGTCACCTACGAGGGTGTTCGACTCCACATCAACCCAGGTCAGGCTCGACAGCGTGGAGGCGAAGGGACCGCCAAGCGAGCTGAGTGAAAGTTGCACCAGATCCAATGTTCAGACAGCGGTCCGCGACGCCCGAGAGTAAATCGGCAATGTACTGCAGTGAGAAACACAACGGTCGAACGCGAACACTCTCGTTGCGTTGGGCAGGAGCAGAGCGGAACATGAACCTCATGCCTGTCTCCGAACTTCTCCGCCTAGGTACCGCGCAACCGATCATTCGCTGGGGCACCCCTGTCCTTCATGCGCCTGCTCGGCCAGTGACTGAATTCGGCAGCGATCTCCAAGATCTGCTGGCAGACATGTTCGCTACCAACACCGCCGCACACGGCGCAGGACTCGCAGCTCAACAGATCGGCGTCGACCTCGCGGTGTTCATCTACGACTGCACCGACGAAGTAGGGACGCAACGCACCGGCGTCGTCTGCAATCCGGTCGTCGACCTTCCTGAAGGAGTCCACCGGCAGCTAGTCGACTACGGCGAAGGCTGTCTGTCCCTTCCCGGTTCATACACTGACCTCGCACGACCCGACTTCTCCACCTGTCGCGGAAACGATCAATACGGCAACTCGATCGAAATCACTGCAGGTGGCACCCTCGGGCGCTGCTTCCAACACGAGACTGACCACATCAACGGCATTGTCTTCGGCGACCGACTTCCAACGCGCAAACGCAAACAGCTCTATCGCGACCACGACGAAGTATCGGACCAATACACAGCCCATTGGCCGGCGTGTCAAGCGACCAGTCGGCTTAGAGGTGGAACCAGATAGCCCTACGCCGTTGGCCGGCCGAACCACATGGACAGCTGAGTATCCAACTCCGCCTGCGAATCCCCGACCCATGCCACATGACCGTCCGGCCGAAGCAGGACAGCCGGAGCGTTCAATTCAGTGCTTGTGTCAACGATGTGGTCGGCGCGATCGCTCCAACCATCGACGGACAGTTGGCCACCCTGGTCGAGAAGAAGTCCGCGGCCGGATCGCATCAGGTCGTACAGGTTGCCGCGCGTCAACGCGATGTTCCGCAGCCTCCGACCGAGTAGGTCGTCACCTTCGCCGAAGTCGTAGCGAATCGAGATCGCAGTGATCTTCTCGGTCAGATAACGCTTGACGTCTTCGAAGTCCATCAACTCGGAGATCAAGCGTCGCACAGCTTGTGGACCGGCTGCGGTGGAGATCAGCTCCGCCTGCGCGCGCGTGTTGTCGAGAACGTCGGCAGCCACCGGACGCCGTTCCGATTCGTACGTGTCGAGCAGGCTCTCCGGCGCCCAACCGTTAATCTCTGCGGCGAGCTTCCAGCCGAGGTTGAAGGCATCTTGGACACCGAGATTGAGGCCTTGTCCGCCCATCGGTGGGTGGATGTGTGCGGCATCGCCGGCGAGGAACACCCGGTCACGCCGGTAGTGCTCCGCCAGACGGGTGGCGTCACCGAAGCGCGAGAGCCACCGCGGTGAGTGCACACCGAAGTCGGTGCCCGCAATGGCCAGTAGCTGTTGCTTGATGTCGTCGAGGGTGGTGGGAACCGCGCGACCGTCGGCAACTTCGGCCGCGGGTACCACGACGCGAAAAGCACCATTGCCGGCGGGACCGACTCCGAATCGTTTGTGCGTTTCCCGGATTTCGGCGACAACGGCGGCCAGTTCATCAGCCGGCATGGTCACGTCCATTTCGCCGATCAACGTGTCGGCGCTCGACGGCTCGCCGGGAAACCCGACGTCGATCAGCTTCCGAACAGTGCTGCGGCCGCCGTCGCAGCCCACGAGATAACGCGCGTGAAGTGTTGTGCCGTCGGACAATTCCGCTGTGACGCTATCGGTATCTTGACGGATCGCGACGACGCGCTTCCCTCGCTGAATGTCCGCACCGACTTCGGTGGCATGTTCGGCAAGAATCCTGTCGATCTCGGGCTGAGGAATGCCCAGTACGTACCCGTGCGCAGTATCGAGGTGCGCCGGTGCCGGTTTGCTGATCCCCGCGAAGAATCCACCGAGCGGATATTTGCGGCCGTGCGCGAGGAACTTGTCCAGCAACCCGCGCTGCTCCATGATTTCGATGCTGCGCACATGGATACCGAGGGCACGGACGAACTGAGTCGGCTCCTCGTCCTTGTCCACGACGACGACATCGACGCCCTGCAGCCGGAGCTCACCTGCCAGCATCAATCCAGTTGGTCCAGCACCGACAATGATGACATCACTCATGCGATCCCCTCCTTCGGGCAAGGCTTTTGCTTGCTCGCAGCAGACGAGTGTGCACCATCACCGGGGCCTTGCCGCAAGCCCCGGGTCCCGCGTTATGATGAAAGTGGCGGAAGACGCTTCATCAGCGCACCAACACCACAGCACCCGTATCGCGTGGGAGCCGCCAACTCTCGATCACCGTCGGCACCAGCATGGCCCCGAGAACACCCAGCGTCAGAGAAAACGGCACTCCGCCGCTCAGATCCTCCGACTCCGCCAACGGTGTACAGAGCGTGATCACCAAAGCGGACAGTGCAATACCCAGACCGGACGCCAACTCTTGCAGCGTTGCATGCAGAGTATTGGCATCGGTCAGCTCACCCGAGTCGACGTCGGCGAACGCCAAGCTGTTGTACGCGGTGAACCCGATGGATCGCAACGCGCCACTGACAAACAGTGCGACAGCGATTACGACGTCCGGTGTCGTCGACGAGATCAGTACCAGCGCACCGAAGCACACCACCGACAGAACTCCGTTTCCCACCAGAACTAGTCTGATCCCGAACCTGCGCATGAGCGGAGTGGTGAGCGGTTTGATCGCGATATTCCCCGCGAACAGAGCCATCACCAGCAGACCGGCCTTGAACGCCGACATTTCGAATCCCACTTGGAACAACAACGGCAGCACAAACGGCACGCCCATGATCACGAGCCGGTACAGCGAGCCGCTCGACGCGACGAGCCGAAACGATCGAAGTCGGAGGACGCCGAGCGCGATGAGCGGATGATCCGACCGGACGAGGTGAATGACGGCCAAGCTCAACAAGATCAGAGCCGCAACGATCCCGAGGCCCACTCGTAGCCAGTCGGTTCCGGCACTGTGCACGTTATCGAGCGCCACGACAAGCACTGCGACGCCTGCTCCGATCACCACCAATCCCAGCCAGTCGAGGCTCCGTTTCTGCGCCTCCCGAATGTCGGGCACCATGCGCAACGCCAGCAGAAACCCGACGATCCCGATCGGAACGTTGATCAGAAAGATCCAGCGCCACGAAGCGATCGACACGATGGCTCCACCCACAGCGGGCGCAAGAACCGGCGCTGTGAGCGCCGGCCACGTCAAGTAGGCGATAGCCCGTACGAGTTCCGCCTTCGACGTCACCCGCAATACTGCGAGCCGCCCCACCGGCACCATCATGGCGCCGCCTACCCCTTGTAAAGCACGCATTCCCACCAGCATCGGGAGGGAGGTGCTCAGTGCACATCCCACCGACGCCACCGTGAAAACGACTATGGCAGAGATGAAGACACGTCGCGTTCCGAATCTGTCGGCCATCCATCCGCTCGCCGGGATCAGGACGGCCAACACCAGGAGGTACGAAGAAACGGCGACATTGACGTCGACGGCATCAACTCCGAAAGATTGGGCGATCGACGGCAGTGCCGTTGCGAGAATCGTCGCGTCCAGCATCTCCATGAACAGCGCTGCTGCCACGAGCAGCGCCAGTCCGCGGGGAAATGTCACTGCACCAGAGCCTTTCGGAGGAGCTGTCGATCAGCCGAGAGAAATCCAGCTGCCGGAGGTCACCGAGGCGACCATCGCGTCCAGAGCCTGTGCGGACGCGACTGCATCAGCGATGGTCGCGCCCTGCGGCGCTCCGTCCACGATCGAGGCGATGAAATTGCGAGCCTCGATCACTTTCAGGTCGTCGTAGCCCATCGCGTTGGCCGCGCCAGGCTGGAAGCGGCCGAACTCACCGGACTCGGGGCCGACCAGAACCGTCGTGACGGATTGGTCCTGGTACTTCGAGCCGAGGCTGGTGCCCAGTTCACCCATCCGGCGGTAGTCCCAGAACACGGCACCTTTCGTGCCGTGAATCTCGAATCCGTAATTGTTCTGCTCTCCCACGGCGACGCGGCATGCTTCGAGGGTGCACCGGCCACCCGACCCGAGGCGCAGAAGTGCGCTGACGAAGTCTTCGTTCTCGACAGCCCCCATCTCCCCACCGCTGGCCCGCGCATGTCCACTGGTAGCGGCGGACGGACGCGCACGCTCCGGGATGAAGATCGCAGTATCCGCAACGAGAGCGTCGACGTCACCGAGAAGATGACGAATCAGATCGATGCCGTGCGAAGCCAAGTCGCCCAGGACGCCGGCGCCGCCGCGCTCACGCTCGTATCGCCAACTCAAAGCACCTTCAGGGTGGGCCGCATAGTCGCTGAGGAAACGAAAACGCGAGTGCGTGATCGTGCCCAACTCCCCTGAGTCGATCAGGCTCTTTGCCAGGGCCACAGCCGGCGCGTTTCGGTAGTTGAAGCCGACGGTCGACTGCACACCGGCCTTCGAGACTGCTACGGCACCAGCTTTGGCGTCTTCCGTGGACAAGCCGACGGGCTTCTCGATCCAGATGTGTTTGCCGGCCTCTGCCATTGCGACGCCGATTTCACGGTGCAAGAAGTTCGGGGCCGTGATGCTCACCGTGTCGATGGCCGGATCGGCTGCGATATCGCGCCAATCCTGGGTGAAAGCTTCGAAACCGAACTGGTCCGCTGCTTCCTCCCCTCGGCCCGGCACCTCGTCGGCGACGGCGGCCAGGCGGATCACGGGAAGCTGCGGATAGTGCTGCCGCAGACGCAGATACGCCTGCGTGTGGACGCGGCCCATCCATCCGAATCCGGCAACTGCTACTGAAATGCCTGTCATGAGGCTCCGTTCGGGTCAAATGATCGAAGGATCGCAGAAATGCTGGGATCACAAATCACCCCCACTGACTCGGTCAGGCGGGTACTCGTGTCACCGGGATCGAGATCTAGCGGTCGACCACGGTGGTGTCGAAGTAGTAACGCGACGCTCGGTAGCAGTGGCTGCCGTACTCGACGGCGCTACCTGAATCGTCAAATGCAGTGCGGCTCATGGTCAAGAGGGCAGCACCCACTTTCTCGTCGAGCAATCCTGCTTCTTCGCGAGTCGCCGCCCGAGCGCCGATTCGCTGCCGCGCCACACGGATGTGAACGCCGCGAGTTCGCAAGGTTTGGTACAGCCCCTGCGTCTCCAACTCCTCGGGATCGGGTGCGATGTCCACCGGAATGTAATTGGTCATCACGGCAAGCGGTTCGCCGTTGGTGCTTCGCAGACGCCTGATGGTGGCCACTTCGGCGTCAGGTTCGAGGTTGAGTTCCGCGGCAACGCCCTCGGCGGGAACTCCCACCGTGAACTCGAGCAGCTTGGTCGTCGGCGCCTGGCCGGCCCTCGCAAGGTCGTCGAACAGGCTGGTGAGCTCGACCGGGCGGTGCACCGGACTTTGCACCACCTGAGTTCCGACTCCCCGCTTACGAACAAGTAGTCCCTTGTCCACCAGTTCCTGGATCGCGCGTCGAGTGGTCGGACGTGAGAGATTGAGCCGTTTGGCCAACGCCAGTTCGTTCTCGAAGCGATCACCTGGGGCAAGTTCGCCACCGAGAATAGCGCCCTCGATTGCCTGTGCCAGCTGAAAATACAGCGGCACCGGGCTCGAGCGGTCCAACTCGACGGCGAGTGCTGCGACCACGGCCAACTCCGATCTGTCTTGGGAAGGCGCCGTATCGACGCTACTTCTCTCGGCAGTGTATGCGAACACTAACATTCACTTGACCGCAAGTCATAATGTCCAGACAAACTATTGACAATCGCTGTGTCGCGGCGCACAGTTTCAGTCATACAACGGTGCCCTGCGCGGGCAGCCCACCACGAACTCTCGGGAGTCAGTCTTGACAAGCATCAACACTCACCAGAGCGGGTCACACATCCCTGACGCACCCTTCGACGTGCTTGCCATCGGCCGATCGGGTGTGGACATCTACCCACTTCAGACCGGTGTCGGACTCGAGGACGTCGAGACGTTCGGCAAGTTCCTCGGCGGCAGCGCAGCCAATGTCTCGGTGGCGGCCGCGCGCCTCGGCCGGCGAGCAGCACTGATCTCCGGCGTAGGCAGCGATCCTTTCGGGAAGTTCGTCACACGCGAGTTGGCACGTCTGGGCGTCGACAACAGGTTTGTCGTCACCAATTCCGAGTACCCGACACCGGTGACGTTCTGCGAGATCTTCCCTCCGGACGACTTTCCGCTGTACTTCTACCGCAAGCCGCATGCGCCCGATCTTCGGATCACCCCGGAAGACATCGACCTCGACGCCGTTCGAACAGCGTCCCTCTACTGGTCGACTGTGACGGGGCTGTCCGAAGAACCGAGTCGCAGTGCACACTTCGCGGCCTGGGAAGCCCGCGAACGACGCCCGCTGACGGTCCTCGATCTGGACTACCGCCCGATGTTCTGGTCGACGCCCCAAGAAGCAACCACTCAGGTGCAGCGCGCTCTGGCGCACGTGACAGTAGCCGTGGGGAATCGTGAAGAGTGCGAAATCGCTGTCGGTGAGACCAACCCGAACAAGGCCGCCGACGCGCTTCTCGACCTCGGAGTCGAACTGGCCATCGTGAAGCAGGGCCCGAAGGGTGTACTCGGCAAAACGCGAAAGCAGTCGATCACCGTGCCGCCCAACGCCGTCGACGTGGTCAACGGGCTGGGAGCAGGCGACAGCTTCGGCGGATCACTGTGCCACGGACTGTTGGCCGGGTGGCCGCTGGAGAAGGTACTGCGGTACGCCAACGCGGCCGGCGCGATAGTCGCATCTCGGCTCGAATGCTCCACTGCGATGCCGACCGCCGAAGAAGTCCACGATCTCGCCGAAGCCACAGCCACGGAGGCAGTCAATGTCTGACAAGCTCGCCGCCCGCCCCCTCGCCACCACCTACGCCGAAGTGACGGAACTGCGTGCGAGCGATCCGCAGATCATCGAAAAGGCCTGGGCAGCGCGAACTCCTCGCGCCACTGTTCGAGGCAATGGCCGGCTCATGATCGTCGCGGCCGATCATCCGGCGCGTGGGGCGCTGTCTGTCGGCGGCAAGCCGACAGCGATGAACAGTCGTACCGATCTGCTGGACCGGTTGCGCACTGCTCTCGACAATCCTGGAGTCGACGGCGTTCTCGGTACTGCGGACATTCTCGACGATCTGCTCCTCCTCGGCGCCCTCGACGACAAGGTCGTCTTCTCGTCGATGAACCGCGGCGGCCTGGCAGGCGCGAGCTTCGAACTCGACGACCGCATGACGGGATAC
>NZ_JASHKY010000066.1:0-974 GCF_030056935.1 Rhodococcus sp. IEGM 1302 | reverse complement strand
CGGGGCTGTGGCGCAGTTGGTAGCGCGCTTCGTTCGCATCGAAGAGGTCAGGGGTTCGATTCCCCTCAGCTCCACCAAGAAGTACCAGCGAAAAGGGTCTTTCAACGAAAGTTGAACGACCCTTTCCTGCATTTTCAGGGCCTGCCCGAATTGCGAAGATTCGATCTGAGTGTGCGCCGTTTCATACGATTGCGACCGCTGATCCGGACCGTTGAGCTTCCAAGTGAGGGATGATCCTTGGGCGGATACATGTTTGCCGGAAATGTAACGAGGGTGTGTCCGGTGCGATAGGCACGGTGAGTCTGCCGCAGTTTTCCGCAGGTCGGACGTATGTGTCGGGGAGGAATGTCGATGAGCCAGCCACGACGGCTAGCGATCATGCTTGTTGCTGTGATGTGCCTGATGGGTATCGGCGTCCTTGCCGTATCGGTCTTCCCCGCCATCGTCGCCGCCCAACCTGGCGGCAACAGCGGTGGTGGCAACAACGGCAATGGAAACGGCAATTACGGCAACAACGGCGGCAATAACAACGGCAACGGTGGCGGTCACAACGGCAACGGTGGCGGCAACAACGGCAACGGTGGCGGCAACAACGGCAACGGCAACTATGGCTGGCATTGTCACCGTCACAACTGCGGCACGACCGTAATTCCGACACCGACCACGACGACTGAGCCGACCAAGACGACTGAGCCGACCACGACGACTGAGCCGACGACGACTGAGCCGACGACGACTGAGCCGACGACCACGACTGAGCCGACGACCACGACTGAGCCGACGACCACGACTGAGCCGACGACGACTGAGCCGACGACCACGACTGAGCCGACGACCACGACGACTGAGCCGACGACCACGACTGAGCCGACCACGACGACTGAGCCGACCACGACGACTGAGCCGACGACGACTGAGCCGACCACGACGACTGAGCCGACGACCACGACTGAGCCGACCACGACGACTGAGCC
>NZ_JASHKY010000018.1:0-110871 GCF_030056935.1 Rhodococcus sp. IEGM 1302 | reverse complement strand
AGCACGCCGCCAGCGTTCGTCCTGAGCCAGGATCAAACTCTCCGTTGAAGACTCTAGATATCACCAACCCGAAGGCCGGCTAATCAGTCATAGACAAAAAGAGTCAAATCACTAGCAAAAAACTCAACTAGCAAAAAATGTGTCGGCAACCATTCAGACGGAAGAATGAACAATCACCGACGAAAAATACTCACACCACACACAAACCAACCAAACCCCAAGAGGCGGTTGATCATTCGCGGATGTGAAGTACCAAAAAAAATTTTGGCACTGACATTCATCGACACACTGTTGAGTTCTCAAAGAACACGCACACACCATCACCACGACCCTATGGCCGCCGCTCCGGGGCAACTTTTCCAGCCTATCCCAACCTGGCCACCGGCGCAAACCGGAACCCCGTGAAGAAAAACTGGATTGTGTTCGTCAGGCACTTCGTACAACCTCGTGTCACTCACCCTCGCAGGTGGGAGTCGGTGTCCGTGTCGCTCTGACCTGGACAAAGTTACGCGAAGATCAACACAACACCAAATCGCCAGGTCAGAGCACTGACGCCGGTTAACAGGCGATACTTTTCTCGAATTTTTACTTCTCGCGATGACTTTCTGCGCCCACTGCGGTCTGTATGAGCAGGAACCAACAGGAACCGAAGCGTTCAGTAATCAGTCAACCGAGTTCAAGGAGCACCCAATGTCTCGTCTTCTCTTCGTCAACATGCCGGTCAAGGACGTCGTCGCTACCCGTGCATTCTTCAGTGGCCTCGGCTTCGAGTTCAACGACATGTTCAGTGACGAGAACACTGTCTCGATGATCGTCAGCGATTCCGCCACCGTCATGTTCCTGAACGAACCGCGTTTCGGGGACTTCATCGCCGACGACATCTGCGACACGTCGAAAGCTCGTGAAGCACTGATGTGTGTGTCGGCCGACAGCAGGGAGGAAGTCGACACCTTCGTCGACGCGGCGATTGCTGCCGGCGGCAGCAAGTGGATGGAGCCCCAGGATCACGGCTTCATGTACGGACGCGCATTCCGCGACCTCGACAATCACGTCTGGGAGGTCATGTGGATGGACCCGGCTGCGACTGTTCCCCAGCAGTAACGCACAGCAACAGCAGTAACGAGCAGTCGCGCGGGTCCCTCCATACTGGGGGGCTCGCGCAACTCCTTGCCCCTACAACTCGGCAGGGCCCCTACAGCTCGGCAGGCAATCCGAACCGTGCGAACAGACTCAGATCGAAGAAACACGTCACGTGCGAGATCCCGGACTCGGTGACATCGAGAACGTGCAACTGGAAAGCGCGGTGAACACCATCGGGCTCGCGCATGTAGAGGCCGAACGCCGGCTGACCGTTCGCAGCGGTCGGAAGTAGGCGCATCGCTCCTGGTCCGTCGGCCGGGCATTTGGTTCCGATGAGTTGCCCGATTGCCTCGGGGCCCTGGTACCAACCCTCGAACGGAGGCATCTCCCAGATGGCTTCGCGCGTGAACAGTTCGACGATGGCCTCGACGTCGTAGCTCTCGAAGCTGTGCACGTAGTCGCGAAGCAACTTCCGGGCAGCCTCGGTAGTCGGTTCCACGAGATCGTCCTCGGTGGGTCCGATGTGATTGATCTGCGCGCGAGCCCGCTGCAGCAGGCTGTTTACCGCAGTGGTTGTGGTGTCCAGCGCCTCCGCAACTTCCGACGCCTTCCACTGGAGAACGTCACGTAGAACCAGAACCGCACGTTGGCGCGCGGACAAGTGCTGCAAAGCGGCGACAAGGGCGAGCCTGACCGAATCGCGATTGACGACCATGACGGCCGGATCATTGACGTCGCCCAACTCAGAATCGGCGATCGGTTCCAACCAGGCAATCTCGTTGCGCTCGATCAAATCGTCGGCCGGGTCCGAACTAGGTGCGCCGAGGCCGGTCGGGAGGGGACGCCTCGATCTCCCCTCCAGCGCGGTCAGGCAGGTATTCGTCGCGATGCGGTAGAGCCAGGTCCTCAGAGATGACTGGCCCTTGTAACCGTCGAACCCGCGCCAAGCCCGGATGAACGTCTCCTGGACCTGGTCTTCGGCGTCGTGAATCGACCCCATCATGCGATAGCAGTGCGCCAGCAACTCGCGGCGGTACGGATCGGCAAGAGTGAGGAAATCACTGTCCAACGCCTGATCGACTGTCATTTGTTCAGACTAGTGGCCGAGCGCCCGAAACACAGGCGTCGGCGAGAATTCGATCAGGCAGGCGCCTGCACCGCAGTCAACCTGGATCTCTTCCGGAGAACGAACCCCAGTGATTCGTAGAGTCTGATCGCATTCGTATTCGATTGCACTGCATGGAGAAATGGCAGCTCGCCGCGCTCGCGAATCCCGGCAGCGACGGCACGGATCAGCGTCGTACCCAGGCCTCGACCCCGAAAGTCGCTGTCAGTGCACACCGCACTGATTTCCGTCCATCCCGGAGGGTGCAACCGCTCCCCCGCCATGGCAACAAGTCTTCCGTCGACGCGAATGCCGTAGTAACTGCCCATCTCGACGGTACGAGGAAGAAACGGTCCTGGCTTGGTGCGCTCGATCAATGCCAGAATTTCGGGAACGTCGCCCGTTCCGAGAAGTTCGACCGACGGATCAACGGAGACTTCGAGTGCGGATCCGTCCATCTGCACCGAGCCGAACTGATCCACAACGCGCCACCCTTCCGGCGGGCGGTGATCAAATCCTCGCAAACCTACTGTGCCGCCAGGACCTACGAGTGTGCGTAGGTTCTCCCAGTCCTCGGCGTCCAACTCGGGCGGATGACCGACAAACGGCGCGACCGTCGGGTCGTATCGCGCAACTCTCCCTGCCCAGCGAGCGAATTGCGCATGATGTCCGCGAAGTCCTTGTCGCACAGGATCGTCCAGCGGATGGGTGTCGACATCCGTGTCAACTGTCTCGACAAACGACGCCAGGGTCGCCTCCGTGGTCATCGAACCTCTTCCTGCCCTATTTGCCTGTGATGGAGGCGAACGAACCTCCCCGCCCACCTCTATGACAACGCTAGGAACACTTGCTGTCGTAGTCGCCGGATAGAATCAAGATGATTCTGACCTCGACCTGTATTTCCGGCGTCAATCAGGGCTCGATTGCAGATCTGCACCAGGACATTCGTCGCGACGCCTCACCAACCGGAAGGCTATTTGGCATGAGCAACTCCGACCCGATCAGGTCTGCATTCGACCAGTTGCCCCTGAAGGAGATGGACGCTGCAACGCTGGTCTTCGCCATTGAGAGCGCCGTCGACGAGCTGGCGATCTCGGGTGAAACCCTACGGCTCGCCATGGAGGTCGCGACCCTTGCGCACCTCGATCAGTTCAGAAAGAACGGGATCAAGTCCGACGAGGATCCCTACATCGTTCATCCCCTACGAAATGTATTGCGGCTGCTTCGGTACGGGTGCTCCGATGTCGAGATCCTGAGCGCAACCGCGCTTCACGACACGGTCGAAGACCGACCACACGCCGTCATCGCGCTCCTCGGTGGCCAGACTGCAGACGACATGTCCGCATCCGAAGCGCAGGAACGTGCGTCCACACTCATCGCCTCGCGCTTCGGCCACAGAATCTCCGAACTTGTTGAGGCAGTGACCAATCCAATCGACTACCCGCACGACAACACCACCGCCGGATATCAGGATCACGTCATCCGCGCGATAGCGGATCCCGCAGTGTTCCTCGTGAAGTTCAGCGACTTCGTCGACAACGCGGGAAGCGTGAAGTACCTGAACGGGACCGACAGACTGAGACTGGTCACGAAATACGAACCACTCGTGGAGCACTTCAAGCGGACTTCACTTGCTCTCGGCAACGCATTGCACCTCCCTCCCTCAGGACTCGACGCGATCGCAAAGCACATCGCAACCATCGAACGCGATTTCTCGAATACGGTCCGACCGGACATAAAAAATACTCGCCAGTAGTACCGATCAGTAATAATCGAGCAACCCAGAGAATTCTCCGAATATGCGATTTTGTTACCAGTGAGTATTCACTTTCTTGCCGATTTCATTACCATCGTGATCCGTGTCACAAGTCCGAATTCCATTGCACCGCAATGATTTAACGCCATATGTGTAACCGTGGTTCACGTTGACTAATATTCTTCAATTCGCCCAGGTGACATGAGCGTCGACATACTGCATTCTTAGATAAACCAGGGATTCCCTGGAAGCAGACACAATATGTTGCTGATTCGTGATTGGAGCGGTTCTGAGTCCACGCCTGCAGGGTGGCGCACAAGGCACACAGTGTCTCAGCGCACACAGCGCTTCGGTGCACACAGTGCTTCAGCGCAGGGGACTCGACGAACCGGAAGGGCAATCACTTGCCGACGCGCAACCGGGGGAAACACAGCGCATCGCGGCGTAGTTCACGAACCGGGGAATCCGGGTATGTGGGACACGGTCGGCTCATATCGCAACGTACGTGACGAAGAATCTCATCAAGGACGGTGGCAGTGACAATGTTCAAACGAATCGCAGTGGTCAATCGAGGTGAGGCCGCGGTCCGGCTGATCAGGGCTGTACGCGAACTGAACGCCGAACACGACTACGGCATTCGCGTCATTGCGCTGCACACCGAGGCCGAGCGCCGCGCCATGTTCGTCCGCCAGGCCGATGAGGGCGTGACCCTGCGCAGCACCGGCACCGGTAGCCCGTACCTCGACTACGCCGAACTCGAGCGAGCACTGCTCGCAGCCAAGGCCGACGCAGTCTGGGTCGGCTGGGGCTTCGTGGCCGAGGATCCCGCCTTCGCGGAGATCGTCGCGAAACTGGGCATCACGTTCATCGGCCCGAGCGCCGACTCGATGCGCCTGCTCGGCGACAAGGTTGCCGCCAAGATCCTGGCCGAGAAGGTCGGCGTACCGGTCGCCCCGTGGAGCGGCGGACCGGTCGAAACGCGCGCCGACGCTCGTCGTCATGCTCAGTCCATCGGATATCCCCTGATCATCAAGGCCCGAAGCGGCGGCGGCGGACGCGGTATCCGCAAGGTCTGGGCCGAAGACGAACTCGAAGTTGCACTCGAGCGCACGCAGGGCGAAGCAGAGCGGTCCTTCGGCGACCCCGTCGTCTTCCTCGAACGCCTTGTCACCGATGCACGCCACGTCGAGGTACAGGTCATCGCCGACAACCACGGCAATGTCTGGGCTCCGGGCGTTCGCGACTGCTCGATTCAGCGTCGCAACCAGAAGGTCATCGAAGAATCCGCCTCCCCCGTCCTGACCGAAGAACAGTCGGACCACCTCAAGAAGGTTTCCGCCGAACTGGTCAAGGCAGCCGGGTACCAGGGCGCAGGCACGGTCGAATACCTCTACCAGCCCGAGAACAAGCTCTTCACGTTCCTCGAGGTCAACACCCGCCTGCAGGTCGAGCACCCGATCACCGAGGTCACCACCGGAATCGACCTCGTCAAACTGCAGATCCTGGTCGCCAGTGGTGACGAATTGGTCGGTGACTGCCCGCCCGCATTCGGCCACGCCGTCGAAGCCCGCCTCAACGCCGAAGACGCCGACAACGATTTCGCGCCGGCACCCGGCACCGTTCAGCTCCTCAAGTTCCCGCTCGGCTCCGGCATCCGGGTCGACACCGGCATCGCTGCCGGGGACGTCATTCCGCCCGACTACGACTCGATGGTCGCGAAGGTCATCGCGTGGGGCCGCAACCGCTCCGAAGCGCTTGCGCGTCTGCGCACCGCCCTTCGTGAAACCACTGTCGTACTCGACGGCGGCACTACCACCAAGTCGTTCCTCCTCGATCTACTCGATCGCGACGAGGTCATCTCGGCATCCGCGGATACCGGCTGGCTCGACCGCACGGGCGCCCTCACCGGCACCACTCGCCGCGCGGACGTCGCGCTGATCGCCACCGCCATCGATGCTTACGACGCCGAGGAGTCCCTCGAGCGTGCGGCCTTCCTCGCCTCGGCACGTGGCGGCCGCCCACGCGCCAATCACGCGATCGGCCGTACCGTCGAGCTCAACTACCAAGGTCAGGCATACAAACTGACCGTCGGGCGTATCGGCCCGCACCGCTACCGCGTCGACGGAGACGCCGGAGACATCGAGGTCGACGTCGATCGTCTCGGTGACTTCGAGTCACGGCTGGTGATCGGTGATCGCCGCTTCCACGTCGTTTCCGTCGTGAGCCCGGCTCGCTATCTCGTCGAGGTCGACGGCATCAGCCACCAGATCAGCCAGGACGACGCCGGCGTAGTCCGCGCGCCGGCTCCCGCCGTAGTGGTAGCAGTACCGGTCGCGGTCGGCGACGACGTCGAAGCCGGATCCACTCTGGTCGTGCTCGAATCCATGAAGATGGAGACCGCGGTTCGCGCTCCGTACGCGGGTAAAGTGCGTGAGGTTCTCGCTACCGTCAACTCCCAGGTCGATGCCGGCGCACCGCTCCTGCGCGTCGACCAGGTCAGTGAGGAAGCTGTCACGGAGAAGGCTCCGCGAGTCCAATTCGATCTTCCCGCAGCAACTTCCGGTTCCGATACCCGCGCAGATGCATTGGCACAGCTCGAAGCACTGACCGCGATGATCAGTGGCTACGACGTCAGCGGTAAGCACGCAAATGCTGTTCTGGCCGAGTACGACGCACTTCGCAGCGCACTCGAATCCGAGGACCGCGAACTGGTACAGGCCGAACTGGCTGTGCTGACCACCTTTGCCGACATCTGCGAACTCTCGCGCAACAAGCCCACCTCGGGTGAGTCCGCGAAGGACGAATCCGTCCACAGCCCCCGCGAGCACTTCCACACCTTCCTGCACTCACTCGACTCCGAGCGCGAAGGTTTGCCGGCGTCGTTCCGCACGAGACTCGAACGGGCACTTCGCCACTACGACGTCACCGATCTGGAAGATCGCCAGGCCGTCGAGGAAGCGGTGTACCGACTCTTCCTGGCTCTGCAGCGCATGGAAGCCCAGATCCCGGTCATTGCAGCACTTCTCGAAGGCTGGCTCGTCGGCGACAAGGCTCCCGGTTGCTCGGCGCAGGAGCTCAACGAGGTTCTCGATCGACTCATCGTCGCGACGCAGGTCCGCTACCCCGTCATCGGCGACGTCGCCCGCAACCTTCGCTTCCGGTTCTTCGACGAGCCGCGCATCCGCAAGGTTCGCGAAGACGTCTACGACGGAGTACGCGGCAACCTCGCCTACCTCGAAGAGCAGCCGGACGCTGCAGATTTCGACGAGCGAATCGCCAATCTCGTCGCCACTCCCGAACCGCTCCTGGACCTGTTGGGTCGAAAGATCGGCCTCGGCAACCGCGATGGCGGCCCTCTGCTCGAGGTCATCACGCGTCGCTACTACAAGATTCACTCGTTCGAAGACGTCCGCGTTTTCGAGCACGTCGACCGCCGTTTCGTAACCGGTAACTTCGACCTCAAGGGCGACGGGCTGCATCTGGTCTCGACGGTGGCCGAATTCGATGCTCTCGGTACGGCTCTCGACGATGTCGCCACGATCGCGCAGGATGCTCCATCCGGTCGCGGGCTGGTAGTCGACATCTACCTCGACTGGCCTGATCAGCCCGCCGACGGCGACGCGCTCGTCGAGACGCTGCGCACCGAACTCTCGCGCAACGAGACGATCACACGGTCTCGCCGCGCGACGGTGATCATCTGCAACCCGAACGGGGATCCGGTCCGGTGGGTCACCTTCCGCCCCGTCGACGGCGAACTGGTCGAGGACCACATCATCCGCGACATGCATCCGCTCACGGGTCAGCGTCTGGACATGTGGCGCCTGAAGAACTTCAACGGAAAGCGCCTCCCGGCTCCGGAGAACACCTACCTGTTCCACCTCTCGGCCAAGGAGAATCCGAAGGACGAGCGCCTGATCGCTCTGGCCGAAATCCGCGACGTGACACCGCAACTCGACGACGAAGGTCAGATGGTTGCACTCCCGGCCATCGAGCGCACGCTCGCTGCCTGCCTCGACGGTATCCGTCGGGCGCAGTCCCAGCGCGGCGACAAGCGTCGACTCGCAGCCAACCGCGTCGTGCTCTACGTGTGGCCGGTCGCCGACGTTCCCAGCGAGCGGTTCTCGGTGATCGCTCAGAACGCAGCCCGACTGACCGTCGGCGCCGGGCTCGAAGAGATCACGCTCATCACTCGGCTGAAGGACCGAAAGGGCGGCGCGCCCAAGGAAGTTGCGCTGCGATTCTCCTACCGCGCGGGTGCCGGTGTGGTCATCAACAAGACCACACCTCCCACCGAACCGCTGCTCCCCCTCGACGCGTACGCCCAGAAGGTCCAGAGTTCGCGGGCACGCGGAACTGTGTACCCGTACGAGCTGATTCCACTCCTGACCGGCACCAAGGGCACCTTCGTCGAGCACGACTTCGACGAAGCGGGCGTCCTGTCACCTGTCGAGCGTCCGTACGGTCTCAACAAGGCCGGCATCGTCGTCGGCCTCGTGAACACGCCGACGCCGCGCTATCCCGAGGGAATGACCCGTGTCGCGCTCTTCGGTGACCCCACCAAGGCGCTCGGTACCGTGGCCGAGGCCGAATGCTCACGCGTCGTCGCTGCCATCGACCTGGCCGAGAAGTTGAACGCTCCGGTCGAGTGGTTCGCACTGTCCTCCGGTGCCACCATCTCGATGGAGAGCGGCACCGAGAACATGGACTGGGTCTCCCGCGGCCTGCGCCGAATCATCACCTTCACCCAGAACGGCGGCGAGATCAACATCGTCGTCACGGGCATCAACGTCGGCGCTCAGCCCTACTGGAACGCCGAAGCCACCATGTTGATGCACACCAAGGGCATTCTGGTGATGACCCCGGACAGCGCGATGGTGCTGACCGGCAAGCAGTCTCTCGACTACTCCGGTGGTGTGTCGGCCGAGGACAACTTCGGTATCGGTGGTTACGACCGCGTCATGGGCCCCAACGGCCAGGCGCAGTACTGGGCCCCCGACCTCACTGCGGCGTGCGAGATCCTGTTCCGTCACTACGCACACTCGTACCTCGCTCCCGGCGAACGGTTCCCGCGCCGCGCAGCGACGACGGACCCCGTCGATCGCGACGTGCGTAGCTTCCCGCACACCCACCCGTCGAGCGACTTCGAGACGGTCGGCGACATCTTCTCCTCGGCGAAGAACCCGGATCGCAAGAAGCCCTTCGACATTCGCACCGTGATGCGTTCGGTGGTCGACCAGGACCACTCTGTTCTCGAGCGTTGGGCCGACATGGCCGGCGCCGACACGTCGGTCGTTCTGGACGCGCACCTCGCCGGACATCCGGTCACAGTGGTGGGCATCGAATCCCGCGCGATCCCACGTAAGGGGCACTTCCCCGCCGACGGTCCCGACACCTGGACGTCGGGAACGCTGTTCCCGAACTCGTCGAAGAAGACTGCTCGCGCGATCAATGCTGCGAGCGGCAACCGTCCGATCGTGGTGCTGGCCAACCTGTCCGGCTTCGACGGTTCCCCGGAGTCGCTGCGCAACATCCAGCTCGAGTACGGCGCCGAGATCGGCCGCGCCATCGTCAACTTCGACGGACCGATCGTGTTCTGCGTCGTCTCCCGCTACCACGGCGGCGCGTTCGTCGTGTTCTCCGGTGCGCTAAACGACAACATGGAAGTTCTTGCTGTCGAAGGCTCGTTCGCGTCGGTACTCGGCGGCGCCCCCGCCGCCGCAGTGGTCTTCACCCGTGAGGTGAACACCCGCACCAACAACGACCCGAAGGTGCAGCAACTGGAGGCAGACTTGGCAGCAGCCAAGGATGACACGGAGAAAGCACATCTGCGCGTAGAACTGAACGCTCAGCGCATCGCCGTCCGCTCCGACAAGCTCGGCGAAGTGGCATCCGAATTCGAAGCGATCCACAACATCCAGCGGGCCCGAGAGGTCGGCTCGGTGGATGAGATCGTCCCTGCCGCAGAACTGCGCCCGCAGATCATCGCAGCAGTCGAACGCGGCATGAAGCGCGCACTCGCGCAGTAAGTTTCTCCGCACGTCGAGCGGTCCCGCGAAATGCGGGGCCGCTCGATTTGTGTCCAGGCCTCGATTTGTGTCCAGGCAGCGCCTGCGTCAGACCCCCTCGAGCGCCTCTCCGATCTCTTCGAGGACGTGATTGTGCTGCTCTGTTGCGAGCAGATGCCCCGCTGCAATGGTGACTGCCACGGGCCACTCGATGATCTCGAAGGCGACCATCAGTCCCATCACCGCAAAGTAGGCGATCTGCTCGGGTCTCGGAACAGGGATGGCACCGACGATCGGTAGCTCCAACTCGAAGCTCCGTGCCGAACGGACGGATTCGACTACCTCGCGGTGATCGACGGGGTTCGTGTGGTCGACGGTGTTCTGGGACATGTCACGATTCCTCAGGATTCATCTCGGGTCGCCCGGGAGTTCGGCGACGTGTCACTTCCAGCAGCGACGCTCACAAGCGTGTCTGATTCACCGGTTTCCGCTTCTTTGATTTCCACGTCGCTGATTTCCACGCTGTCGCGAGCGCTGACTCCCCCGGTTCGGGAGGTGTACGCAGTGCTCGTTCGCGTCGGGATCTTGCGAATCGTCGACTGACCGTTCGCGTTCTCCTCAGTTGCGGCAATCCGCTCCAACACCCGCGGAGCCAGCGCCGCGAGCAGCGTCGCCGCCGACGCGCAGCCCACCGCTTGGCCCCAGGCGATGGGACCGAGCGGCGTGCAACCGAGAAATTGGCTCACCACGGGTGTGCTGACGAGCGTCGCCAGCGCCGCAGCGGATCCGGCAACGGTTGCGACCACCAGCGGACTGCGTGATTCGAGAAGCGTCTGCCCCAGTTGGGTGCCCACCAGGGCAACCAACGCCACCGTCGACGCTCGCCGCCTCCTACCGCTCGCCCGGGCCAGAAGCCACGCTGCCAGCGCACCTATTGCCGTGGCACCGCCGCGGACAGCGATCGTCTGCCACAAGGCATGAGCGTCCATCTGTTCGGACTTCTCGGATCCGTTCTCGGACGGGGTGCTCATCGCAAGCGCGGCAGCGGGCAAGGCGTCCGTCATCAGATTGACCAGTAGCAACTGCCTTGCGTTGAGCGGTGATTCGCCGGACAACGCAGAACCGATCAGCGCGAATGCGACTTCACCCGCGTTGCCTCCGAGCAAAACCCCTACCGCTGATCTGACCCGCCGCCACAATTGACTGCCCTCGTCCAATGCGTCGGTCAGTCCGCCGACACGGCCGTCGAGGAGCACGATGTCTGCGGCGCCGCGCGCCGGATCACTGTCGGTCGACGCCACCCCGATTCCCACGCTGGAAACTCGGATCGCCGCAGCATCGTTCGCGCCGTCACCGACCATGGCGCACACCCGCCCGTCGGTCTCCAACGCTTGCACGATCTCGACCTTCTGCTCGGGTGTCACGCGCGCAAAGACGCTGCTGCCGCGGACCGCATCCCGTCTTTCGGTGCGAGAGAAGTTCTCCCAGTCAGGACCGGTGACAACATCCTCGCGTGCGACGTCCAACCCCAGTTCGGTGGCGACCGCGGCCGCTGTTGTCGGATGATCCCCGGTCAGCACGCGCACTTGCCGTCCGTCGCCTCGAAGTTCTCGAACAAGTTGCGTTGCTTCGGGTCTCAGCGTGTCCGAGAGTCCGAGAAGGCCGACCGCTTCCAGCCCCTCGGAGCAACACTGTTCGAGAAATTGCGAGTCTTCGCCTGCGCGTCGCGCGTCGTGTTCCGACAACTCGCGCTGGGCGACGGCAACCACCCGCAGTCCGCGTCCGGCCATGCTTTGAACGTGCTTCGCCGACACAGCATTCGGATCTCGTCCTGCTTCGGTCACGAATTCCGGCGAACCTTTGAGTGCGATCCGCCTGCCGAACAAAGCTGCCGAGTACGGCCGCCCCGACCTGAACGGAACGAGGTTGTTCGCCTCGACGTCACCGAAAACCGAAGCATCGTCCAGAGCTTGCTGGGCTGCATCGACGACGGCGGCATCCGTCGAATGAAACACGCGATCGTCGCGACTTCCCAGGGCACTGCGCGCCGCAACTTCCAGAATCTCGCTTTCGTCCCAGCCGTCGACGCGTTCGACCGCGGCCACCCGTAGCTTGTTCTCGCTGAGGGTTCCGGTCTTGTCGAAGCAGACCACGTCGACACGACCGAGCGCTTCTATCGATCGTGGCGCACGAACCAACACTCCTGCTGCAGTGAGCCTTCGCGCTGCGGCCTGCTGAGCCAGAGTGGCAACCAGAGGCAGCCCCTCCGGCACGGCAGCCACAGCCACGGCCACACCTCCGGTGACGGCGCGGCGCAGACCGGTACCACGAAGCAGACCCGCGACTGTCACCAACGCCCCACCGCCGATACTGGCCGGCAGGGTCGCCCTCGTGAGTTCGCGAAGTCTGTTGGTCAGGCCCACAGCAGGCCCGGATCGGGACACACCGACATCGGCACGCCTGGTCACCGTTCGGGCTCCGATGGCCGTGACCACGCCACGACCGGATCCGGCAAGCACTGTTGTCCCTGCGTAGGCCATGCACCTTCGCTCGGCCAGTGGCATCCCAGGGGTCGGGTCGGTCTGCTTGTCGACGGGCAGGGACTCTCCCGTCAACGACGACTCGTCGACTTCCAGCGATTCGACGCTCAACAGGCGACAATCTGCGGGCACGATGTCCCCGGACTCGATTGCCACGACGTCACCGAGTTCGAGCGCGTCGGCCGCTGTCTCGACCGTGCCGTCGTTGGTTACTCGCCGAGCTACCGGTTCCTGAGTCCGCAAGAGCCGCTGCACCGCCCGCTCCGAATGAAGCCGTTGAACAGCGGACATCGCGGCATTGCCGACCAAGACCGAGCCGACCAGGACGGCGTCTACCGGTGAACCGAGGACTGCACTGGCAGCGGAGCCGGTCGCCAACACAGGCGTCAGTGGATCCGCCAATTCTGTTCGCAACGCCGACAATCCGTCACGGATCAACCTGAACCGTGCGGGCGCTCGCACACGAGCTTCCGCACGGTGCGGTGTATGTCGGATGGATTCGGATAGTTCGCGAACGACAGCATCACCGTCCATCTCATGCCAGGTATCGCTCGGAGTACCGACAGGGACGGGCGCTTGAATCACAGATCGGGACAAGGTGTATCCGGTCCACAGTCCCGCGGCCGAACCAGCTGTGATCGGCCCCGGCCCAGCCCCTCGAACTCCCGGAAGCATGATCAAGGCACCCAATGCCGAAGAACCTGAGGAGAGTTCGACACCGCGCCTCGTCGCTGTTCGAGCAGCCGGGAGCGCATGGACAACCCGCCACGCCCCGGCCAAGTCGGTGTGGATGTCGGCACTCACGTGCTCGCCACTCGGTGGTGAAATCCCGATGCGTAGCACTGCCTGTCCCGCTATCGCCCTACTCGACACGATCGCAACTGTCCGACCCTCGGCCACCAACGCCGAGAGAGCCTCGCGCAGGCCGGCTTCGGCAGTCGATTGCGCCGGATAGAGCTCGTCGAATCCACTTCGCAGTGATCCGAGCCCGTCGTCGTCGATCGTGACGGCTGCGACCCCGGCCGCACGTATTTCGCCTATCAGTGTTTCCGCCAGACCTTTTCGCACGGGTCGCACGACCACTTCGGCGCCGCCGATGCGGTGCCTTCCCACTCCCACAGTTCCGTCGTTCAGAGCTTTCCTGGCTTGTTCCCACACTGCGACGCGATCCGACTCGGCCACCTCTCGTATGTCGGAAACCCGGAGCGAGTCGTCGAAGAGGACACTCGGATCGACGAGGACGGTGTCAATACGATCGAGCATGCGTAGAGCCGCAGAGTCCGAAACGGCGGTGTGGTGCGTCCGCCACAGACCGTATGACAAACCAGCAGCGAATGATTCGCGCGACATCCGAAGCGGTCGCGGCGCCGAAACCTTGATACTCGTCGCGACGGTGTCACCGCCGGCAGAGACGGTAGCCAGTGCAGCTCCGGCCGCCAGCTGAACCCCAGCGATCCTGTCTGCGTAACGCTCACCTGAGCCACTCGGTTCAGGCCTCGTGGAAGCACCGCGACCGCCAGGTTCGAATGACCACACCCGCCGAGAGTGTCGCGCCGCCAGAGTTTCGCGTAGCAGCATCGTCCGCAGCCCGAAATCCACGCCCAATGACGCAGGCGCATAGGTCAGAACGTCCGCGAACGACGTCGCCGACTCCAATGCGAAGTCGGTGAGCGAACGGCCAAGGCGCTGTTCGATTCGCCGACGCACCCGGGGTTGATAATTGATCGCCGACGCGGCCGCCGAGACATAGGCGGAACCTGGGATTCGCGGGGCACCGAATATCGATCCCGCTGCTGCAGGAATCATCCCCACACCCGCCAACGCGAGGGTGCCGGTCCGCAACGCCACGTCACTGACAGCGGTTCGCGGAATCGTCGAACCGCCCACCAACGCGAGTCCCGACAACGCCAGGCGCGGCGGCAAAGTTGCCACCGACACCGCACGCCGGGCCATCGCTGAGAACATCAGTGAGTGGATCGAGTGTGCGAAGAACTGTGAGTTCGATCCTGTGACCGGCCGGCCGCCTTGTGGGAGTTTCCGCTCGATTCCTTCTTTACCTGTTCTGGCTTGCTCGTGCGGCCAACCGCCTTGACCTCGCGATCCGTCCGACCGCTCTTGCGATCCCATTCGTGGAGTACCAGGGCCGTGCCGCCGACTGCCAAGATCACCGGCCATTCCACCAATCCCGCCGCACCCACGGCCGCCATCGTGAGAACCGCCGTCGGCGTCGAGGAACTACCCGCACGAATTCCGTCTCGGACACCCTCCGCCGATCCACGTATCCCGCCCGTCACTCCACCGATCACTCCACCGCCGACGGCTCCGGCCACCGTCGTCGTTGCGTCTGCCACACCACGAACGACGCGGGTGGCTTCGTCCACAATCATCATCGGACGCTCCTATCAGCAGTCCATCGAAGAATTCAGTATTTGAGGCCATACCCAACACGGACGGCGGCAATCACGATCCGATACATTTTTCGGCGAACCTGGCGAGGGCGCGCCATCGCCAGCGCCGTGAGAGGGTACGGTGCGGGATGCAGCGACCACCTTCATCGACGGGAGTTCCACACAGTGGCGATCATCGGAAATTCGGACCTCGACATCTTCCGACTTAGCTTGGGCGGCAACCCTTTCGGATGGACAGCAGACGAGAAGACGTCCTTCGAGATCCTCGATTCGTTCGCCGAAGCCGGTGCAAACTTCATCGACACCTCCGACTCGTACACGGCGTCGGCTCCCGGCAATTCCGGCGGGGAATCCGAAACGATCATCGGGAAATGGATCACCGATCGGGGACTGCAGAACGACATCGTCGTCGCCACCAAGGTGGGTAGCCATCCCGATTTCAAGGGCCTGAAGGCCGACAACATCGCGGCCGCAGCTGAGGCGTCGCTGCAGCGCCTGCAGACGGACTGCATCGATCTGTACTACGCGCATTTCGACGACCCGCAGACTCCGCTCGAGGAAACTCTCGAAGCCTTCAATGCGTTGGTCGTCGCGGGCAAGGTTCGCTATCTCGGAATCTCCAACTACAGCCCCGACCGCGTCCGGGAGTGGCTGCGGATCACCGAGGAGAACGGTTACGCCGCGCCCATCGCGCTGCAACCGCACTACAACCTGGTTCACCGCAAGTCGTACGAACCCGAACTTGCCCAGATCGCCACCGACAACAACATCAGCGTCTTCCCGTACTTCGCTCTCGCTTCCGGCTTCCTGACCGGAAAATACAAGACCCGCGCGGACATCGAAGGCAGCTCCCGCGAACGACTGACCGCCGGATACTTCAGCGACGCCGGACTCGACGTCGTCGCGGAACTTGCGACAATCGCGCAGGCACACGACAGCGAGATCTCGACCGTCGCGCTGGCCTGGCTGCTGACTCGACCGGGCATCACCGCACCGATCGCGAGCGTCAGCCGGCCCGAGCAGCTCCCGGCGCTACTGGACGCCCCGAATCTGGTGCTCTCGTCGAACGAACTGGACACTCTCGAACGGGTGTCGGCGGCAGTCGGAGCCTGAGATCAGGCAGTTTTGAGATGAGCGCCGAGGGCCGTGTTGTTGATCGTCCAGAACGACCAACCGTCATGGCTCTCGGTGTCGCCTGAGATGTGACCGGTGACGGCATTTGCGGCCGCGGTCGGATCTGGGAATCGGCGGCCTTCCATCGGTCCGCGCATGATCTCGACGACCTCGGTGGTTTCGTCGAAGCGCCCGACCCAGCGATATCCGTGGCAATCGGCTGTCATCTCGAGGCGATTGTCGACGACTTCGATCTCCTCGACACCGCTGGCGCGACGCTTCTTCGCGGCGACCGGCGACGTCTTACGCTTGGTCGCAACCGGGGTCTCGACGTAAATGCTCGGATCCTTGACCGCGGCCAAGCCCAGCGCATCCCAACGATCGTGACCGTGCACGACGCGCCCACGCGGAATCGCGTGATGGCCGGTGCGATTACGTCCGGGGCTGTCCATGATCCACAGGTCGACCTCGGCGCGGATGTCGTCGGCGACCTCGTTGGAGGGCAACATGTAGAACTCGTGCGGATCTGCTGCCAGGTCGACGAACACCCAGAACTCGGAGCGGGTGTCGTCACTCTCGAGCGACTCGTCCTGACGCCTGGCCTGCCAGTCACCGTCGAGCTTGGACCGCACGCGGACGATTCGGCTGACACCGTCAGCGCCCGTCACCTCGACGGGGTTACGACGTGAGTGCGTGAGACGGACAGCCTTGCCCCCACGCTGCGTAGCTTCGGAAATGAACGCATTGATGCCGCGGCTTGCGGTGTCTTCCATGATCGACCTGTCTCGAGCGGGTACGCCCGCATCACCGGATCGGCATCGGGGTCGAGCATTGAGCGAAATCCCGGCCTTTACTTCGATCGTGTGGCCGGTCAGTACCCCCGACCTTACAGCTCCGGCGACGGCCTGACTACGGCGCCCGACGCTCGTTCCCAGAGGTCAGCAGTGCAATGTCCCCGTAAAGCGCCGCCCGGTGAGCGAACATCAGCTCTTCCACACCGTCGAATTGATCCCCGACGTAGTGCGTGTTTGCAGCCGAAAGTTCACGTGAGCCCGAGCGCGCGAGTAGGTCGTCGATCCGGCTGTCGAGGCTCGCTGCATGCGCAACCGCGCGCTGCGAACTCAACTGATCCTCGGCCCGTGCGACCAGGTCACCGATCCGCGCGAGGGCCGCGACGCGCTCGACCAGCTGGTCCCAGACCGCGCCGAGCGCTTCCCTGCGCGAAGCGATTCCGGCTCGGGTTCCCTCGTCGCGTGCCAGCGCAGCCGCGTCGTCCAACTCCGCAAGAATCGAACGCAGCGCGACGGTGTCGACCGCGATCTGGGTGATCTCGTCGGCCAGGTCGAGTTGGTTGCGTTGAATGACGAAGTGGTCGGAATGCCACGCGCTGGAGCTTTCGATCCGGTCGAACAGATTCCCGGCGAGGTAAAGCAAGGCGTCGTACTCACCGGCGCGTCCCTCGGGTTCTGAATCGACCAGTCCGTCGAGGACTTCCGCGATGCGCCTTCCGGCATCGGCGATGACACCGGTTCCCTGGACCTTCCCGAACTGGGCGGCGAGTTTGTCGAGTGCTGCGTTTCCACTGCTGGCCACGACACCGAGCCCCACCGGCAGCTTGGCTGGAACCGGTGTACGGGTGAGCCCGGCAAAGAGAGCCTCGCGTTGCTCGACGTCGAGATGCAGGCCGTCGCGCCGGTCCTTGCGGATGGCACGGACACTGCTCGCGAAGTGACGATTGGAATGCACGATCGCCGATCGCATCGACTGAACGCGCTTCTCGAGCGCCTGCACCCGTCGTTCGAGGACAACCTGAACAGGGCCGATGCGAGTTGCGAGCAGTCGACGTCTGGTGCGGGCCAGCTCGTCGGTGAGATACCGCAACTCCGAGAAGCCGCCGATCTCCGGGAACGAACGTCCGACACTGCGCCGGTTCGCCAGGATCGATCGCGTCGACTCGTCCCCATACCCCCCGGCAATCAGCAGCGCGACATCATCGGACAACTCCGGCCGGTTCGACTCGACGGTTCCCGCCGCACACCACTCCCTCACTCGGGTGGAGATGAGCGTTCGCCGTTCGGTCACCGATGCCACGACAAAGACGTCGTCAGTTCCGTCTCTCATCTCACGGCCATCCGTCATCTCACGCCTCCTGCTGGGTGCCGGTTACCACTGTTCCAGAATCTGCCGACACGCGCCCGACCCCTGCGACCCAGCTCGACGCACCCCTGCCATACCGTAGGCGGGTGACCTCCCTGCGATCAGACGCGCACGCAGGTCACTCGCGCGCATCGAAGACTGATCCAGCAGTTCAACCGCTGCTTCCCGACCTCGCGATCGAACAACTTCAGTCCTTGTTGCAAGTACGTTCCTGGACTCTCGCGGAATGGTTCGCGATGGCCGACCAACGCGGATTCCTCGCACCCGCGGCCAGTGTCCCGCTCTTCATGGAAGCCGCGCTGAAGTATCCCGAGCACCGCGAGGCGCTACTTCGCCTCGCCGGTCGACGCGGGCAGTACCTGGCGGAGCAGAACCCGGATTGGGCCCAGCTACGACGAATCGGATCACGCCGGGACGAGCTGTGGCTTTCGCCCGATCGGGACGACCGTACGGCCTGGTTCGATTACATACGTACGGTCGACCCGGAACTGGCGAGCGAAGAGCTCGAGATCGCTTGGGACGACGAGGCCACGGCAAGCCGGCTGCACTTCCTCGACCATCTCGACGTCGGGCTGGGTGAACACGACTACGCGCTCCTCGAGCGTGCACTCAACGATCCAGCCGTGCGGGTCCGTGAGCGTGCAATTCAACTACTACGGCAACTCCCCCGATCTCCGTTTGCCTCTCGAATGGTCACTCGGGCTCGGTCCTGGGTGCGGCTCGAGACGAAGCCCTTGCGGCCGCGCCTTGCCGTCCGATTGCCCGGCTCGCTCGACGACCTCGCATTTCGTGACGGCATCGAAGACGTCCACTACAAGAACAAGGGCATCCGGCGCTGGTGGTTACGGCAAGTCGTGACCGCCACTCCGCTGACGCTGTGGGAATCTATGGCCGGTTCGCCACGCGAGGCCCTCACCATCCCCATCGAGAAGCAATGGCGCGCAGTGATGATCGAATCATGGACTGCTGCAACCGTTCTCCAGAAGAACACCGCGTGGGCGTCGGCATTTCTGGAGCGGGACGGGCGCACGACCGACCGGAGAATCGTCGCCATCGCGGACCCACGCGAGCGCGTCGAGTACATCGTTGCCGGCCACGCGGACGAGTACCTTCTGGGCGTCGACGGCAGCGCACTACTCGACGGCATCGACCGCCCATGGCCCCTGGCCGTCGCCGAAAAGTTGTTGAATGCCTTGGAGAACGAAGCGATGGAGCATGCTGCGACGGGTGAGGACTTGGGCATCCACTCGCGTCACAGTCACTTTTCCACCCTGCGAAGCGTGCAGGCGCGCTTCCCTTTCGACGCCGTACCGCTTCTGCAGGACGCGGCGGCCCGAACGAGTGACCCCGGGTGGCAACACGCATTCACCGACAGCGCCGTCAACATCGAGCAGCGCCGACTCCGCTTGGACGTCCTGCGCAATCACCGCTGAACGACGAAGGGGCCGCATCCTTGGAACGGAATGCGACCCCTTCGTCGTTCGTGAAAGATCAGACCACGCTGACCATCTCGTGATCAGCCACACCGGCGGCCAACACCCGAAGGTGATCTTCGGTGCTGCCGAGGGTGTGCTCGATGGCGACGAGTCGGCTCACGTAGTGCCCCACCGGGTACTCTGCGGTCATACCGATACCACCATGCATCTGGATCGCCTCCTGGCCGATGAGCCGAGCCGAACGCCCGATCTGCAACTTCACCCGCGAAGCGATCACTGGATCGACGACGCCGTCGGCAAGGGACATCGTTGCGTACAGACTCATGCTGCGTGCCAACTCGAGCGAGACGTACAGGTCGGCGGCGCGGTGTGTCAGTGTCTGGAACTTTGCGAGGGGAACCCCGAATTGCTTACGCGTCTTGAGGTATTCGGTGGTCAGGCGTAGCGCCTCTTCCATCGCTCCGACAGCCTCGGCGCACAGCGCGGCCTGCTCACGGATCTGCGCGGCCTGGATCAGAGCAGTAGCGTCACCGCCCTCACCGAGTGCTTCGGCCGGCGTATCGGTGAACTCGATCTGCGCCCCGCGCAACCCGTCGTGAGTGGCGTAGGACTTGCGTACCAAACCGGAGGCATCGCTCTTGACGAGGAACAGTCCGACGCCACCGCCGGGGAGCGCAGCGCTCACGACCAAGATGTCCGCCGTCGCGCCGTGGCCGACGGGATTCTTGATACCGGTGATGGTCCAGCCGCCGTCGACCTGCGCCGCCGCGGTGGCCCGTTCGGTTGCCGGCCAACGGATTCCGGGTTCCTGATCGGCGAACGCGAGGAACGTGGTGCCCTCGGCCACTCCGGGAAGAATCGACGAGCGCTGCTCTGCACTGCCACCTTCGGAGATGAGGCCGCCCGGCGTCACGACCGCGTCGAGTAGCGGCTCGGGTGCCAAGCGTCGACCGATCTCGGTCATGACCGCGCCGATTTCCACTGGGCCGGCGTCCATGCCGCCGTCGTCCTCGGAGAATGTCAGGCCGAGCAAGCCGACCTCGGCCAACTGCTTCCAGACCTGCGGGCTCCACCCGGGATCGGAGTCGATGATCGCGTTGCGCTTCTCGGCGTCGTAGCTACGCGCGAGGAGATCCTTGGTGGTGTCGCGGAGAAGTTTTTGTTCGTCGTTGAGTTCGAAGTCCATGCCACGCCTCACAATCCGAGGATCGAGGAGGCGATGATGCTGCGCTGCACTTCGCTCGATCCGCTGTAGATGGATACCTTGCGGTAGTTCAAGTACGTCGGGGCAGTGTGCTGCGCCCAGCTCGCGGAGGCGATGTCGCTGTCCGCGTCGTACGGCAGTGAATCAGGGCCGGCCACGTCCATCAGCAGTTCGACGCTCGCCTGCTGCAATTCGGAGCCACGAAGCTTGAGCAGCGACGACGCCGGGTTCGGCTGGCCGTCAGCGGAACTGGCTACCACTCGGAGCTGAGTGAGCTCGAGGGCAAGCAATTCGTTTTCGAGTTCGGCGAGGCGAGCAGCGAAGAGCGGATCTTCGAGCAGTGTTCCGTTGCCGACCTTGACCTCGGCAGCGCGGGCCTTGGCCTGGGCCAGACGAACCTTCGAGAAACCGACGCGGGTGACACCGGTGCGCTCGTTACCGAGCAGGAACTTGGCGTAGCCCCAGCCCTGGTTCTCTTCACCGACCAGGTTCTCTCCCGGAACGCGGACGTCCTCGAAGAACACTTCGTTGACCTCGTAGCCGCCGTCGATCAGCTTGATCGGGCGGACCGTGACGCCAGGCGTCTTCAGATCGACAAGGATGAACGAGATGCCGGCCTGACGCTTGGGCGCATCGGGATTGGTGCGCACCAGGCAGAAGATCCAGTCGGCGTACTGTCCCAGCGTCGTCCAGGTCTTCTGACCATTGATGACCCAGTCGTCGCCGTCGCGGACCGCACGGGTCTTGAGCGAAGCGAGATCGGAACCGGCCTCGGGTTCGGAGAATCCCTGGCACCACCAGATGTCGAGGTTGGCAGTCGCCGGAAGGAACTTCTCCTTCTGCTCCTGCGAGCCGAAGGCCGCGATGACCGGACCGACCATGTTGGCGTTGAACGCCAAAGGTTCGGGAACCGACGCAAGCTGCAGTTCGTCGAGCCAGATGTTGTGCTGGACCGGGGTCCAGTCCTTGCCGCCCCACTCGACCGGCCAGTGCGGTACCGCCAGACCGTGAGCGTTGAGGATCTGCTGCGCCTCGACCATACGGTCGCGCCCCAACTCCTCGCCGTGGGCGTACGCCTCCCTGATGTCCGCGGGGATTTGCGTACGGAAGAACGTCCGCATCTCGTCGCGGAACGCTAGTTCCTCGTCGGTCAATGCCAGGTTCATCGGGATTCCTTCGCACTCGAAACCGGATTCATGTTCGGTTCGACCGTACCCCGACAGCTATGGAGGCGGAACAGGTACCGCAAAAGACGGCACTCAGGGCCGACCCCCTACACGGTTTTCAGGACCAACAGGTAACCCCCGCCCGCGGCGTCGATACTTGTTTCGACATTCAACGCGGGAGCCAGACGCGACAACCGATCGATCAACCAATCCGACGCTTCCTGGGCGTCGTCCTTGCCGGGGCAGCGAGCGACGGCGACGCGGCCACCCTTTCGCTCGAGCTGCTCCACGACCCCGATGATCGGGGCGGGATCCACGACGAACAGCCGATCCGGCCATTCCACAACAGGTTTGACCGCACCCTTCTTGGTGTTGCATGCGCGGTGCGCCAAGCGTTCGACGCCACCTTTGGTCTTGCCACCCTTTTTTGCGGTGTTGATGCTGTCGATACTCGGGCCGCGCGGATCATTGACGGACATATCGGGATCGACCGGTTCGTCACACAGCCAGCAGCGCCAGGATTCACGTTCGCCGACTTCTTGAAGGGTGCTCATGTGGCAACGGTACCGTGCGCACTTTCGGCTGCTTCCGCTACCAAAAGTGCGCACGGGGCCGAAGGCCCTACATGTCTGCAATCGCCTCCAGCGGCTTTGTCTTGGCCGCTCGGTTGGCCGGCCACAGCGCCGCCAAGACACCCACCACACCCGAGCCGATCAGCATTCCGACCACCTGACCCCACGGGATCGTGATCTTGTCGAGGCCCTGATCCGCGAGAGTGCTCACGAAGGCCCAACCGAACGCGATGCCGAGAACAACTCCGACCGCCGCGCCGTACACCGCGATGAGGACCGACTCGAGGTAGATCGTGCGTCGCATCTGTCCTCGCTGCATGCCGACAGCTCGCAGCATTCCGATTTCTCGTCGCCGCTCGACCACCGAGAGTGCCAGGGTGTTGATGATGCCCAGGATTGCGATCACGACCGCGAGTGCAAGCAGTCCGTAGAGGATCGCCAACAACGTGTTGATCTGCTGGCCCTGAGTTCCCTTGAACTCCTCACGATCCTGCACCTGGACGACGACGTACTTCTCCGTGGCCGTTTCGAGCTCGGATCGCAGCGTTGTCAGATCCGCGCCAGGCTTCGCCTTCACCAGCACCACGAAGTCCGGCAGACTCTCGGCCGGCATCAGCTTCCTGTACGCCTCGTCCGAGACGATCCACGAGCCGATCAGCTGGTTGTCCTCGAACACTCCCGCGACAACGGTCTGGTACTCGACGCCGCCAGGACCGGTCAACGTCTGGGTCGAGCCCACAGTCCAGCCCTTGTCGTCCGCAGTCGACTTCGAGACGAGCATGTTGTTGCCGGTCAGATCGACCGTGCCCTCGAGGATCTTGTACTCGAGCACGCCTTCGATCGGGCCGTCGAACGAAGCGCCCTGCTCGTCCTCACCGTCGACCTTCGCACGCACTCCGTGCAACGACGTCGCGCTCTGCACGTCGGGCACCTGTCGGACCGCGTCGGCCGCACCTCGCGGCACGCCGATCGCGTTGGGACCGGTCAGGATGTAGTCGGCCGAAACACCTACGTCGACAAGAGCATTGATGCTCGCCTTGGCCGAGGAACCGAACACTCCGATGACCGTCACCAGCATCAGACCGAGAGTCAACGCGAATGCCGTTGCGGCCGTGCGACGGGGATTGCGCACCGCATTGGTACGAGCCAATCGCCCGATGGCACCGAACGGCTTGGCGAACACGGCACCGAGCGCGCCGACGATCGGCCGCGACAGCGCGGGAGCCCCGAGAAGCACCGCGATGATCAACGAGAACGCACCGAGGCCAACGATCAGCGCCGCGCCGCCGCCGGTACCGCGAGAGCCGAACACGAGCAGTGCCACACCGATCACGCCGAGAATCGCACCGATCAACGTCCGCACTCGCAGTGAGTCGCCGGTGGAGGCGAACTCCTCACGCATGGCCGCCACCGGCGGGATCTTCGACGCACGACGAGCCGGGGCGTAAGCGCTGAGCGTCGTGACGACGACGCCGACCACCAACGCGACGATGATCGTGCGGGCACCCACCTGGAGCGGGCCTTCCGGCAGACCGACGTCGAATGTGTTGAGGAGACTGCGCAATCCGTAGGCGAGACCGATACCGCCGAGCAGACCGATGATGCTGCCGATGAGTCCGACCACGAGCGCCTCGGTGACCACCGAACGGCCGACCTGCGCTCGGCTCGCACCGATCGCACGCAGCAGCGCCAGCTCACGAAGACGCTGCGCCACGATCATCGAGAAGGTGTTGTAGATGATGAACGTTCCGACGAGCAGAGCAATCGCGCCGAACGCCAACAGGAAGTAGTTGATGAAGCTCAGCGCCGAGTCGACCTCGGCCTTGGTCTCCTCACGAACCTGGTCGCCGGTCTGCACCTTGAGATCGGGGAAAACCTGCTCGACGCGTTGCTGCAGTTCCGTCTGCGACACCCCGTCGCCCGCGACGTCGATGTACTCGACGTGTTGGCCGTCGGTGAAGAGTCCACGGGCCTGCTCGTCGGTGAAGAGCGCGCCGATGAACCCGCCGGTGTCACTGCCCGCCCCCTCGTAGATGCCGGACAACGTCACGTCCACGATTCCGCGGGCCGGTGCCAGAACCTTGGCGGAGTCCCCCACCTTCAGTCCGGCTCGCTCGGCGGCGCTGGTGTTCAGCGCGACCTGACCGGTCTGCGTCGGAGGCGCGCCCTCGACGAAGGTGTCGGGTTCGGCAATCGCCTGGCCCGGCGGTAGGTAGGACTGACCGATACTCGGCGCGCCGCCGGTCTGAACAGCGCCGCCGTCTGCGTTGATCAGGACGATCTGTCCACTGACGGCCGGGGCTACCGCTCGGACGCCGTCGACTGCGGCAAGTTTGTCGACATCCTCGACCGGAACGCCACTGGTGTTGCGCTCTTCCATCGATACCCGGACGTCGACGCCCTGGGCGGTGTTCTCGAAGATCGAATCGAAAGTCTTCTGGAGGGTGTCGGTGAAAACGAACGACCCCGCGACAAAAGCCGTGCCGAGCACCACGGAGAGAACCGTCAGCGCAAGTCGCACCTTGTGTGCCGCCAGGTTGCGCAGGGAAACCTTGCGCATCGGCGAGTTACTTACCGAAGCCATGTGCTCAAGCCCCGGCTTCCACGTTCACGACCGCCTGCGGAGCGTCGAGCCGCTTCATACGATCAAGGACCGAATCCGCCGTCGGCTCACGCAATTCGTCGACGATCTTGCCGTCCGCGAGGAACACCACCCGGTCGGCATACGCCGCTGCTCGCGGATCGTGCGTCACGATCACCACGGTCTGGTTGAACTCGTCGACGGCCGCCCGCAGGATCGAGAGCACCTCACCGGAGGACTTCGAATCGAGGTTTCCGGTCGGCTCGTCGCCGAAGATGATCTCCGGCTGACCCGCCAGCGCACGCGCACACGCCACACGCTGCTGCTGACCACCCGAGAGCTCTCCCGGCCGATGATCGAGGCGATCCCCGAGACCCAGCTTGGTCAGGACGCTGTTCAGCCAGGTCGGGTCCGCCTTGCGTCCCGCGATGTCGAGCGGCAACGTGATGTTCTCGAGCGCCGTCAGCGTCGGCACCAGGTTGAACGCCTGGAAAACGAAACCGATGCGATCGCGTCGTAATTGGGTCATCTGTTTGTCGGAAAGCGTCGTGAGTTCCGTGTCGCCGATGAGAACGGAACCCGAACTTGCGGAATCCAGACCGGCGAGGCAATGCATCAGCGTCGACTTACCGGAACCGGACGGCCCCATGATCGCCGTGAACTCACCGCGGGCGAAATCTGCGGACACCGAACTGAGGGCGTGCACCTGGGTATCTCCGGTGCCGTAGGTCTTGGACAGGCCGACTGCGCGGGCCGCGACATCCTGGGCGTGCGAACTCATGATCGCCTTTCCTGTTCACTTCGGTGCTACTTTGCGGGCGTGACGGGCGCCCGTGAAAACACGGACGCCCGCAATGGTTGGTTCCATCCTGTCGGGTGGCGGGCGCGCCCGCCATCGGGGACCACCCTGATATCTGCGGCCGAGCCGGTCAGGGTCGGCGGAATGCGACCCCTCCTGCTTGCGCGCATTGACTGGAAACAGCGATACGAAGACCGGGCGCACATTAACCTTGTGACACCAATCACACGAGAGAGGCGGCCGAATGTCCGACGCCACCGCTGGAATCATTTTCGATCGGCTAGAGCACTGGGCGACGGTCAAGCCTGATCAAGCAGCGATGACCTTCCAAGGGACCGAATTCACGTGGGCTCAGTGGCGGGACCGCATCTTGCGTATCGCCGCCGCCCTCGCCGAATCAGGCATCGGTGCCGGCGACACTGTCGCGTTCGTCGACAAGAATCATCTGTCCTGTCTCGAAGTCACCTACGCCGCCTCACTGCTCGGCGCCGCGAATGTCGTTCCCAACTGGCGACTTTCGAGCGAAGGGCTGGATTACGTTCTCGCGGACTGTGGCGCTCGCATTCTGTTCGTCGGCAGCGAACTACTCCCCCAGGTCGTCGCGATGCGAGACCGCTTGACGGCCGTCGAATCGATCTTCGCCGTCGGCGGTGAACACGACGAATTCGAGCCGTGGATCGACGAGGTCACACCGCTGCACTCCCGCCCCGAGGTGAGCCCCGATGCCACCGCTCTGGTTCTCTACAGTTCCGGGACGACCGGTCGCCCCAAGGGTGTCCAGCTCACGCATCGAAACCTGTTCGCGCACAGCAACAATGTCCTCGAAATCCTGCCGGCCCACGAGGATCACCGATTCTTGATCGCGATGCCGATGTTCCACGTCGGCGGAACGTGCTACGCCATCATGGCAATTCACACCGGTGGCCGCTGTTACTTCACGAGAGAAGCCGACGGACCGTCGATCTTCGCCGGTCTCGCCGCCGGAGCCAACATCGCCTTTCTCGTCCCACCGGTCATTGCCGGAGTCCTGGCCGCAGGCGAGCAGGCGGTCGCCGCCTTCAAAGCATTCAAACGCATCACCTACGGCGCCGCCCCCATGCCGCTCCCACTGTTGCGCGCGGCACTCGCAGCGTGGCCGGACACCGAATTCGTGCAGGTCTACGGCATGACCGAAATGGCAGGCGTCATTACCGCGTTGATGCCGGACGTTCACCGCGACGAGTCGCAGGTCGAGCGCATGGCATCAGCAGGTACGGCGATCCCCGGCGTCGAGATGCGCGTGGTGGACCCCGTCACGCTCGAGGACGTGCCCACCGGAACGACCGGTGAACTGTGGTGGCGATCCGAACAGTGCACACCCGGATACCTGGGCAAGCCTGAGGCGACGGCCGAAACGATTACCGCAGACGGGTGGCTACGTAGCGGCGACATGGGCCGCGCCGACTCCGACGGCTTCGTCTTCATCGAGGACCGCCTCAAGGACATGATCATCACCGGCGGCGAGAACGTCTACTCCCCCGAGATCGAACGAGTACTGGTGGAGCATCCGGCAATCGCCGAGGTCGCGGTCATCGGCGTTCCCGACGACCGTTGGGGTGAAACCGTCAAGGCTGTCGTGGTTCTCACTGCCGAAGCGCAGATCGACGAAGCCGAACTGATCACCTATACACAGGAACGCCTCGCAAAGTTCAAGTGCCCGACCAGTATCGACGTCGTCGAGATTCTTCCCCGCAATCCCACCGGAAAGATCCTCAAACGCGACCTCCGCAAACCGTACTGGGACAACCGCGAACACAAACTGGTCTGAGTTCGCGTGCTGTAATGGGGCGGTGACTTCGCGCCGCCCCACCACACCCAATCCGACCGATCCGTGCCCGTGCGGCAGCGGCAACGCGTTGGCCGAATGCTGCGGCAAGTACATCAGCGGAGTAGCGCACGCACCGACCGCCGAAACCCTGATGCGTTCGCGTTACACGGCTTTCGCTGTGATGGACGACGAATATCTCACGCAGACTTGGCATCCCGACCATCGTCCAGCCCAACTCGATCTCGACCCCGACCAGAAATGGCTCCGGTTGGAGATCCTGGACACCGAACGGGGCGGGCTGTTCGATTCCGACGGCGTCGTGGAATTTCGCGCTCACTACACATTCGGACGCGAGCGGGGAATGCTCCACGAACGCAGTCGATTTGCGCGAACAGAGGGTAAGTGGCTCTATGTCGACGGCGATATCGGTTAGGTAACTCCGGGCACCGCCGCCGCGGATCCCGATAACGCGAGCCCTACGATCGAGTCATGACAACGAACCGGACGAGATCATTTGCCGCTGTCGCTGCCATCGCAGTGGGCGTGAGCCTGACTGCCTGTTCGCAGGACGCGGAGACCACTCCCACGGCAGCCACCTCGGCCGTCACCTCGACCTCGACCTCGAGTGCAGCAGCGTCGACCACAGAACCAGTCCCGACGGACAGCTCCGACAAGACGTCGGCTGCGGGCACCGAATCCAAGCTCACCGTCGTCGACATCCGAGTGGGCGAGCACGACGGATTTGATCGTGTCGTCTACGAAATGGGCGGAACCGGCACACCCGGTTGGCGCGTCAAGTACGTCGACGCGGCGACGCAGGAAGGCAGCGGTAAGCCCGTGGACATCAAGGGTGCCGCAGTGATCCAGGTCCTGATCGACGGTTCCGCATATCCCTTCGACAGCGGAGTCGAGCAGTACTCCGGCCCCAACCCGGTCCCCGGCGTCGGCGGAGTCGTGACCGAGGTCAACGGGTCCAACGTCTTCGAGGGAGTCACGCAGTCGTTCATCGGCGTGACCGAGAAGCAGCCGTTCACGGTCACGACGCTCAGCGACCCTCCTCGCGTGGTGGTCGACGTGGCCCGCTGAGGCCGCACTTGACCTGAAGTTTGGTTGAGGTTCTACCTTCGTGTCGTACCGGCCACGTAATCTTCGTGGCCGGCGACCGGAGGGGCGAAGTCATGAGTATGGAAGTCACCGCGTGGAACGCGATGTACAACGCGATGCACGCGCAAGAAGATCGGCGCCCGTTCTCGAAGGCGACACTGAAGCGGATCGCGACGTTCGCAGTTCCACAGAAACGCAACCTCAGCTGGTACCTCGTACTGAGTGTCGTCACTGCTGCGCTTGCCGTGGCAACACCTGTCCTGGCCGGGCGCGTGGTCAACGCGATAGTCGGCGGCGACGCCGTCGACGTGGTCGTCAAACTTGCCGCCCTGATCGCACTGGTAGCACTTCTCGAAGCCGCTCTGGGACTGTTGACCCGGTGGCTCTCGGCCAGCATCGGCGAAGACCTGATCCTGCATCTGCGCACCACCGTCTTCGATCACGTCCAGAAGATGCCCATCGCGTTCTTCACCAGAACTCGAACCGGAGCACTGGTCAGCCGTCTCAACAACGACGTCATCGGCGCTCAGCGCGCCTTCAGCGACACCTTGTCCGGAGTGGTCAGCAATCTGGTCACCCTGGTGATCACGCTGATCGTCATGCTCGGGATCTCCTGGCAGATCACCGTCCTCGCGCTGCTACTTCTCCCGATCTTCGTCATCCCCGCACGGCGCATGGGCGCAAAACTTGCAGCACTCAATCGTGAAGCAGCCAACCATAATTCGCTCATGAGCACCCAGATGACGGAGCGGTTCTCCGCTCCCGGCGCGACTCTGGTCAAGCTGTTCGGCCGCCCGTCGCAAGAATCTGCGGAGTTCGCGGTTCGCGCCCGGCGTGTGCGCAACATCGGAGTCCGGACCGCAATGCTGCAGTCCGTCTTCGTCACAGCGCTGACGCTGGTCTCGGCCCTTGCTCTTGCCCTCGTCTACGGACTCGGCGGTTTCTACGCGCTGCGCGGACAGTTGGACGCAGGCGCCGTCGTGGCGATGGCATTGTTGTTGACGCGGCTGTACTCGCCGTTGACCGCACTGGCCAGCGCCCGGGTGGACGTCATGAGCGCCCTGGTCAGCTTCGAGCGGGTATTCGAGATTCTCGATCTGGCGCCGCTCATCACCGAGAAGCCCGATGCACGCACGGTGCCGCAGGGACCGGTGTCCGTCGAGTTCAAGAACGTCACTTTTGCATACCCATCCGCGGACAAGGTGTCTCTCGCGTCCCTGGAGGAAGTCGCGATCCTCGACACCCGCGGCGGCGATGACGTGTTGCACGACCTGTCGTTCCGCACCGAAGCAGGACAGATGGTCGCCTTGGTCGGCACGTCCGGTGCCGGAAAGTCGACCGTGGCGCAGATGATTCCGCGCCTCTACGACATCGACTCCGGTTCGGTCGAGTTGGGCGGCGTCGACGTCCGCGACCTCAGTGCCGATTCCATCCGGGAGACCGTCGGCATGGTCACGCAGGACGGGCACCTGTTCCACGAGAGCCTTCGATCCAACCTGCTCCTTGCGCGACCGGATGCCACCGAAGAAGATCTGCGTGAGGTTCTGGAGCGCGCACGGCTCACCGACCTGGTTGCGTCGCTGCCCGACGGACTGGAGACCGTGGTGGGTGAACGCGGTTACCGCCTCTCGGGCGGCGAGCGTCAACGCCTGACCATCGCACGCCTGCTCCTGGCCCAGCCTCGCGTCGTCATCTTGGACGAGGCCACCGCGCATCTCGACTCGACGTCGGAAGCTGCGGTTCAGGAAGCACTCGGCGAAGCACTCGCCGGGCGGACTGCGGTGGTGATCGCTCACCGATTGTCGACGATCCGTTCCGCGGACCTGATCCTTGTCGTCGAGGCAGGCCAGATCGTCGAGCGCGGCAACCATGAGGAACTGCTCGCGCGCGGCGGCCGCTACGCCGAGTTGTACCGCACGCAGTTCGACACCAACGCCCGGAAGAACGGCGCCCTCGCACCGACGCCGATCTGATACCGCGCAGCGCCTTGCCCCCCACACAGAAAACAGGCGCTGTCCTCCTCGCGGAGGGCAGCGCCTGTTTCAGTCTTCATGACAGTCGTTGAAGCTGTAGGTCAGTCGTTGTAGCGATCGCGTCCGCCACCGCGGCGGTCGTCACGTCCACCACGATCGTCCCGGCCACCACGGTCGCCACGGCCACTCGGACGTCCCTGCGGCGGCCCGAAATCAGGCTGCAGCTGGATCAGGACGCCGGAGATGCGTGTGCGACGCAAAGCTTCGAGAGTCTCGTTGGAGAGGTCTGCCGGCAACTCGACGATGCTGTGATCCGGGCGAATGCTGATGTGCCCGAAGTCGCTTCGACGAAGCCCACCCTCGTTGGCGATGGCACCGACGATGGCACCCGGAACGACGCGGTGACGCTTGCCGACTGCAATGCGGTACGCGGCCAGCTCCTGGCCCTCGGGCCCACGCGAGCGCGGGGCCGGGCCATCGTCGAAACGACGGGGAGGACGTGGTTCACGAGGCTCGCGCTCACGACGCGGCGGTGCCGGCGGCTCGGGAGAAAGCAAGAATGCTTCGCCGTCGCGCGACTGCAACGCCAGAGCGGCAGCGATGTCGATGAGCGGTACGTCGTGTTCCTGGTCGTAGTCCTCGATCATCTTGCGGAACATCGCGAGATTCTCCGAGGCCAGGCTCTCGGTGATGGAGTCACCGAACTTGGCCACGCGCTGGGCGTTGACGTCGTCGACACTGGGAAGCTGCATCTCCGCAAGCGGCTGACGGGTCGCCTTCTCGATGGACTTGAGCAGATGACGCTCACGCGGGGCGACGAACAGCAACGCGTCACCCTGACGACCGGCGCGGCCGGTACGACCGATGCGGTGGACGTACGACTCCGTGTCATGAGGGATGTCGTAGTTGACGACGTGGGAGATTCGATCCACGTCGAGGCCTCGAGCAGCAACGTCGGTCGCGACGAGGATGTCGAGGGCGCCGTTCTTGAGCTGACCGATGGTCCGCTCACGCTGGGCCTGGACGATGTCACCGTTGATCGCGGCAGCCGAGTGCCCGCGGGCGCGCAGCTTCTCCGCCAGGTCTTCGGTGGCCTGCTTGGTACGGACGAAGATGATCATCGCCTCGAATGCCTCGACCTCGAGGACTCGGGTCAGTGCATCGAGCTTGCGCTGATGAGCAACCTGAATGTAGCGCTGCGTGATGTTCGAGGCGGTCGACGTCTTGGACTTGACGGTGATCTCGACCGGATTGTTCAGGTACTGCTTCGAGATCCGGCGAATCGAGCCGGGCATCGTTGCGGAGAACAGGGCGACCTGCTTGTCGCCGGGGGTGTCGCGGAGGATGCGCTCGACGTCCTCCTGGAACCCCATCTTGAGCATCTCGTCGGCCTCGTCGAGAACGAGGTACTTGAGATTGGTCAGATCCAGGGTGCCCTTTTCGAGATGGTCGATGACACGACCCGGGGTACCGACGACGACGTGTGCGCCGCGGCGCAGGCCCGACAGCTGGACGCCGTAGCTCTGGCCACCGTAGATCGGCAGCACGTTGAGTCCGGGGATGTGCGCGGAGTACTTGCCGAATGCCTCGGCAACCTGAAGCGCCAGCTCACGCGTGGGAGCAAGCACCAGCGCCTGGGTCTGCTTGATCGACGTGTCGATCCGCGACAGGACTGGAACTGCGAAGGCTGCGGTCTTGCCGGTACCGGTCTGTGCGAGACCGACGACGTCCTTGCCTTCGAGCAGCGGCGGAATGGTGGCAGCCTGAATGGGCGAGGGCGACTCGTAGCCCACGTCTGACAGTGCCTTCAGTACCCGATCATCGATGTCGAGGTCGGCAAATGTTGGGGGTTCGGGGTCACGCTCAATATCACTCATTTGACCAGCAGTTTAGCGGATAGAGTATAGACACGACGACATACCGGGGGTGCTTTTACGACAGATCCACCCTCCCAGCGGGTTTCGCCTAGCGTAGGAAGCATGACCGAAGCCACCGCAGCCACCCCCTCCCAGACCGTTGTCGCGATTGCCCAATTCGCCCCGGGGACGGACAAGAAAGCCAACCTCGAATCACTGCGATCACTGGCTTCCGATGCAGCAGCACGCGGCGCGAAAGTTGTCGTGGCGCCGGAATACTCGATGTTCACCGCACCGAAGACGGATGAGCGTTTGATCGAGTCCGCGGAGGACCTGGACGGCGAATTCGGTTCGGCGCTGGCGTCGGTCGCCGCGGAGTTCGGAATCTTCCTCGTGGCAGGAATGAACGAGCGGATCGACGACGTGAGCAGAATCTCCAACACCCTCGTCGCGATGGACCCGAACGGCGAACTGGTGGCGACCTACCGGAAACTGCATCTTTACGACGCTTTCGGTTACCAGGAGTCGGCCGTGATCCGCGCGGGCGAGATCACCGAACCGCAGACTTTCGGGTGCGACGGCCTGACCTTCGGCCTCCAGACCTGCTACGACCTGCGCTTCCCGGAAGTCACCCGGCGCATCGTCGACGTCGGCGCAGACATCTTGCTCCTGCCCGCCCAGTGGGTGCCGGGGCCGCTCAAGGAAGACCACTGGACCACTCTCGTGCGCGCCCGGGCCATCGAGAACACGATGTACATCGCAGCGGCAGATCAGAGCGCGCGCGGCGGCGCGGGTGCCAGCATGATCGTGGACCCGATGGGCGTCGTGATGTGTTCACTTGGCGAGCAGGTCGGGGTCGCCACCGCACTCGTTTCGGCTGCTCGCATCGCCGAGGTACGCGAGAAGAATCCCGCTCTCGCGCTGCGGAGGTTCACAGTCTCGTCGCGGTGACCTGCAGCGAGTAGCGTCGAACTGGTCGGGGTTCGAGCTTCTCGAGGACAACGCAGTGACCCAGTATCGGGATCGATCTTCCGCCGGCAAATTTCTGGCCGGGCGGCTCGAGACCTTGCGTATCGACAAGCCCGTCGTTCTCGGACTCCCGCGCGGCGGAGTTCCGGTCGCAGCCGAGGTGGCTGCGGCATTGAACGCTCCGCTCGACATCGTGGTGGTGCGCAAGCTCGGCAGTCCGTACAACCCGGAACTGGCGATGGGCGCCATCGGTGAGGGCGGCGTGCGGGTCCTCAACCACGACGTCATCGCAGCGGTTCGCGTCTCGAAAAGAGAACTCGTCGCCGTCGAACGCGACGAGCGAACCGAATTGGAACGGCGGGCGCATCTCCTGCGCGAGGGGCGGACCCCGGTTTCCCTCCACGGACGCACTGCGGTGATCGTCGACGACGGAATGGCTACGGGCGCGAGTGCCGCGGTTGCCTGCCGATGCGCGCGCACCGCGGGTGCTGCCGCCGTGATCGTCGCGGTCCCAGTAGCCTCCCCCGAAGCCATGAGAGTGATCGCGCGCTCCGCCGATCGGGTCGTCTGCCCCTTCGTTCCTGCCCTGTTAGGCGGCGTCGGTGCTGCATTCGAGGACTTTCATCAACTCAGCGACGACGAAGTGCTGTCCTTCCTCGCCTGAGTGCACACCTCTCCAGCCTGAGCACAGTCCAAGAGATCTCTGAGAATTTGTGATGTGTGCAACATTTCGCTCCTCGGTGCCGATAGCCCAAATGGAACAAAAAGAATTCGGCTTTCTGGAGGAACCGTGACCATCTCGACCGATACCGTCGACGCCGTCGCAGCTGCGTGCCGTGACCGCCTGGGCGACCCTTCCGCCTGGGTTGCGTCAGACGCTTATCGACAGAGCCTCGCCCTGTGCATCATCGAATCCGTTCAGTCCACGTCGGGTCACAGCGAAGTGACCGTCGTCGATCGCTACCTGGCGTACCGGAAAGCCCGCGAGGACAAACCCGTCACGGATGGCGCACGTGAACTACTCCGCACCTTCGAGGAAGCCGGCAGTTCGGACCAGTGGGCAGGCAAGATCGGCTCGTACAAGCGTCGCTACACGGCGACGGGTGTCCCGATCGAGGCACGGCACATCCAACAGGTCGCCGAGAAACTCCATCACTTGCGGATCAACAGCGTCGAGGACCTGCTGTCGGCCGCCGATTCCGACAACGCTCTCGAAGCCGTTCACCATGCCTGGGTGGACGCGTGCGGAGACGGTTCCGAAGTGACCTGGGCCCACCTGTTGATGTTGGCCGGAATTCCGCACACCGATCTGGGGACCGCTGCCGACACCTTCATCAGCGCGACACTCGGCACCACCGAGTTGCCGGGAGACACCTCGGAGATCCTTGCAGCTACTGCAGAGCAACTCGGAGTGGATCCGGACCGATTGGACTACGCAATTCGGCGGTGGCTGTCCGTGCACGGTCGCACGCTCCAACACGTCGCCTGAGTACCTGTAAACAGGCGGTCACACTAAACTGCAGGTCAGCGCCCGACCAGTTCTACCGAATAGTAACGACAGTGCAAAATGACGACTAATGTGATGCAATGCACATCAGAAATGTCAGTAGTCACTGGAGGGGTCAATAGTGCGCGAGTTCTCAGTTCCACAGTCGTTCTCAATTCCGGAGAACGTATCCATGGCCGACTCCGTGTTCCGTCACGCCGAAGAAGACCCCACATTCGTGCCGTTCAAGAGGCCGTCGAACGGTGGATGGGTCGACGTCACTGCAGCTGAATTCGCGAAGCAGGTCTCCTCAGTTGCCAAGGGCCTGATCGCTTCGGGCGTCGAGCTCGGCGACCGCGTCGCTATCCTGTCAGCGACTCGCTACGAGTGGGTCGTTCTCGACTACGCCATCTGGACTGCAGGCGGATGTACCGTCGCGATCTACGAGACCTCCTCCCCTGATCAGGCGCAGTGGATCCTCGAGGATTCAGCGACGACACTTCTGGTCGTCGAAACGGCCAAGCACGCGGAGACTCACAAGGAAGTCACCGACGGCGCAGAAGCCCTCCGCGAGGTTCTTGTCATCGAGTCGGGTGCGATCGACGAGCTGTCCAGTCGCGGTTCGGCAATCACCGACGAAGAACTGCACACTCGTCGTCACCAGGTCACCGCTGCCTCGCCCGCGACCCTGATCTACACCTCCGGGACCACCGGACGCCCCAAGGGTGTCCAGCTGACGCACTCCAACTTCTACGCCGAGTCCAACGCCTGCCGCCTGGCGATGCCGGAGTCGATGGTCCCCGGCAAGAAGACTCTGATGTTCCTGCCGCTTGCCCACGTATTCGCGCGGGCGATCTCCTTCGGCGCTTTCGACGCCAAGGTCACGGTCGCCCACACGTCGGACCTGACGACGCTGCTCGAGCAGTTCGCCGGCTTCAAGCCCAACTTCATCCTCTCGGTGCCCCGCGTGTTCGAGAAGGTGTACAACTCGGCTCGCCAGAAGGCAGTCGACGGCGGTAAGGGCAGCATCTTCGACAAGGCTGCTGCCACCGCCATCGAATACAGCGAATCCCTCGAAAAGGGTGGCCCCGGCCTGGCACTCAAGCTCAAGCACGCGGTATTCGACAAGCTCGTCTACTCGAAGTTGCGCGCAGCTCTGGGTGGCGAGTGCGAGCGTGCAGTCTCCGGTGGCGCAGCCCTCGGCGCGCGTCTCGGCCACTACTTCCGCGGCGTCGGCATCCCGATCTACGAGGGCTACGGACTCACGGAGACCAGCGCCGCAATCACCGTCAACACCTCGAGTGCGCAGCGCGTCGGCACCGTCGGCAAGCCGATCAACGGCCATGCAGCACGGATCGCCGAGGACGGCGAACTCCTCCTGCAGGGCCCGGTCGTGTTCGCCGGCTACTGGCACAACGAGAAGGCCACTGCCGAATCCATCGTCGACGGCTGGTTCCACACCGGCGACCTCGGCTCGATCGACAACGAGGGCTACGTCTCCATCACCGGACGCAAGAAGGAAATCATCGTCACCGCGGGCGGCAAGAACGTCGCACCGGCAGGCCTCGAAGATTCCCTGCGCGCGCACGCTCTGATCAGCCAGTGCCTCGTCGTCGGCGACGGTCAGCCGTTCATCGGTGCACTGATCACCCTCGATCCGGAGACTCTGCCCGGTTGGGTCGAGCGCAACGGCCTGCCCGCCGGCACCCCGATTGCCGATCTGGTGAAGAACGCCGACCTGATCGCCGAGATCGACTCGGCCGTTGCCGACGCGAACAAGAAGGTCTCCAACCCCGAGCAGATCAAGAAGTACACGATCCTCGAGGTCGACTTCACCCAGGAGACCGGTGAATTGACGCCGACGCTCAAGCTCAAGCGCAACATCATTCACGAAGCTCACAAGACCAAGATCAGCGACCTGTACGCCTGATCGATCGTCTTTCACGGGTCTGGCCCGGTTCGAATGCGAACCGGGCCAGACCCGTTTCACTGTCCGGCGGAGAGTAGTTCCTTTTCGATCTCGGATGGAAGGCCGTGCACCGCACGATCCTCCCGCTGAGTCGGCAGAGTTTCCCGCTGCATCCACTCCCAGGTATCGCGCACGGTGTCTTCGACGGGCCGGCACCGCAGCCCTGCTTGCCCCGCCTTGGCGGTGTCGGCTTCGAGGAAGCCCGCGAACTCGCCTTCTTGCGGAACCCAACACGGAAGTTGTGTCCACGGCTGCACTCCCGCAGCGGCCAGCCTGTCCTCGTCGATCCACACGAGTTCAGCGTCCGAACCGGTGGCAACCACGCACGCCTGGAGGAGTCCGGAGGTAGTGGTGTGGCCGGACGGGCTGATGACGTCGTATGCCCCGCTGATCCCGGCGGCCAGTCCGGCCAGGACAAAGGTTGCGATGTCGCGGGCATCGACGTACTGCAACGGTCTGGTCGGCACTCCGGGAGCAACGACACGTCCGCCCGCCGCGATGCGCTGCAGCCACCACGGCAACCGCCCGATGTCCTCGCGCGGGCCGAGGATCAAACCTGCCCTCGCGAGTAACGCGTCCGGGAAGGATTCCAGGACAGCGAGTTCGGCCCCGCGTTTGGCGGACGCGTAATCGCTGTAGTCATCGGAGGTCGCAGATGCGGCCACCACTGGTGAGGTCTCGTCTACGTGCAAGCCCCATTGGTAGACGGATCCACTGGAGATGTATGCGTACCGGTCGACGTGACCGAGTAAGACGCGCGCATTTTCCCCGATCACTCGGGGGCTACCCGACCAGGTGTCGACGACAAGATCCCATCGACGATCACCGAGCGCATCAACCATCGCACGCTGATCGGTGCGATCCGCGAACAGGACCTCCGCTGTAGGTGGTGGCGCTCCGGTGAGCCCACGATGGAGCACTGTCACTTCCCAGCCCCGAGCCAAAGCGTCATCGACGAGAGCGCGGCCGAGGAACCGTGTTCCTCCGAGCATCAACAGCTTCATGAGGGCCATCGTCACTTGAAAAGCGTCGTGCGGCAACACGTTCGTCTGGTAGCGCAATTTCCGGCGACTGAGGCACGGACGAACCGCTCAGATACCTCGTCCGGGATTGAGAATGTTCTTCGGATCGAATGCGGCCTTGACTGCAAGCATCATTTCGCGTTCGGTCTGGCCGACCATGTCTGCCATGTACGGCGCTTTGAGAACCCCGATACCGTGTTCACCGCTGATCGTTCCGCCCAACGCCAGTGCGCCGGCAACGATGTCGTCGAAAGCTCCGCCCGCACGATCCTGCGCACCCGATTCGGCAGCGTCGAACACGATGGTCGGGTGGAGATTGCCGTCGGCGGCGTGACCGAAGGTTCCGATCGTGACGCCGTGGCGATCGGCCGCTTCACGAATGCATTCCAACATGGACGGCAACGCCGGCACCGGCACCGCGACGTCGTCGAGAAGTACCGTGCCCAACGCCTCGAGAGCCGGCAAGGCCATGCGGCGCGCGGCGGTGAACTCTTCACCTTCCACCGGATCGTCGGTGTGGAAAACCTCTCGGGCCCCGGCACTTTCGCACGCCGCGGCGCAGTCCGCTGCCTCGGCGGCCGCCGACCTACCGTCGCACTGGATGAGCAGCATCGCCCCGGCCGATTCGTCCAGCCCCATCTTGGTCAGCCGATTGACGGCGCCGATGGTGACGTCGTCCATCAACTCCATCTGACACGGTTCGGCCACTGCCGACACGGCGAGGACGGCATCGATCGCGGACTCCGCGGAATCGAAGAAGGCGACCACAGTGGTCGCGGCAGTGGGCGCCGTACGCAACCGCATCGTGGCTTCGACGATGACCGCGAGAGTGCCCTCCGACCCGACGAGCAGATGTGTCAGGTCCAGCCCCGCAACATTTTTGCGCGTCCGTGCACCGGTACGGATCACACGCCCGTCGGCGAGTACCGCCGTCAGGGCCGCAACGTGATCACCGGTGACGCCGTACTTGGCGCAACAGATGCCGCCTGCATTTGTCGCCAGATTGCCGCCGATACTCGAGATGGACCGGCTTCCCGGATCCGGTACGTACCAAAGACCCTGCTGTGCAGCAGCTTCCGCCAGGTCACCGTTGATCACTCCGGGCTCCACCGTGGCGGTGCGCGCGGCAGGATCGATCTCGAGAATTCGATCCATGCCCGCGACGCTCAAGACGATGCATCCGTCAAGTGCGTTGGCGGCGCCGGCCAACCCGGTACCTGCCCCTCGTGTCACCACCGGAACGGCGAGTTCGTGGGCCACCGCCATGACCGCAACGACGTCGTCGACCGTCTTCGCCTTGACCAGCGCGGCGGGCCTTCCGGCTGCGGTGAGCAGTGATTGATCCCGGACGTACGCACCCATTCGGTCGGGATCGGTTGTCGCCCTGTCCCCCACCGCTTTCTGCAGACGCTCGCCCAACAGATCGATACTCGTGGTCATTGTGTTCGTCCTTCGTAGAATCCGCGCACATGGCGCTCGACCAAAACGGCAGCCTCGTCAACTGCACCGCGCTCGATCGCGTCGGCGATACCCTCGTGCTCTGCCAGCAGTGCGCCGAGCGTGGCCGCCGAGTTCTCGCGCGAGTCGAGTTCACTCAGCAGGTAGCCGGCGATGCTGTCGCGGAGAACCGTCATGACCAACCCGAACGCCTTGTTCCCGCCGGCTCCGGCCAGCGCAACGTGAAAGTCGACATCGGCGTCGTGGAATGCGACCGAGTCGTCGGCAAGGGTTGCGACGCGCATCCGCTCGATCGCATCCCGGGCGCCGTTCGGCACCGCGACGACAGTGCGCAGCGCAGCAGCTTCGAGCAGCACTCGCAATTCGACAAGATCGCCCAATGGAACTGCACCCACCTGCAACGCCGTGCTGAGAGCTGTGGCCGCGGAATCGGCCGTATGCTCGTGCGTCACCCGAGGCCTGGCAGTAGAAGTGGTGTCCGCGCCGGTCAACAATCCCTGCGCTTGCAGGACACGAAGCGCCTCACGGACCGTCGATCGCCCCACCGAGAACGTCTGCGCGAGTTCCTGTTCGGTCGGCAATGCCTCGCCGACGGGAAGCGAGCCGTCGAGTATGGCAGCACGGATTCTTCCCGACACGGCAAGGCTGAGCGGCATGCGCGACAACGGAGTCGTATCCATGCCGCGACGCTACCACCCCTTGCCTGCTTGTCTGACAAACTGTTTAATTGAGGAGATTCGTGACCCGGACCACAACAGAGAAGGTGCCGACCATGACCGACAAGCTCGAATTGGATCCCGCGACCACCGCCGTCGTGCTCATCGAGTACCAGAACGACTTCACCACCGAGGGCGGTGTTCTTCACGAGGCCGTCGCACCAGTCATGGAATCGAACGGACTCCTCGCGAACACCGCCGCGCTGGTCGATGCGGCCCGTGCGGCGGGTGTCACCGTGATGCACGCACCGATCACCTTCGCCGAGGGGTACAACGAAATCACCTCGCATCCGTACGGAATCCTCAAGGGCGTCGTCGACGGAAAGGCCTTCGTGAAGGGTTCCTGGGGCGCCGCTATCGTCGACGACCTCACTCCGAAAGACGGCGACATCGTCATCGAGGGCAAGCGTGGACTCGACACTTTTGCCAGCACCAACCTCGATTTCATTCTGCGCAGCAAAGGAATTCGCACGATCCTTCTCGGCGGTTTCCTGACCAACTGCTGCGTCGAATCGACCATGCGCACCGGATACGAGAACGGTTACCGGGTCATCACACTCACCGATTGCGTGGCAGGCACTTCGGTCGCCGAACACGAGAACGCGATCACCTACGACTACCCGATGTTCTCGCACCCCGTCACGTCGAAAGAGGTGCTCGGCGCGCTCTCCTGAGAGGACTACCTGGAATGCGCGAGAAGGAATTCACGGCTGACGTTGGTGACACTGGCGTGAACCTTCTCGTGCAGCAGGTCGTGACCGGCGTCCTCGAACTCACGCATCTCGACGTTGCGCAGCGTCCGCGCCCAGTCCCGGACGGGATCGACCGGGGCGATCCGGTCGTCGGTACCGTGAACGACCAGGACTGGGATGCCCGCGTCGGAGAGTTCCGCCCACCCGTGTTGCTCGACCGCACTGCGCGGGATGCCGCACAACACCGCGGACGCGAATTCGTGATCGCGATGAGCCAGCACCGTCAGCGCAGTCACAGCACCTAACGAATGACCCATCACCGCCTGCGGAACGTCGGGCAGTTCCGCCAAGGCGATGTCAGCCAGCGCGGCTGCATCGGCAGCAAGATCGGAGAGCGGAGCCCCGACTCCCGGATCACCCTCCGACAAACCGTGCCCGGTGTGATCGATCGCCCACACGTCGATCCCCGACGCCGTCATTGCGCCCGCGAAGCGGTGATACTGGCCGCTGTGCTGGCCGAGACCGTGCAGAAAGACCAGTGACACCGTGGGCACCGCACCCCCTGCCGCCGGCCAATGCCGAAAGTGCACCTGACCGGTTCGTCCGTCGAAGAAAGGCATGATCGTCATTCTGCACCCCGCTACCGATATCCGCGGCTCGTGAGCGATTACTGGTGGGTTGCCTTGTCGGTGAGCGATGGCACAATCGCCCTGTGTTCCTACTCGATGATCAGATCGTCTACAGCGCCAGCGACCTCTCGGCTGCGGCCTCGTGCGAGTTCGCACTGCTGCGGCAACTCGACGCCCGAACCGGTCTGATCGCGGCCGAGGCCGCCGAGGCGGATCCGATGCTCGAACGGACGTCGAGCCTCGGCGACTCGCACGAGCGCGAACAGCTTCAGAAGTTCATCGATCAGCACGGAGACGGCGTCGTCGTCATGCCGCGACCGGAACACTCACGCGCAGGCCTGACCGCTGCCACGTTGGCCACCGTCGAGGCAGCACGATCGGGCGCGCCAGTCATTTATCAGGGAACCTTTTTCGACGGCCGATTCCTCGGGTTCTGCGATTTCCTCGTCCGCGAAGGCGACACCTACGCGGTCTACGACAGCAAGCTCTCCCGGCACGCCAAGGTGTCGGCACTTCTACAACTCGCCGCATACGCGGATGCGTTGGAGCGCAATGCAATTGCCGCCTCCGATCAAGTTCATCTACTGCTAGGCGACGGCAGCACGTCGTCGCACGACATCGGAGACATCGCGCCGGTATTCGCGGCACGTAGAGCTGAACTCGAACGAGTCCTCGACGAGCACCGCGCCGAGGGGAAACCGACACAGTGGCTCGACGATCGGTACCTGCGTTGTGGTCGATGCGACACCTGCAGCGTCGAGGTCGAAAGCCATCGAGACCTGCTGCTGGTTGCGGGTGTCCGCGGCAATCAGCGTGAACAGCTGATCGTCTCGGGGATCACGACAATTGACGAACTCGCCGCGAGCACCGGCCCAGTCGAGGGAATCCGCCGGGAAACACTCGACAAGCTCCGTGCACAGGCAGCGGTTCAACTACGCCAGGAACTGTCCGGCGACGCCGAATTCGAGGTCTACGAACCCTCGGCGCTCGGCGGACTCCCCATCCCCGACGACGGCGACATCTTCTTCGACTTCGAGGGCGATCCGCTCTGGGCCGAGGACGGGTCCACCGATTGGGGGTTGGAGTATCTGTTCGGTGTGGTCGAAGGGCCTGCGGACGACTACGTGTTCAAGCCGTTCTGGGCACACGATCGCGAGGGTGAGCGCCAGGCGCTCCTCGACTTCCTCGATTACGTCACCGCGCGTCGAGAAGCTCATCCAGGCATGCACATCTACCACTACGCCGCGTACGAGAAATCGGCGCTGTTGCGCTTGGCCGCACGTCACGGTGTCGGCGAGCAGACCGTGGACACCCTGCTCAGCGAGAACGTGCTCGTAGACCTGTACCCGATCGTCCGCGCGTGCCTGCGGATCGGACAACGCTCGTACAGCATCAAGAAACTCGAGCCGCTCTACATGGGTGAGCACGGCCGTGACGGTGACGTGACCAACGCCGCCGCCTCGGTCGTCGCTTATGCCGACTACTGCGAATTGCGCGACGGCGGACAAGCCGACCAGGCCAGGGAACTTCTTCAGGGCATCTCCGACTACAACGAGTACGACTGCGAATCCACTCTCCGCCTGCGCGATTGGCTCGCCGAGCGCGCCGCAGAACATGGTGTCGAACTTCGAGAGCCGACCGGACAGATCAAGATTCCACTCGAAGAACTCACCGAATCGGAAATCGCACTCCGCGACTTCGCCGGCCACAAGGCCGGTTCGACACGCACCCCCGATCAGCAGGCTGCTGCTCTATTGGCCGCAGCAGTCGGTTACCACAATCGCGAGCGGAAGCCGTACTGGTGGGCCCACTTCGACCGATTGGTCACACCGATCGAAGACCTCGTGGACATCCGCGACGTCATGGTGGTCGAGCAGTCCGAAATCGAAACGGACTGGCACAAGAGCACCGCGCGGCAGAAGAAGTTTCGTCGCCACATCCAATTGACCGGAAGTTTCGGCACCGGAACGTCTTTGAGCCCGGGCAGTGATCTTTTCGCGCTCTACGCAACCCCCTCCCCGGATGCCGTTGCAAGCGAGAACCCCACCCAGCGCGGCACCAGCAGCGTCAAGGTCACCGCCGTCGTCAAGTCCGAAGGGCTCGACGTGGTCACCGTGGAAGAACTGCTCAGCGGTGACGAATACATCGATTCCCCGGTCGCGTTGGCACCTGGTCGTCCGATTCCCACCGGACGCATGGAGAAGTCCATCGCCGCTGCCGCGTCCGACGCCAGCGAGAGCCTGCCCGAACTGCCACACATCGCGGCAGTCGACATTCTCAGGCGCAGCACCCCGAGAACCCTCTCGGGTTCAGCGCTGCCACCTGTCGGCACCGACAACAACTACGCCGACGCCATCACCGCCGCACTTCTCGACCTCGACGATTCCTACGTGGCGGTGCAAGGTCCTCCCGGTACCGGCAAAACCTACACGGGCGCTCGTGTCGTCAAGACACTGATCGAACAACACCATTGGCGAATCGGCGTGGTGGCACAATCACATTCGGTGGTCGAGAACATGCTCGGCGGCATTCTGAAGGCCGGCGTGGACCCCGCACTGGTCGCAAAGAAGGGCAGCCGCAGCAAGACCGCGGAATGGCAGGACATCGCGTCCGAGGAATACGCCGGATTCATCGCCGAAGCGGAAGGCGTCGGCTGCGTCATCGGCGGCACTGCGTGGGACTTCGCGAACACCGATCGTGTTCCCGCCGGCAGTTTGGACTTGCTCGTGGTCGACGAGGCAGGTCAATTCGCGCTGGCGAACACCATTGCCGTCGCGATTTCCGCGCGAAACCTGTTGCTGCTGGGCGACCCGCAGCAGTTGCCGCAGGTGAGCCAAGGTACTCACCCCGAACCTGTCGACGAATCGGCACTCGGTTGGCTCGCCGAGGGACACGGCGCACTGCCACCCGAACTCGGCTACTTCCTCGAGAAAACGTGGCGGATGCACCCGGATCTGTGTGCGCCCGTGTCCGCATTGTCGTACGAGGGCAAGCTGCGTTCCCAGGAAACCGTCAGTGCGGCAAGGAAGCTCGACGGACTCGCTGCCGGAGTACACACGGTGTTCGTCGATCACCGCGGCAATTCCACCTACTCCCCGGAAGAGTCCCAGGAAATCGTTCGCCAGATCCAGGGCCTTCTCGGCACGCCTTGGACCGACCCGAGCGAGTTCGAGGGAACCAGGCCGCTGGAGCAGTCGGACATTCTCGTGGTCGCGGCGTACAACGCCCAGGTGGGCACCGTCGAGCGCGATCTCACCGAGGCCGGTCTCACGGAGGTCGAGGTCGGGACCGTCGACAAGTTCCAGGGCCGCGAGGCTGCGGTGGCAATCGTGTCGATGGCCGCATCTGCCGTCGAGGACGTCCCGCGAGGGATGTCGTTCCTGCTGTCGCGAAACCGTCTCAATGTTGCTGTCTCACGCGGCAAGTGGTGCGCGATCATCGTTCGATCGCACGCGTTGACGCAGTACATGCCCAGTACGCCTGCGGGATTGGTCGAACTGGGCGCGTTCATGAGGCTGACGAGCTAGCCGAAGCCTGTCTTACCCGAAACACTTCCCTACCCGAAGCACTGCCCTTCGCCGCGATAGGTGGGAACCGAGGTTCGGGTGCCGTCGGCTTCGACCACGTACACGCGGTCGAAGCGCTCGCACAGCTCGCCGGCTTTGGCGTGACGGAACCACACGCGGTCGCCGATCGCGATGTTTCCGGCTTCCTTCCCGGTGACCGGCGTCTGGACTTCGCCTGCCCCTTCGTTGCGGAGCAGTTTGAGACCAGCGGGCCAGACCGGTGACGGAACGCGGGTGGCTCCCGCAGGTCCGGACGCGATGTATCCGCCACCGAACAGGGTCGTGACCGACGGCGTCGGTTTGCGCACGGCCGACAGCGCGAAGAACAGCGCCGGATCGGGACGGAAGGCACGGTAGCGGTCGAACAGGGTCGGTACGTACAGTCCGGAGCCTGCTGTTACCTCGGTCACCACAGGATCGGCCGAGCTGACCTCCAGCGACCCCGTACCGCCGCTGTTGACGATCTCGAGTGCACCCACGGCATCGGTGACGGCCGCGACCACAGCGCCCCTTCTGGACGCCAGTTCGCGGGCAGAGGCCTTCTTGACCCAACCGATCGGAGCGCTGGTGTCCGGGAGGCCGGCGATCTGGGCTTCGTAGAACATCACTCCGACGACGGAGAATCCGCGTTGGCGCGCACGCGCCGCGAGTGCGGCGACCGCGGCAGGTTCGCGCAGCGGCGAGCGTCGTACGCCTAGATGAATCGGACCGATCCGCAGTGACGCGTCGACGTCGAGACACACCCGGACAGGCGCATCTCCCGTCGACGCCGAACGAATGAGGTCCAACTGCGCATCGTCGTCGACCATCAAGGTGATCGATGCGAGAGCGGTGTCGTCGGCAGCGAGATCCGCGATGGCGCCACGATCGGCGGTCGGGTACCCCATCAGGATGTCCCGTGCGCCCAGCCCGACCAGCCACAGAGCCTCGCGCAGTGAGTACGCCATGATTCCGCGGAATCCGCCGGACGCGGTCAGTGTGTCGCCGAGAGTTTCAGCCAGAACCGTCCGACAACGAACCGATTTGCTCGCCACTCGCACCGGGGTTCCACCGGCACGGCGCACCAGGTCGGCTGCATTACTGCGCAGTGTGGTCAGATCCAGAGCAGCCAGAGGCGGGTCGAGTTCTCGCGTGGCAGCAGTGAGTCGATCAAGGGTCCTGGTCACAGATGATCCAATCGTCGCGGCGTGCGACCAGTCAATCACCAATCCTGGACGTATGTCCAGGATGGCGGTTCTACTGAGGCGCGACCACTGCTTTATTGGCGATTACCTGAACCATTTCTCCGAACTCGGCAATAGTCGCGTCGGAGTCACGATCGACCAGCCATCGCAGAACAAGGCCGTCGATCATTGCAAGACTCAGTCGCGCAATCGAACTCAACGGCTCCGTCCACACCGTGCCCGATATCTTGGCGCACTCTTCGAGAAACGACACCGCGAGCTCATCCATTATTCGGTACTGCTCAAATGCAACCGCCCCAGCACGTTCGGCTCCGAGATTGCGACTACGCAGTGCCTGCGCGGTAATTTCGTAGGTCAACAACTGACGATCCGGGGTTGCCTCGATGGTCGGCCACATTCCGGTCAGGCCGATGTGCAGCAATTCCCTGAGCCCCTGCACGCCACTGAGATCCGGCGCGTGGCGGACCTGCGCGAACGCATACTGCATCGACGCACTGAGTTGCAGAATGAGCGTTTCACCCATTGCCGCGATCAGCGCTTCCTTGCTCTCGAAGCAGTAATGAACGACGCCGAGCGATACCCCGGCCTCCTCTGCCACCGCCCTTACCGTCACAGAACTGACACCGCGCTGTTCCGCAATAGACAAGGCGGACTCGACCAATTGTGTGCGGCGTTCGTCCGCCGGGAGCCTGTTCAGCATCCAATGATCGTAGAACGCAAATGACAAAATCTTCGCGCAATACTTGCCTGGACGACCGTCCAAGTACATTATTGCGTAATGGCTTCGGACACTTGGCAGAACTGGGCGGGCACTCAAAGCGCCGCGCCGCGTCGCTTTGCGACGCCGACAAATACCCCTGAACTTTCGTCGTTGGTCGCCGAGGCCGCCTCGCGTGGCCAACGTGTGAAGGCCGTCGGCGCCGGCCACTCGTTCACCGGTGTCGCGGTCACTGACGGTGTCCTCGTCAGCCTGGACAACTTGAGCGGAATCGACTCGATCACACCGACCGACGACGGTGCGCTGGTCACTGTTTTTGCAGGCACTCGCCTTCATGCTCTCAACGACGCCTTGTGGCAACGCGGATATGCGATGGCCAATCTCGGTGACATCGACGTCCAGTCACTGGCCGGCGCGACGTCCACCGGCACACACGGCACCGGCGCACGATTCGGCGGTATCGCCACGCAGATTCGCGGAATCGAGATCGTTCTCGCCGACGGATCCGTCGTTACCGCAAGCGCCGACGAAAACGTCGAATTGTTCGAAGCAGGCCGCCTCGGATTGGGCGCAATCGGCATCATTTCGAAGATCACTCTCGCCTGCGTCCCGCGATTCACACTTCGCGCAATCGAGGAACCCGACACGCTGTCTCACATACTGGACACCCTCGAGAGCGATCGTCTGGGCTTGGACCACTTCGAGTTCTACTGGTTTCCGCACACCGATCGTGTCCTGACGAAGAGCAATACGCGACTCCCCGGAGATACCGAACCCGATCCGGTGGGCAAGGTCCGCGCGTTCGTCGACGACGAACTCCTCTCGAACACACTCTTCGAAGGTGTCAACCGCGTTGCCACCCTGGCACCGGCCGCGATCCCGAGAATCAACAACGTGTCGTCCCGATTGCTCGGCGCCCGCGAGTTCACCGATCGCAGCTACCGGGTATTCGCGTCTTCGCGCCGCGTGAAGTTCAAGGAGATGGAGTACGCGATTCCGCGCGAACACGTCACCGAGACACTTCACGAAATCGATCGCTGGATGAAGAAGTCCGGAACCAACGTCGCTTTCCCCGTCGAAGTACGTTTCGCTGCCGCCGACGACCTCTGGCTCTCCACTGCTCACGGACGCGACACCGCATACATCGCGGTACACCAGTACCACCGCCGACCCGAAACCGAATACTTCGCCGCGGTGGAAGCCATCGCGCGCGCCGTCGACGGCCGGCCGCATTGGGGAAAAATGCACAACCGGACCGTCGACGACCTGCGTCCTACGTACGACCGACTCGACGACTTTGTCGCCGTTCGAGACAAGTACGACGCGAATCGTGTGTTCGACAACGAGTACTTGCGTCAGGTACTCGGCGACTGACGGTCAGTGCCGCAGCAGTTCCGCTTTTCGCGCATCGCTCGCAAACGAGGCTTTGATCGAGTTCCGGGCGAGGGTGTCTCGCTCGGCCTCCGTCAGACCCAGGGCTCGGCCCAGTTCGGTGAAATTGTCGTCGACATATCCCCCGAAGTAGGCCGGGTCGTCGGAGTTGACCGTGACGATCAAACCCATCTCGAGCATCGATCGAAGCGGATGATCCGACAGCGAATCGAACACCCGCAGACGAACGTTCGACAACGGGCAGACCGTCAGTGGAATCTCCTCGTCGACCAGACGCTCGATCAGGGCAGGATCCTCGAGTGCCCGGACTCCGTGGTCGATCCGCTCGGCGCCGAGAATGTCGAGCGCCTGCCAGATGTACTCGGGCGGTCCCTCTTCACCGGCGTGAGCCACAACGTGCAAACCCTCGGCACGCGCGCGGGCGAACACGTCCTCGAACAGTGACGGCGGGTTGCCGACCTCCGCGGAGTCGAGTCCGAGCCCGACGATCGGAGCCTGCAGGCGAATTATCTCGGAGAAGATCTCCTCGGCGTCCTTGACGGGCTGATCTCGGAGGATGGCGGCGATTGCCGCGCTGCTGAGCCCGAACTCGCGCTCACTCGATGCCACCGCATCCATGATCCCGTCCAGGACCTCGGTCAGCGGAACACCACGGACCACGTGCGCCTGTGGATTGAAGAAGAACTCGGCATGCGCGACGCCGGCGGCAGCCGCACGGCGGAAGTACGCTCGCGTCAGGTCGGCAAAATCCTCCGCGGTGCGCAGGACGGCCATGTTGGCGAAGTAGAGATCGAGGAACGACTGCAGATCGGTGAACTCGTACCTCGACTTCAGATCGTCGATGTCCTTGTACGGCAAGTCCATTCGATTGCGCTCGGCAAGTCGGTAAATCTGTTCGGGTTCCAGAGAACCCTCGATGTGCATGTGCAGCTCTGCGACAGGTGTAGCCATGTCGGTGTTACCGCCCCTCCCAGACCGGGGCGCGCTTCTCGGCGAACGCCGTCGCGCCCTCGCGTGCATCTTCGGACGCGAACACCGGCGCCATGACCTGCAACTGCTTCGCGAAAGCTTCGTCGTCGGACCAACCGCCGGCCTTGACGATGATCTCCTTGGTGACCGCAACCGCGAGCGGTCCGTTGCGGGTGATGCGATCAGCCAGCTCCAGCGCGCCTTCGAGCGCCTTACCCGGCTCGGTCAACGTGTTCACGAAGCCGTAGCGGTAGGCCTCCTCGGCTGTGAAACTGTCACCGGTCAGGGCCAGTTCCAATGCCTTCTGGTACGGAATCCGCTTGGGCAGGCGCAACAATCCGCCTCCACCTGCGACCAGCCCTCGCTTGACCTCCGGGATACCGAACTTCGCTTCGGACGACGCGACCACCAGGTCGGTGGCAAGCACGAGTTCCGTGCCGCCTGCCAACGCGAAGCCCTCGACCGCCGAAATGATCGGCTTACGCGGCGGCCCTTCCGTGAATCCGAGACCGCGTCCCGGCACGAGTACGTTCTCGCCGGCCACGAATGCCTTCAGATCCATACCGGCACAGAAGTTTCCGCCGGCCCCTGTCAGCACCGCCAAGGACAGATCGTCGTCCGCATCGAGCTCTTCGACCGCAGCGGCCAATGCGTGACTGACCGCCGAGTTGATGGCGTTACGCGCCTCGGGCCGGTTGATGGTGATGATCAGTGTCCGCCCGCGCCGCTCGGTGAGAACCTCGTCCGCCATGATGTCCCTCTCGTTTGTCGACCACGCTCGCGTGACTACGCGACGTTGCGTTCGACAATACGGACGAAGCCATCGGGGTCGATCTGCGCGGTGTCGTGAGTGCAGAACCACCCCTGGGTGAACCTCGTCGAGGTCGCTTGCGGCGAGTTCCAATACCGACGCGTGACACTCGGTCCACGGCACAGCAACTCACCGAAACCACCTGGAGCATCCGGGCCGTACAACGCCACTTCCATTCCACCGAAAGCGATTCCGACGCTTCCGAGGTGGGTGGGTGCCGACTCGGTTGGCAGAATGAGACCAGCCCCACAGGTCTCGGTTTTGCCCCACCCGATCACATGCCGAGCAGCCGGGAACAGGGTCAGCAGCTTGGCTTCCTGTTCGACCGTGATCGGCGACCCGCTGCAATCGATCCACTGCACCGACCTCGAACCGGCACGCGCCGCCGGCCCGAGGGTGAGCAACCGAGGCTCGAGCAGGTCCTCGGGCCGCCCGGTCACGATGTCGACGGTATGCACACTCTCACGCCAGAAGTCGCCGGCGAGGACCACCGTTCCACCGACCACCAACGTCGCGAGCACGTGCACGAATTGCCGTACCGACTTGAAGTCATTGTCCACCAACAGATTGCGCACACCTTCGACGCCGTAATCGCGCGAGTGCAGAATGCCGACGATGGCGGAGAGCACGTTCTCGTTGCTCAACTCGACGCCCAGCATTTCGCCCGAAGAATCGGCGGTGTACGCGAGGATCGCCATCTCCTCCGGGGCGGCACCGTCGTCGATGAACGGAACACCGTGTGGGAGTTCCCCGTCGAGCACCAACACCGAGCCACTGTCCGCGATGACGAAGTCCGCCGCGTCGTCGCTCAGATGAACACCCACGGAGACTGGAACACCGCCGGCGAGAATGACGCCGAGGCACGCCTCCATCCACCTCACCCCGGCGGCGACGCGAATGGCCACACGGTCCCCGATCTCGACGCCTCGCGACTTCAGCCCGCCTGCGACCCGCGACGCCTCGGCCCACAACTCCGCGAAGGTGACCTGTTCGCCGTCGACCTCCTCCACCGCGATGCGTGAGGAGAATCGATGAACGGCGATATCGAGGAGTTCGGACAGCGACGGGTCGAGTTGGCTGTACCGAAGCACCCCGTCACCCGCACGGGTGACACGGGCGTCGGCGAGGAGCTGAGTCGAACACGGGTATTCCACAAGCGTCGACCGCATCGATACCTCCACGTCACTGACAACCCACCGGCCATTCGACTATATGACGTGGATCACAGTTCGTGGAGGTCTCTGGCGATAATCGTCGCAAACTTACTTTCCGGAGTAGACCGCTTTGCCCGGTCCGACGTCGAGGAAACTGCGGACAGCGCCGCGTAGGTCATCGGTGGCGAACAGCGCACCGGACACCCCGGGAGTCACCGAATCCGCGTGGGCGATCCCACCGGAACGCCAGGCCGCCACGATCTGCTTGGTGGCGTCGTGGGCTCGCGTGGGCCCGTCCGCCAACCGGGCCGCCAGGGCACGCGCCGCAGCATCGACATCGTCGTGAACTGCATTGACGACGCCCCACGAGTGCAGGGTTGCGGCGTCGTAGAGATCGCCGGTCATGACCAACTCCCGAGCCCGTCCGGAACCGGCGCGCTCGGCCAAACGCTGCGGTCCACCCATGGACGGCGTCAGACCGACCACTGTCTCGACCAGTCCGAACTTCGCCTTCGGCGCCGCGAGGATGATGTCGCAGGCCAAGGAGATCTCGAAGGCAGCAGTCAGCGTCAGCCCGTGCGCCGCGTAGATGACCGGGCACGGCAACGCCTCGAGCGGATGGCAGATCTGGGCGAACAGTTCGCGCCACAATTCCGCTCCCTGCTCCGGGTTCAGTCCGTCGAACACATGGACGTCGACGCCGGCCGAGTTGACCTTGCCCTCGGCGCACAGAAGCACAGCGCGCGGTGGGTTTTCGGTCAGCGCTGCAACATCGGCGATGACGGCGTCGAACATGGCCTGATCGAACAGATTGAGTGGTCCGTGCGCGAACGTCAGGACAGCCACCTCGGCACCACCATCGGTGGTGAAGCGCTCGAGACGGGTGGGATTCGATTCGGGAGCAGTCATGCCGCCACACTGCCACATCGAACCGGCCTACGATCGTCGGGTGGACGGTCTGAGAAATGCACTCGCGGACGTTGTGGGACACCGGTTCGTCGTCGACGACGCCGACGTGTTGGCGACCCGTTCCACCGACCAGACAGGGCGCTACAGCGGGCGCGCCAGCGCTCTGGTCCGACCCGGAAATACCGCCGAAGTCTCGGCAGTGCTGAACGTGTGCCGCTCGCGCGGCGTACCGGTCACCATTCAGGGCGGGCGAACCGGTCTGGTCGCCGGGACGGTGCCCGAGCACGACGACGTCCTGCTCTCCACCGAACGCCTCGAGGCGATCGGCGAAGTCGATGTTGCCGCCGGTCGGATCACCGTCGGTGCGGGAGCGACACTCGCGCAGGTACATTCGGCGGCCGCCGCCGCCGGTTTGAAGTTCGGTGTCGACATAGCCTCGCGGGACACTGCGACGATCGGCGGCATGGTCTCCACCAATGCCGGTGGCCTGCACACGGTTCGATACGGGAACATGGCCGAACAGGTGCTCGGACTCGAGGTGGTACTCCCCGACGGAACTCCTGTGCGCCGGTCACCGAAAGTGTTGTCCGACAATTCCGGATACAACCTGCCCGCACTGTGGGTGGGCAGCGAGGGAACTCTTGGTGTGGTCACGGCAGTCGATCTGAAACTACGACGGGTACCGACTCACCGGGTCACGACGCTGACCGGTTTCGACCGACTGCAAGACGTCGTGGACGCGGGGCGTACGTTGCGCACTCTCGACGGCGTCGACGCACTGGAGTTGGTGGACGGCCGTGGTCTCGAACTGGCCGCACGCCATTTGAACGCCGCGGTGCCGACGGGGCGACCGTGGTACCTGCTCGCCGAGGTGTCCGCGGCCCACGATCCGCTGGAAGACCTGGCCGAGCTGCTCGAACGCATCGACCCACCGCAGACCCCGGCAGTGGCGGTCGACGATCCCGGCTCGACGCGTTTGTGGGCGGCGCGGGAGTGTTTCGCCGAAGTGGTCGGACTGTTCGGTCCCCCACTGAAATTCGACGCGGCGCTGCCGCTGGACTCGCTTGCCACCTTCGCCGAGGACGCCGCGGCGGTGATCGCGAGTCGTGCCCCCGAGGCAATTCCGATCCTCTTCGGACATGTCGCCGAGGGAAACATCCACCTCAACGTCCTGAACTGCCCGAACGCCGACACCGTGTACCGCAGCGTCCTCGAACTGGTTCGCGACCACGGCGGAAACGTCAGTTCCGAGCACGGGGTGGGCTCGCTCAAACGCAACTATCTGAACCTGGCCCTCTCTGCGGAGGACATAGCCACGATGTGGGCGATCAAGCGAGCCCTGGACCCGAGCGACTATCTCAATCGTGCAGTGATGTTTCCCGACGCGCTTCGGCACTGACGGCCATCGCGTCGTCGTGTGCGTCGCCGCGCAGAGGCCGAGCGAAGCACACCGAAGCGACGAAGCCGATGAGCAGCACGCCTGCGGGCAGCCAGATCGACTCCGACATCGCCGTGCTGAACGGTTCACGGACGAACTCGGGTAGGTGACCCACTCCGGCTTCGGAACTGCCGCCGGTCAGACCCTGAGCCGCCAATCGTGCGGTGATCAGTGCTCCGATCGCGGCACTGCCGAGAACCGCACCCACCTGCCGGGTGGTGTTGTAGACGCCGGCGCCGGCGCCGGCCTGCATCGGAGGCAGGTTGTGTGTGGCGGTGGCCGCGAGCGGCGACCAGATGCATGCGTTGGCGAAGCCGATCAGGCCGATCGGCAGGAGCAGTTCCCAGATCGCGACGTCGGGAGACATAACCAATGCCAGCCAGCCCAGGGCGATCGCGAACAGCAGGAAGCCGGTGCCCGCGATGTAGCGCGGATGCGTCTTGTCGACGAGCTTGCCGATGATCGGCGCAAAAATGCCGGTCAGCACGGCCATCGGAACGAGGAGGAGCGCCGACTGCGTCGGGGAGAGTCCGCGAACTGCCTGGGTGTAGAACATCAGCGGAAGGACCATCGACGTGATCGCGAAGCCCATCGCGGTGATGGCGACGTTGGCGAGCGAGAAGTTGCGGTCCTTGAAGAGTTCGAGTGGGAGCAAGGGCTCGTTCTTGTTGCGCGACTGGTAGAACACGAACACCGCGAGCAACACCACACCGGCGCCGATCAGGCTCCAGACGAATCCGTTCCAGTCGTACGAACTGCCTTCCTGGATTCCGAACACGAGCAGGAACATGCCTGCGGCGCTGAGAATCACGCCGGGAATGTCGAACTTGTGCTCGCTGGTCGGCAACGACGGAACAAGCTTCCACGCGAGGAGGAATGCGATGACACCGACCGGGACGTTGACGATGAAGATCCATTCCCAGCCGAGATTGTCGACCAACACACCACCGGCAAGCGGACCGACCAGCGTCGCAACACCGGCAACCGCGCCCCACAGGCCCATTGCGGCGCCACGCTTGTTCGGCGCGAACGTGCGTGTGATGACGGCCATCGTCTGAGGCGTCATCATTGCGGCGCCCAGACCCTGGAAAGCTCTTGCCACGATGAGCATCTCGACGCTGCCGGACAGACCACACCACAGTGAAGCGCCGGTGAACAGTACGAGGCCGATCATGTACAGGTTCTTCGGTCCGAACCTGTCACCGAGCCGGCCGGTGACGAGCAGCGGCACCGCGTACGCCAGCAGGTACGCGCTGGTGACCCAGACGACCTTGTTGATGTCGGTGCCGAGGTCCTCCATGATCGCAGGGTTGGCGACAGCGACGATGGTGCTGTCCACCAGAATCATGAAGAACCCGATACACAGCGCCCACAGCGCGTGCCAGGGATTGACCTGCTTTTCCATCTTCAGTCCTTAGGTAGTGCGGACGAGCCTGCGGAGCCGGCCAGCCGGTCGAGAAGTTCTTGTGAGAGCCAGGGCATTTCGCCGCTCTCGATGTCTGTCACCAACGCGCCGATCCACTCTCTTTCGGCGACGGTCAGTGCGTGGGCGTAGTCCGCGCCCACCGTGAAGATTCGTGGTTTTTCCGCCGCCTTCAGCGCTTCGTAGTCGGCCTCGAATTTCGCGATCGTCTTGTCGAGGTGCGCGAGACGAATTCGAAGCATCTGACACGCGGTGGACGCGGAGAGGTTGTGCATTTCGGCGAGCGCGAGCGGCAACCGCGGATACTCCCGCACCGGAACCGCCAACATCTCACGTAGTTGATGCTCGAGGGCCTCACGGCCCCGGGCGGTGATCTCGTACGTCGTCCGTTCGGGCCGGTTGCCCTCACGATCGGTCCCGATCGAAGCCAGAAGTTCCTGCTTCTCCAACCGGGAAACCGTGTGATAGAGCGATCCCGGCTTGATCTTCACCAACTGATCGCCCCGGCGAACCGAGGCCAGTTGATACATCTCGTACGGATGCATCGAACGCTCGGACAGCAGGCCCAGAACGGTGATTCCCAGAGGCGTCAGTGACACGTCACCCATGAGTCCCCCTCCCTGACAAGCCGCAATTGACTATTTCTTGACTATTCCACCTGAAATAGTCCACATGGAATATACGACCTCTGTCCATCTCGATCAACCCGTTCGAATCGGACTAGCCTGTAGCGAGTGGACGAACATCACCTCGACATCATCCGACTCGCTTGGGCACGTGAACTGGGCCTCGGCGACTCGGCACTTCGGCCGGGACACACGGCCCGCGTCGTCGGCGACGACATCCACGTTCTCGATCTGGCAGGCTCAGGTGCAATCGTCGGGCCGCAGTGGTTCATCGAGCGCACCGAGGACATCTCCGTCGACGCCCTGCTGCAACCGGCGCGTCTGCTCGAGATCGCCGGCGATCACGGCGGCCGAATCACCGGCCCCGTCGATCTCGCTTTCCTCGGCGACTACACGGACGCGCCACCCGACGAGCAACTACTGATTTCCCACGACATCGACGATGCCCTCGCCGTCGCTGCGCTGTGCCCACCCGACGACAGCACCACAGCCGACCTCGGGAACCGGGCGCGGTGGTTCACCGCCCTCACCGATTCCACCGAGGTGCTCGGATGCGCGGCGTACTCCGAATTTCAGGGATTCGTGGCAGATCTCACGACCCTGACTGCTCCAGCGCATCGCCGTCACGGAATCGGCTGCGCAGTAACGCTTCTCGCTGCGGAGGACGCTCTCGATTCCGGATTGATCCCGCAGCTACGCACAAGTCGCGGCAGTGCGATCGGAGCGACGCTTCCACGTAAAGCCAAATTCGACGTTCTGGGGGCATACGCTCGGGTACACGTGCACCTGCCCAGTTGACACTCGAACGAGAGGGACCGCAGATGAGTACGGAAGACGGCGCGAGCGAACCGACATTCGTCGAAGAGGGTCGTGAATTCAAACGCGACACCAACTACATCCCGACCCGGATCACCGAGGACGGCCGCGACGGGTACCCCGTCGAACCCGGGCGATACCGGTTGATCGTGGCACGTGCCTGCCCGTGGGCAAACCGCGCCATCATCGTCCGCCGCTTACTCGGCCTCGAAGACGTACTGTCGATGGGCATCTGCGGTCCGGTTCACGACAAGCGAAGCTGGACTTTCGATCTCGACCCGGGCGGCGTCGATCCCGTACTGAAGATCCCGCGACTGCAGGACGCATACTTCGCCCGAGATCCCCACTACCCCAGGGGAATCACGGTGCCCGCCATGGTGGAGATCGCCACGGGCAAGGTGATCACGAACGACTACCCACAGATCACCCTCGACTTCTCGACGCAATGGAAGAAGTACCACCGCGAAGGCGCACCGGATCTGTACCCGGAGCCCTTGCGAAACGAAATCGACGAAGTGGCCGAGTACGTTTTTCGCGACGTCAACAACGGCGTCTACCGCTGCGGTTTCGCCGGTTCACAGCAGGCGTACGACGAGGCATACGACACGCTGTTCGCTCGCCTCGACTGGCTCACCGAACGTCTTGCCCGGCAACGTTTCCTGGTGGGCGACACCATCACCGAAGCCGATGTGCGCCTGTTCACCACGCTGGCGCGGTTCGATCCCGTCTATCACGGCCACTTCAAGTGCAACAGAAGCAAACTCAGCGAGATGCCGGTGCTGTGGGACTACGCGCGCGATCTGTTCCAAACCCCCGGATTCGGTGACACCATCGACTTCACACAGATCAAAGCGCACTACTACATCGTGCATTCCGAGATCAATCCCTCCGGAATCGTGCCCAAGGGACCGGAATTGACACACTGGCTCGAACCGCACGGACGCGAACAGTTGGGTGGCCGACCGTTCGGGGACGGCACACCACCTCATCCGCCCATCCCGTCGGAAGTGGTTCCGGCAGAGCACTGGGCCACCAGGTAGGTCGCGGGGGGCTACTCCCCTGCGTACGTGCCGAAACTCCAGTACACACCTTCGGGATCACGGCAGGTGAACCCCCGCGAACCGTAGTCCTCGTCGCGCAATCCCTGCGTGATCGTGGCGCCCGCCGCGACAGCGCGTTCGTGGAGTGCATCGGCGGCGTCCGCGTCGTCCACGACGATGTACACCGAACCGATTCCAGGCGGCAGGCCGGCGATCGCAGAATCGGTGCGCGGCGAACCCAACATGATGCCGCCACCGCCCGGCCAGTCGAGTTGGGCGTGGTCCACCACGTCTCCCTCTCCGTAGACGGCCTTCTCCACGAAACCGAAGGTGCTCACCAGAAAGTGGATTGCCGCACGGGCGTCGAGGTAGCGCAGCGTCGGCCAGATGGTCGTCGAACGAGATTCCGAAGTGGCGGTCATAACACTCGAACTCCTGCCTGGGAAAACTCACGAAGAAAACCGAGTCTCGTACGAGCCTATGGCCCCGGTGATCACCGCCGCCAGCGAAAACTTCACCTATTCTCGAGATACGGTCCACCTCGCTTCAGAGGAGGACAACTGTGGAGGGGCAGCAATGAGCAAGTCGACGAACAACGACAGCGGGCGTATCGAGAAGGTCCTCGTTTCCGTTCTCGACAACGGAAGCCGCCTGCAAGCGCCCGCAGTGGCCAAATACGTCAACCATGTCCGTAAGGCCCACCCCGACGAGTCACCCGCTCAGATCGTCGAGCGGATGGAGAAGATGTTCATTCTCGCCGTGACCGGAAGCGGCAGTGCCGTCGGCGCCACCGCCGCCGTGCCGGGCGTCGGAACGGTCGCGTCCATCGCTGCCGTCGGTGCGGAATCGGCTTTCTTCCTCGAGGCGTCAGCGCTGCTGACGTTGGCAATTGCGTCAGTGCATGGAATCTCCGTACAGGATCACCAGCAACGACGTGCCCTGGTCCTGGCAGTCGCCCTCGGCGAATCCGGTATGGAGATCGTGCAGAAGGCCACCGGAATCACAGCCAAGAACTGGGGAACGGCAATCACGAGCAAGATTCCCGGACCCACGATGAGGGGAATGAACAGCACCCTCGTGCGGAAATTCGTGACCAAGTACGCCGCCAAGCGCAGCGCACTGATCCTCGGCAAGCTCGTTCCGGCCGGAATCGGTGCGGTCATCGGCGGTGCGGGCAACCGTGCAATCGGCAAGGGCGTCGTCAAGAATGCGCGCGAAGCCTTCGGACCGGCACCGGCCAGGTGGACCGACCACCTGATCGTGATGCCTGCCGACGATGCCGCAGTGCTTCCCCAGACAGAGACACGCCGGGCCATCCGCAGATAGCCGTCCGGGCCGTAGGCTCGCATCACGTATTCGCCGCCGACCCGGGAGCAGCATTGACGAACACCGCAATGGGATCCTTCTCTGCCCCCATCGAGATTCGTGGGTTGACGAAGACGTTCAAGGCGGCGCGCGCGGTCAACGACCTGAGCTTCGACGTTCAGGCGGGCTCGATCACCGGGTTTCTCGGCCCGAACGGTTCGGGCAAGACGACCACGTTGCGGATGCTCCTCGGACTGGTGTCACCGACGTCGGGATCGGCCACGATCAACGGCACCCCGATGCGTTTGCTGCCCAACCCGGCTCGGACCGTCGGCGCAGTACTCGACGTCGGCAGTCTCCATCCGAAACGAACGGCGCTCGGTCACCTCGAGATCTACGCGGCCGCTATCGGCATGCCGACTCAGCGCGCGGCGCAGGTGCTGGACATGGTCGGTCTGAGATCGGTCGGAGTCCACAAGACCGGCACCTTCTCGCTCGGGATGCGCCAACGCCTGATCCTTGCCACCGCGATGCTCGGTGATCCCGAGATCCTCGTGCTCGACGAACCCGCGAACGGACTCGACCCCGAGGGCATGGCGTGGCTTCGTCAGTTCCTGCAGACCTTCGCCGGTTCCGGCCGAACGGTTCTGATCTCGAGTCACGCGCTTCGTGAAGTGGAAGCGACCGTCGACAGCGTGGTCATCGTCAGCGCCGGCTCACTCGTCTACCAAGGGACCATGGACGAACTTCGCCGCTCGCAGCGCAGTCGACTGCTCGTCTCGTGTTCCAACCCAGCGCTCCTCGCCACGGCATTGGCCGCTCGCGGAATCATCGACGCCCAGATCACGCAGGACGGACGGCTCGCCGTGGGCGGCACCGACACGTCGGTGCTCCCACCGGTGGCATCCGCCGCCGGTGTCACGATCTTCGGCGTCGCAACCGAAGGCGCAGATCTCGAGCAACTGTTCCTCGCGATGACAACACCGCAGTACGCGGTTCCCCAGGTCGGATACCACCGCCCACCCGGTCCCGGTTCCGGACCGGGCTATTACGGCCCTGCCGCATACGGACCTTCCGGAGGACACCGATGACCACGCTCGTGCGCGCGGAGACACTCAAAGTTCTCACCCTGCGCTACTGGTGGGCACTGGCCATCGCACCGGTCGTCGTGGCCGTGCTGATTGCTGCCTCCACCAGGACGTTCGTCGAAGCCGTGGCCGATTCGGCAGACACCACCTTCGACGTCGATGTCGTGTCCACCGGCGTCAGCCTCGGTGTCTCCAACACGCTTGTCCTGGTGTTCGCGGCTGTCTTCGGAGCACTCACCGCCGGATCCGAATTCGGCTACAAAACTCTCACCACGACGTTCCTCACAGCTCGCGGCCGTGACGGAGTTCTCGGCGCAAAACTTGCCGTCGTCGCGGTATTCGCCGTCGGCTACGCGTTGGCGGTCGAAGTAGTCAGCATCGGCGCGATGTTGCTCTTCGGCCGGGACTTCAGCTTCACCACCGATCTCTTCGCCATCTGCGCCGCAGGCATTCTGGCGTGCGCTCTGTGGGCACTGCTCGGCGCCGGGGTGGCACTGCTCACCGGTTCGTCGATGGCCGGTGCCCTCTCGGTCATCCTGTGGTTCGTCTTCGGTGAATGGATCGTCCGCGCAGTGCTGCTCGCGATGGATCTCGGCGGGGTCGGGGCCGCGCTTCCGGTGTCGGCCACGATCGGCACGATCATCAATGCGGCCCCGTCGATCGACGTCGACGCGTTTGCGTCCTGGCCGAGCGGCCCGATGATGCTGGCAGCTTGGGTGGTTCTGTTCTGCGGGCTCGGTTGGCTGCGGACCAGGACCCGAGACATCACCTGAAAAGGCTGTCTGGGGCCGGGTCTACCGTGGATCTCGATGAACACGATCAACACGGACAGTCCGGTAGCTGGAGAGGTCGATCGAGCTCCGGGCTGGATCCGCCGCTTGGCGCACGCATGCTGGTTGCACCGAAGAGTTGCCATCGGCGCGCTTCTGGTGACCGTCATCGCTTCGGCGATCGACATCTCGTTTCCTCTTCTGACCCGCTATGCGCTCGACGCCGCAAGCCAGGAGAACCCAGGCAAGGTGATCGGGTTCGCCGCGCTGGCGATCGCGCTGCTCGCGGTCGTGCGCTTCGCGTGCCAGTACGGCCGACGGATGCTTGCCGGCCGACTCTCGCTCGATGTTCAACACGACTTGCGGCTCGCCCTGCTCGGCTCGCTGCAACGCCTCGACGGACGCGGGCAGGATCAGATCCGCACAGGCCAGGTGGTATCCCGGTCCATCACCGATCTACAACTCGTCCAGGGTTTGCTCGCGATGGTGCCCATGTCCGCGGGTGCGCTCCTGCAATTCGTGCTCGCGATCGGCATCATGGCGTGGCTCTCGCCGCTGTTGACTCTCGTCGCTGTCGCCGTCATCCCCGCAGTCGGGCTGGTGGTGTTCCTGATGCGACCGATGCTCTTCGCCGCAACATGGTCCGCGCAGCAGCGGGCCGCCGACCTCGCCCAACATGTCGAGGAAACCGTCACGGGCGTGCGCGTCGTCAAGGGATTCGGGCAGGAACAACGAGCCGTCGACCAACTCGAAAAGCACAGCCGCACGCTGTATTCGGAGCGTCTTCGCGCCGCGTGGTTGAACGCGAAATTCGCGCCGACCATGGCCGCCTTGCCCCAGCTGGGGCAGGTGGGAGTGATCGCCCTCGGCGGGTATCTCGCACTGCACGACAAGATCACCGTGGGAACGTTTCTCGCGTTCGCCACCTACATCGTGACGATGACCGGAGTCACCCGAACTCTGTCGTCGGTCATCGTCATGGCGCAGCTGGCGCGCGCCGCTGTAGAGCGTGTCTACGACGTCATCAACGCTCAGCCGGACATCGCCGATCCTGACCATCCGGTGGACCTGCCCGACGGTCCGCTCGGCGTCACCTTCGACGACGTGGCATTCGGGTTCGACACCGAACGCGACGTCCTGACCGGGCTGAACCTCCGCATAGAACCGGGCGAGACCGTCGCCGTCGTGGGGCCGGCCGCGTCGGGCAAGACCGCGTTGTCCTTGCTTCTCCCCCGGTTCTACGCCCCGACTTCGGGTGTAGTGACCGTCGATACCGCGGGCGAGACGTTCCCCATCGGCGAACTGCGCACAGAACAGCTTCGTGCCGCCGTCAGCCTGGTCTTCGACGAACCTTTCCTGTTCTCGGACACCATCGCCGCCAACATCGCACTGGGGCGCGAGGACGCCTCCGACGAGGACATCCGCGCCGCAGCTGCATTGGCACAGGCAGACACCTTCATCGAGGCACTCCCGGACGGATACGACACCGTTGTCGGTGAACGAGGTCTGACGCTGTCGGGCGGCCAGCGTCAGCGCATCGCGCTTGCCCGAGCCCTCCTCGTCGACCCGCGGATTTTGGTCCTCGACGACGCCACCTCCGCGGTCGATGCGGCAACCGAGGCTGCGATCTTCGACGCGTTCCGGGCCAGACGACGGCAAACCACGCTGATCCTCGCGCACCGGCGATCCACCTTGACGCTGGCAGATCGCGTCGCGGTTCTCGACGGCGGACGGATCATCGACTCCGGAACCGTGGACGAGCTGGAAGCGCGATGTCCGCTCTTTCGCGCCCTGTTCTCCTCGCCGCCGGAACTATCCGCCGAAATCGACGAGGCCGGCCCTGATGCTTTCGGACATCAACGCCGCGAGCCCACAGCCGAGCAGCTGTGGCCGCAGGCTCCGGAATCCGAAGCCGACAGCACTACCGCTTCGGCGCAGAGTGCCGGCGGACCGATGGCCGGAGCGCTCAGCGGAATCGCGGTGACTCCGTCTCTGCGGGCAGCAGTCGACGCTCTCCCACCCGCACGCGAAGACCCCGGAATTGCTCCTGAGAGCCTGCGCGAATCGAATCCACAGTTCTCACTCCGACAGATCTTGAGGCCGGTCCGCTGGGTTCTACTGGCGGTTGTCGTGTGCCTTGCCCTGGACTCCGCCGCGGCGATCGCATTTCCCTCCCTCGTCAGATATGCGATCGACCACGGAGTCGTGACCGCAGACAGCACCACACTCTGGATCGCGACGGCGTTCGGCGCGCTCCTGGTCGCCGCAGACTGGGTCATCGTGGCGGTCATGACGGTGCTCACGGCCCGAGCCGGTGAACGCGTGCTGTTCGGGCTCCGCGTCCGCAGCTATGCACACTTGCAGCGCCTGGGTCTGGACTACTACGAACGGGAATTGTCCGGCCGCATCATGACGCGTATGACCACCGACGTCGACGCGCTCTCGTCGTTCATCCAAACCGGTATGTCGACGGCGATCGTGAGCGTCCTGACCGTCGGCGGAATTTCGATCGCCCTCCTGGCGACCGACGTGACGCTCGGCCTGGTGGCGCTGGCCGTCATCCCACCGCTCGTGGTCGCGACCGTGGTCTTCCGCAAGATCTCCTCGGTTGCCTACAGCCAGTCCCGCGAACGGATCTCGCTCGTCAATGCCGACTTCCAGGAGAACATCGCCGGTCTGCGAGCGGCTCAGGCCTACCGCCGCGAAGAAGGTGCTGCGCGTAGGTTCGCAGAACGCTCCGAGAGCTACCGCCGATCGCGGATGCGGTCGCAGCGAGCCATTTCGATCTACTTCCCTTTCATTTCGTTCCTGTCCGACCTCGCGTTGGCCGCGGTCGTGTTCGTCGGTGCGCACCAGATCGCCAACGGATCGACTTCGCCCGGCGTACTGATCGCTTTCGTGCTCTACCTCGGTCTGCTGTTCGGACCGATTCAGCAACTCTCACAAGTGTTCGATGGTTACCAACAGGCAAACGTCGGATTGCAACGAATCGGCGACCTGCTGCGCACTCGCAGTTCGATCGAGACTGCCGACAGCGAGGATCTGATCGCGATCTCCGGACGACTCGACGGCGCCGTCCATCTCGACGGGGTCGGGTTCCGGTACTCGGGTGCGGACGTCGACGCCCTCTCCGATTTCGATCTGCAAATTCCGCCGGGCACGACCGTCGCTCTGGTCGGCCGAACCGGTGCCGGGAAGTCGACGGTCGTGAAGTTGCTCGCCCGCTTCTACGACCCGACGTCCGGGTCGGTCGACGTGGACGGAACCGACATCCGGAACTTCCACCTCTCGCAGTACCGACGTCGCCTCGGCGTGGTCCCACAAGAAGCCCATCTGTTCACCGGCACGGTCGCCGACAACATCGCGTACGGCAGGCCGTCGGCGTCGCACGCGGAGATCGAGGAAGCGGCACGTTCCGTCGGCGCACTGAATTCGATAGCCGACATGCGTGGAGGCATGAATCATCCCGTCGGCGAGCGCGGCCAGGGGCTCTCGGCGGGCCAACGCCAACTGATCGCATTGGCCCGTGCCGAACTCGTCGACCCCGACCTTCTGCTCCTCGACGAGGCGACTGCGACGCTCGATCCCGCGACCGAACGGATGGTGCTCGAAGCAAGTCGGTCGGTCACCCGGAAACGGACTTCCGTCGTCGTAGCTCACCGCCTCGCGACAGCTGCCCGAGCGGACCTCGTTGTCGTAGTTGACCGGGGACGTATCGTTGAATACGGCCCGCACGATGTTCTGCGGTATGCCGGTGGTCACTACTCGGGACTCTGGGATGCATCGCAGGCGCGTGAGGGGAATAATCTGACGTCGAGAACTGTCATCGAAGGCAACCCCGTCGCGTGACAGTCGGCACGGATTTGTACCGCCGAGAGGTAGTGCGCGATCGCAAGATCACGGACTTCCGTGAGACAGCTCACAAATTGTGTGCCGCACAATTGCTCGTCACACGCTCGGGCTAATCTCATGTATATAGGCGCTCTGATCGGGTACCGAAATAGAAACGAGGCGAACACCTGCCGTGAGCAGCAGTTCTACATCCCAATTCGGACAGAACCAGTGGCTGGTTGACGAGATGTACCAACGCTTCCAGGACGATCCGTCGTCCGTGGATCCCAGTTGGCACGAATTCTTGACCGATTACTCGCCGGACTCGGCGAACACGGGAGGTGGAAACGGGACTGCCTCGAACGGCAACGCGGCTGCACCCGCCGCTGTTGTAGCTCCGCCTGCTGCTCCCAAGGCCACGCCTCCCGCCCCCAAGACCGCGCCTCCTGCGCCGCCTGCCAAGGCTGCCGCTCCGGCCCCCGCGAAGACGGCAGCGCCCGCCGCCAAGGCCGCCCCGGCCCAGCCCGCAGCAGCCAAGCCCGCGGCCGCTACTGCGAAGCCCGCCCCTGCCGGCGGAGCCGAGGAAACCAAGGTTCTCCGCGGCGCCGCAGCCGCAGTCGTCAAGAACATGTCGCTCTCGCTCGAGATCCCGACTGCAACCAGCGTGCGTGCCATCCCCGCGAAGCTGATGTTCGACAACCGCATCGTCATCAACAACCACCTCGCGCGTACCCGCGGCGGCAAGATCTCGTTCACCCACCTCCTGGGTTACGCGATCGTCCAGGCAGTCAACGCGTTCCCCAACATGAACCGGCACTTCGCCGAAATCGACGGCAAGCCGAACGCGGTCACGCCCGAGCACACCAATCTCGGACTCGCGATCGACCTTCCCGGAAAGGACGGCAACCGCTCACTGGTAGTTGCCGCCATCCGGAACACCGAGTCGATGAACTTCGTCCAGTTCCACGCGGCATACGAGGACATCGTCCGACGCGCCCGTGAAGGCAAGCTCACCGGCGAAGACTTCACCGGCGTCACCATTTCGCTGACCAACCCGGGCGGTATCGGCACGGTTCACTCCGTTCCTCGCCTGATGAAGGGCCAGGGCGCCATCATCGGTGCCGGCGCGATGGAATACCCCGCCGAGTTCCAGGGCGCCAGCGACGAGAAGCTGGCCGAGATGGGCGTCGGCAAGTTGATGACTCTCACCTCGACCTACGATCACCGCATCATCCAGGGTGCCGAGTCGGGCGATTTCCTGCGCACGATCCACAACCTGCTGATCAGCGACGAGTTCTACGACGAGATCTTCCACGCGCTCGGCAACCCGTACGAGCCGGTGCGGTGGCGCAAGGACGTGCCGGAAGGCGCTGTCGACAAGAACACCCGCGTTCTCGAACTGATCGCTGCATACCGTGACCGCGGCCACCTCATGGCCGACACGGACCCGTTGCAGTTCGTCAAGGACAAGTTCCACAGCCACCCCGACCTCGACGTCATCAGCCACGGCCTGACGCTGTGGGATCTGGACCGTGAGTTCAAGGTCGGCGGCTTCCACGGTCAAGAGAAGATGAAGCTGCGCGACGTGTTGAGCGTGCTGCGCGACGCGTACTGCCGCCACGTCGGCGTCGAGTACACGCACATCCTCGAGACGGATCAGCGTCAGTGGATCCAGGACCGCGTCGAGGGCCATCACGCCAAGCCTTCGGTCGCTCAGCAGAAGTACATCCTGAGCAAGCTCAACGCCGCCGAGGCCTTCGAGACGTTCCTGCAGACCAAGTACGTCGGCCAGAAGCGCTTCTCGCTCGAAGGCGCCGAAGCCGTCATCCCGATGATGGACGCCGTGATCGACCAGGCCGCCGAGCACCAGCTCGACGAGGTCGTCATCGGCATGCCGCACCGTGGCCGTCTCAACGTGCTTGCCAACATCGTCGGCAAGCCGTACTCCAAGATCTTCACGGAGTTCGAGGGCAACATGAACCCGGCAGCCGCTCACGGCTCCGGCGACGTGAAGTACCACTTGGGTGCCAGCGGAACCTACATCCAGATGTTCGGTGACAACGACATCGCTGTCTCCTTGACCGCAAACCCGTCGCACCTCGAGGCCGTCGACCCGGTTCTCGAAGGCCTGGTCCGCGCCAAGCAGGACATCCTCGACAAGGGTGAAGAAGGCTTCACCGTCCTGCCGCTCATGCTGCACGGTGACGCTGCATTCGCCGGTCAGGGCGTTGTCGCCGAGACGCTCAACCTCTCGCTGCTTCGCGGTTACCGCACCGGTGGCACCGTGCACATCGTCGTGAACAACCAGGTCGGCTTCACCACCGCTCCGGAACATTCACGCTCGTCCGAGTACTGCACCGACGTCGCGAAGATGATCGCCGCACCGGTCTTCCACGTCAACGGCGACGACCCCGAGGCTTGCGTCTGGGTTGCTCAGCTGGCCGTCGACTTCCGTGAGAAGTTCGGCAAGGACGTTGTCATCGACCTCATCTGCTACCGCCGTCGCGGTCACAACGAGGGCGACGACCCGTCGATGACCCAGCCGGCCATGTACGACGTCATCGACACCAAGCGCAGCGTTCGTAAGAGCTACACCGAGTCCCTCATCGGTCGCGGTGACATCTCGCTCAAGGAAGCCGAAGACGCACTTCGCGACTACCAGGGCCAGCTCGAGCGGGTCTTCAACGAGGTCCGTGAACTCGAAAAGTTCCAGCCCGAACCGTCCGAGTCCGTCGAACTCGACCAGACTCCCCCGGCTCGCCTGACCACGGCTGTCGCTCCCGAGGTCCTCGAGCGCATCGGTGATGCGTTCGTCAACGTCCCCGACGGCTTCACCGTTCACCCGCGCGTCAAGCCGGTTGCCGAGAAGCGCCGCGAGATGGCCCGTGAGGGACATGTCGACTGGGCGTTCGCAGAATTGCTCGCGTTCGGCTCGTTGGCCGAGCAGGGTGCCTTGATCCGCCTCGCGGGTCAGGACTCCAAGCGAGGAACGTTCACGCAGCGTCACTCGGTCCTCATCGACCGCAAGACCGGCAACGAGTACAGCCCGATCGCCAAGATCGCTGCCGACGCCGAAAACGGCGGCAAGTTCATGGTCTACGACTCCGCACTCACCGAGTACGCAGGTCTGGGCTTCGAGTACGGCTACTCGGTCGGTAACCCCGACGCTCTGGTCCTGTGGGAAGCGCAGTTCGGTGACTTCGTCAACGGCGCGCAGACCATCATCGACGAGTTCATCTCTTCGGGTGAGGCCAAGTGGGGTCAGCTCTCCGACGTCGTGCTGCTCCTGCCGCACGGTCACGAGGGTCAGGGTCCGGACCACACCTCCGGTCGCATCGAGCGTTTCCTTCAGCTGTGTGCAGAAGGCTCGATGACCGTTGCGGTTCCGTCGACTCCGGCCAGCTACTTCCACCTGCTGCGTCGCCATCACCTCGACGGCATCCGCCGTCCGCTGGTGGTTTTCACGCCCAAGTCGATGCTGCGTAACAAGGCTGCCGTCAGCAACGTCGAGGACTTCACGACGGGCAAGTTCCGTTCGGTCTTCGAGGAGCCGGCATACGAGAGCGGCGAAAGCGCACGCGAATCGGTCAAGCGGGTTCTGCTGGTCAGCGGCAAGCTGTACTGGGAACTCCTGGCGAAGAAGCACAAGGACGAGCGTGACGACATCGCCATCGTGCGCATGGAGCAGCTCTACCCCGTGCCGAAGCGTCGCCTCAAGGAGACCCTGGACCGTTACCCGAATGCGGATCAGTTCCGTTGGGTCCAGGAAGAGCCCGCAAACCAGGGTGCGTGGCCGTTCCTCGGGCTGGCTCTGCCGGACCTTCTGCCGGAGACCTTGACCGGTATCAAGCGCATCTCGCGCCGTCCGATGTCCGCTCCCTCTTCGGGATCGAGCAAGGTCCACGCGGTGGAGCAGCAGGAGATCTTGGACGAGGCGTTCCTGCCGACCAACTGATCCCAGTAATTTGACAAGGGCCGGGCCCCACATTCCGCAAGGAGTGTGGGGCCCGGCCTTTCTGCGTTCACGTCAATTCGATTGCAGCAGACCCAGATCCGGCCCGGCATCGAAGCCGACGGCGGCCAGTGCCAACGCAGGTAACGACTGAACCGTCAGGTCGATCAGTTCCTCGCGGGTGATGGCGGGCGCTCGGAGCCAACTGATGGTGGCTTCCTCGACAAACGCGATCCAACCGCGAACGGCCAACTCCACCTGAGGTGTTCGAGTCAGGCCGATCTTCGGGAGCTGATCGAGGGTTCTCTTGGCCATGATGTCGCGAGTCTGCTCGAACACCTCACGCATCTGCGGATCCCCGCTGGCGGTCCCCCGGAGCAGCGAGACGTAGGTATTGCGGTTCTCGGTCACGTAGTCGACGTACGACGCCAGCACCGAGCGGAGGGTGAGCATCGGATCGTCCGACTCGCTCGGCTCGGTGCGCTGGAGCATCTGTTCACTGCTGTGTCGGACGATCGCCAGATGGAACTCGCTTTTCGACGCGAAGTAGTGGAACAGAAGCCCCCGCGAGACACCAGCCTGATCGGCGATGTCCTCGACGGAAATCTGTTCGAGCGGCCGTTCGGCCAGCATCCGCGCCCCGAGGTCGATGAGTTGCGCTCGGCGTTGCGCAGGGTCGAGCCGTGTTCGCTTTACTGCGTCCATGCCCAATAGACTACTGAATATTCGTCAATAAGCTATTGACCGTGACTCAATAAAGGCATATCGTTCCCTACATGAGTCTTCCAGTTACAGATACCTCAGCACCTGCCGCGGATACTCGCCACGTCGGCACACTGATCATCGGCAGTGGTTTCGCCGGTCTCGGTGCGGCGATCAAACTGGCACAGGCCGGCATCACCGACTACGTCGTTCTCGAGCGCGGCAACGACGTCGGCGGGACCTGGCGTGACAACAGCTACCCGGGCGCCGCGTGTGACGTGCCGTCGCATTTGTACTCGTACTCTTTTGCACTCAATCCGGAGTGGACGCGCTCCTTCTCCACTCAGCCCGAGATCTACAAGTACATCCAGTCGGTGGCCAACCGCCACAAGGTGCTCGACAAGCACATCTTCGACTGCGATGTTCTCTCCGCACGCTGGGACGAGGCGTCTGCTCGGTGGCACGTCAGCACCAACAAGGGCGAATTCGTCGCAAAGATCGTCGTCTCGGCCGTCGGCGCATTGTGTGAGCCTTCACTTCCGGACATCAAGGGCATCGACGGCTTCAAGGGCGAGATCTTCCACTCCTCGCGTTGGAACCACGACGCCGATCTGACCGGCAAGCGTGTGGCCGTCATCGGAACCGGCGCCTCGGCCATCCAGATCGTGCCGGCCATCGGCAAGAAGGTCTCGCATCTCGACGTGTACCAGCGCACGGCGCCGTGGATCCTGCCCCGCGCAGACCGCGAGTACACCAAGATCGAGCACCTCGCGTTCAAGTACCTCCCCGGCTTCCAGAAGTTGTGCCGCACCGGTATCTACTGGATGCGAGAGACGCAGGTCGTCGGCCTGGCCAAGGCGCCGGTCTTCATGAAGCCGTTGCAGTTCGCCGCCGAGCGTCACCTGAAGGCCCAGATCAAGGACAAGGATCTTCGCAAGAAGGTCATGCCCAACTTCCAGATCGGCTGCAAGCGCATGCTGATCTCGAACAACTACTTCCCCACCCTCGCCCAAGACAATGTCGACCTGGTGACCGAAGGCATCGAGGAGGTCACCGCCAACGGGATCGTCTCGAAGACCGGCACCACCCGTGAGATCGATGCCATCGTCGTGGCGACCGGATTCCACGTCACCGACTCCCCCACCTTCGCGGGAATCTTCGGCAAGGACGGACGCTCGCTCGCCGAGGTCTTCGAAGAGACCGGCATGCAGGGATACAAGGGCGCGGCAGTTGCCAACTTCCCCAACATGTTCTTCCTCGTCGGACCCAACACCGGCCTCGGACATTCGTCGATGGTCTTCATGATCGAGTCGCAGATCAACTACCTGGTCGACGCGATCGCCACCATCGACAAGTACGACATCGGCACCATCGAGGTGCGCAAGGACAAGCAGGACAAGTACAACAAGGACCTGCAGGCAGCTATGTCCAAGAGCGTGTGGAACAACGGCGGTTGCGCCAGCTGGTACATGGACAAGCACGGAAACAACACCACCCTGTGGCCTGGCTTCACCTTCCAGTTCCGCAACGCCACCAAGCATTTCGACCTCGCGGCATACCGCAGCGTCGCCACCTCGGATCTCGGCGCCGTCGGCACCGCGACCACTTCACAGATCGACCTCGACGACGAGAAGGCAGTAGCACAATGAGTGATTTTGCAGGCAAGGTCGTAGTCATCACCGGAGCGGGATCGGGCATCGGTCGCGCACTAGCACTGAACCTGGCCGGCCAGGGCGCCAAGTTGGCAATCTCCGACGTGGACACCATCGGGCTCGCCGAGACAACGCGTCTGGTGGAAGCCATCGGCGCCGAGGTGAAGTCGGACCATCTCGACGTCACCCAGCGCGAAGCGGTTCTCGAGTACGCCGACGCGGTTGTCGCCCATTTCGGCAAGGTCAACCAGATCTACAACAACGCCGGAATCGCCTACCACGGCACTTTCGAGAAGTCCGAATTCAAGGACTTCGAACGTGTCATGGACGTCGACTTCTGGGGAGTTGTCAACGGCACCAAGGCATTCCTCCCCCACGTCATCGCATCCGGCGACGGGCACATCGTGAACGTGTCGAGCCTCTTCGGTCTGCTGTCGATGCCGGGTCAGAGCGCATACAACTCGGCCAAGTTCGCCGTTCGCGGTTTCACCGAGTCGCTTCGCCAGGAAATGCTGATCGCCAAGCACCCGGTGAAGGTGACCTGTGTGCACCCGGGCGGAATCAAGACCGCCATCGCACGCAACGCCACCGCAGGCCCGGGTGAAGATCTTGCGGTCTTCTCCGAGTTCTTCGACCGCAAGCTCGCGCGCACCACACCGGAGGACGCCGCCAAGACGATCGTCAACGGTGTTCGCAAGAGCAAGCCGCGAGTTCTCATCGGGATGGACGCAATCGCACTCGACGCCTGGGTTCGCCTCGTAGGATCGGGCTACCAGCGCATCGTCGCGATCGTCGCCGGCCGAATGATGCCCAAGTCCAGCTGAGTTCGTTTCACAGCGCAGTTCGTTTCACAGCGCAGTTCGCATATAGAGTCAGGAGCCCTGCCGGTGAGCACGTTCACCCTTCCGCTGCCCGTGGTCGCATTCTTGTTGAAGCCGTACTTCCGTCTGGCTTTCAACTCGCGGCTGCCGTATCGGATTCAACGTCTGTTGCTCGAGGCCGGGGCACCGCTACAGCAGGTTCCAGCGGGCGCCGTCGTGCGCCCGCTGGAGCTGGCTTGCCGACCGGCAGAGAAGATCACCGTCGGCGCAACCGAGCGCCCCACCGCAGTTCTCTACCTGCATGGCGGGGCGTACACGCTGGGTTCGCTGTCCACACACCGTTCTCTCGCAGCTCATCTCGCCCGTGAGTCGTCCAGTGCGGTCTTCACCTTGGACTACCGTCTCGCGCCGGAGAATCCGTATCCCGCCGCTCTCGACGACGCGGTCTCAGCCTTCATGCAGTTGGTCACCGAGTTCGACTATTCGGAAGACCGCGTTGCCATTGCCGGCGATTCGGCCGGTGGCGGTTTGGCCGCGGCGACCGCTATTCGTCTGATCGAGCGTCACGGCGTGACCCCCGGCGCGCTTGCACTGATCTCACCGTGGGTCGATCCCGGCGATCGGGGTGCCACCAAAAAGGCCGACCTGGTGGTCAACACAGCGTGGTCCTTCGACGCCGCCGACGCCTACCTTGCCGGAGGCGACCGTACTGATCCCGGCTACGCACCGATGCACGGCAAGCTCGACGGGTTGCCACCCACCAGGATTCACGTCGGTTCCGAGGAAGTCCTCTACCCGCAGATCATGACGTTCACCGACAAGCTCGCCGCTGCCAGCGTCGATGTGTCCCTGGTCGAGTACGCAAGACTCTGGCACGTGGCTCACGCACAGGCGTCACTGGTGAAGGAAGCAGCAGACGCCGTTTCCGACCTCGGCCAGTTCATCGCATCGAAACTGATTCGTGCCAAGGATGATTCGAGTTCAGCAGTGGGATCAAGCGCTCACTGACGGGTGGCCCACTCCGTCTATGTCGCTGACGGGTGGCCCACTCCGTCCATGTCACTGACGGGTGTCCCACCAGGTGCGGGCGACTTCCGAGGCTGACGCCTTGCCGGTCCGCACCTGCTCGATCATTGCGGCGAGATCGGTGGTGGACAGTTCACCGGCAACGACGCTGAGCGCCTTGACAGCCGAATCTCCCAGTGCGCCCGCTCGAAAGAGCGGAACGACATTCTGCGCAGCCAGAACGTGATTCGAATCAGCGAGCACTGTGACGGCATCGGATTGTGCCAACGCCGACAGCGTCGTGGTTCCGAATACTTGTGCACCGGGTACGTCTGCCGGCGTTGCCTGATCGACACCGGCGAAGACACACTCGGCGCCCTCGGCCAACTGTTCCACTGCCCCGTCCTCGACGAATCTCGCGGAGACGAGCGGCCTCGCCGCGGCACACGAAGGAGCAAAGGCTTCTATCGTCTTCGCTCCCAACGACTGTGCGTATCCGGTGTCGAGTGCGAGGACCGCACGATCTTCGGCCATCGCATAGTCGGAGACCGAAAGACCCTCCGGCAGAGAGCGACTCAAGGCTTCGAAGACGTCGTCGGCCTTGCGGGCCGGGGATGACGGGTCGTAGTGATCGAGCAGCGCGCCGGTGAACTCGGGCACCAAAGTGACTCGCGCTGCGTCCAGAGCCTCGAGTGATTGGTTTCGGCCACCACCCACCGATTCGACGCGAGCCGACAGGCCGGAGGAGGAGAGCACCGTCGAATACACCTCGGCCAACACCGAACTCTCCACCGATGCGTCAGCAGCCACCACGATCTGGTCACGAGACTCCGCTTCGGCACCCTCTACCACCGAATCACCGTTTGCGCATCCGCTGAGAATCGGCAGGACCATCAGTGCTGCAACAACAGTCGAATACTTCGTGCGTGTGCTCTTCACCGAAATCCTCACATCCAATCCCATGGATCGAAAACCGTGCCATGTCGGTACCTATCGTTACACTTGTCGGGCGATGCGCGGTAACCAGTCCTGACGCAGCCACTCGGTGGCGGCGCCGTCGAAGTCACTCGGGTGGCTTCGCCACAAGGGAATGGTTTCCGACGCCCGAAACACGGGACGCCCGAAAAACCGGAAGGACGCTCATGCGCACCTCACGATTTCGTTCCAACCGTTGGCTCGTAGCCGCGGCAACCGTTGTCTCTCTGACTGCACTGACAGCGTGCGGTAGCAGCGACGGTGACTCCAACAGCGATCCCAACGCGATCGTCGTCGGCTCCGCCAACTTCACCGAATCCGAGACGATCGCCAACATCTACGCCGAAGCACTGCGTGTCAACGGGTTCGATGTGTCCACGTCGTTCAACGTCGGCAGCCGCGAGGCGTACATTCCGGCACTCAAGGACGGGTCCATCAGTGTCATTCCGGATTACACGGGAAATCTCCTGCAGTACTTGGATCCCGACAGCACGGCCACCAGCTCCGCTGACGTCCTCGCTGCTCTTCCCGCAGCTCTCGGGTCGGAATTGGCAATTGCGACGCCTGCATCCGCCGAGGACAAGGACGCCGTCGTCGTCACGAAGGAAACCGCTGACAAGTGGAACCTGAAGACGATCGCCGATCTGGCTCCGCATTCCGCCGAGGTCAAGTTCGGTGCTCCGGCCGAGTTCCAGGAACGTCCAGCCGGATTGCCCGGTTTGAAGTCCAATTACGGCCTCGACATCTCGGCAGCCAACTTCGTTCCGATCGCCGACGGCGGTGGACCGGCAACCGTGAAGGCTCTCTCCTCCGGTGACATCACCGCGGCAAACATCTTCACGACGTCGGCCTCCATCCCGGAGAACAACTTCGTGGTTCTCGAAGACCCGAAGAACAATTTCCCGGCTCAGAACGTGGTGCCGGTGCTGCGCGCGTCGAAGTCTTCCGACAAGTTGAAGACAGTCCTCGATGCGGTGTCCGCCAAGCTCACCACCGAAGAGTTGTTGGCACTCAACGTCCAGGTGTCCGGCGACACCAAGACGGAGCCGGCAGCGGCGGCCAAGGCGTGGGTGACGGCGCAGGGCCTCGACAAGCCGGTCTCGTAGTCACGTGATCACCTTCGAGGGCGTCACCAAGCAGTATCCGGACGGCACCACCGCCGTCGACCGTCTCGATCTCACCATCGAGGCCGAGTCGTTCACGGTGTTCGTGGGGCCGTCCGGGTGCGGCAAGACGACGTCGATGCGCATGATCAACCGGATGATCACACCGACGTCGGGCAAGATCTTCGTCGACGGTCGTGACATCGCCCAGACCGACGCGGTGAAGCTGCGTCTCGGCATCGGGTACGTCATCCAGAACGCCGGCCTGCTTCCGCACCGCACCGTGATCGACAACGTCGCAACGGTTCCGGTGCTGCGCGGTGAGTCCCGCCGCGCCGCCCGTAAAGCCGCGTTGGGTGTGCTCGAACGAGTCGGTCTGGACATCTCACTTGCCACCCGCTACCCCGGGCAACTCTCGGGTGGACAGCAACAGCGTGTGGGAGTTGCGCGTGCATTGGCGGCCGATCCGCCGATCCTGTTGATGGACGAGCCGTTCAGCGCCGTCGACCCGGTGGTGCGTGAGGATCTGCAGACCGAAATGCTCCGTCTGCAAAGCGAACTGAAGAAGACGATCGTCTTTGTCACCCACGACATCGACGAGGCAGTCAAACTCGGTGATCACATTGCCGTCTTCGGTCCCGGCGGGCGGCTTCAGCAGGTGGCGGCACCTCGCGACGTGTTGGCCGCTCCGGCAACGGATTTTGTCGCCGGATTCGTCGGACGCGATCGCGGCTATCGGGGATTGTCGTTCCGCGCTGCCGACGAGGTTCCGTTGCACCCTGTACGCACGGCCGTCGAGAACGAATTGAAGGCTCTACGTCTCGAATTGGGCGAATGGGTTCTCGTGGTCACGGACAACGGAACTCCGCAGGGATGGATCGACGTGACCGGCGTCGAAGGCCTGCGCTCGGGACGAACCCTTGCTCAGTCGACGTCTGCCGGTGGTTCGCTGTTCTCCCCCGGCGGCGACCTCCGCCAAGCACTCGATGCGGCAATCTCGTCGCCGTCCGGTATCGGCGTTGCCGTCGACGGCGAGGGCGCGGTCATCGGCGGGATCCTCGGTTCCGAAGTCGTTGCGAAATTGGCAGATCAGCGTCGACGCGAGGACGAGGAACGCAACCGCGTCGCCTTCACCGAGGGATTCGGGTCGTAGCGGCATGCGCTGGCTCATCGACAATTTCTCGACGGTCGTGGATTACTCGAAGACCCATCTGTATCTGGCACTGCTTCCTTTGCTGATCGGTCTCCTGATTGCCGTTCCGGTCGGAACAGCGATCCGCAACGTCAGATGGCTGCGCCGAATCACGTTGACCCTGGCGAGCATTGCGTTCACGATTCCGTCGCTCGCGCTGTTCGTCACCATCCCCCAGTTGTTCGGACTCAAGACCCTTGATCCTCTCAACGTCGTGATCGCACTCAGCGTGTATGCGACGGCACTGCTCATCCGGGCAGTACCCGAAGCACTCGACTCGGTGCCGGACAACGTCATCGACGCCTCCACCGCCGTCGGTTTCACACCACTACGACGCGCTCTGACGGTCGAGTTGCCATTGGCGCTGCCGGTGATGATCGCGAACATCAGAGTTATTGCCGTTACCAATATTTCGCTGGTGTCAGTCGGATCTCTGATCGGAATCGGCGGGCTTGGAGTCCTGTTCAAACAAGGCTACGACCGCGACTATCCCGACCAGATCGTTGCGGGCATCATCGCGATCGTCGTGCTGGCACTGGCGCTCGATCTGATCCTGTATCTGATCGGCCGATTCCTGACCCCGTGGACCAGAACGTCGACCTCGTCGAAGGTTCCCGCCGTCCTGTCAGCCGAGGGGGAACCCGTATGAGCATCTTCACCGGGGCCTGGGACTTCATCGTCGATCCCGGAAATTGGAGCGGCGACACCGGAATCGGCACCCGCATCCTCCAGCACCTCTGGTACAGCGTTCTGGCCGTGGCACTTTCGGCTGTGATCGCGGTGCCCATCGGATTACTCATCGGCCATCTGCGTCGCGGTGAGATCGTGGTCGTCAGTCTGGTCAACGCACTGCGGTCACTGCCCACTCTCGGCCTGCTGACCTTCCTCGTTCTTCTCATGGGTCTGGGAGTGATGCCGCCGATTCTCGCCCTCGTCATTCTTGGTATTCCCCCACTACTCGCCGGCACGTACGCCGGAATCGCCAGCGTCGACCGCGGCGTCGTCGAGGCCGCACGGGCGATGGGTATGACCGAACTCCAAGTGCTCTTCCGCGTCGAGATACCCAATGCGCTGCCATTGATTCTCGGCGGACTGCGTAACGCAACACTGCAGGTGATTGCCACGGCAACGGTCGCCGCCTACGTCAACCTCGGCGGCCTCGGCCGGTACATCTTCGACGGTCTCGCACTCTACAAGTACGACCGAGTCGTCGTCGGCGCAATCCTGGTCGCGGTTGTGGCTCTCGTCGTGGACGGCTTACTGGCGCTGGTGGTCTGGGCATCGGTTCCCGGGACCGGCAGGCTGCGCCGAACACCCGACCTCACTCGTCTGTAGCTCTCGGTACACACGAAAAAGCCCCGATCGGAACCTTGTGTGCGGGTTCCGATCGGGGCTTTCGTAGTCCCTCTTAGCTGGTCACGCCCTCAGCATGCGCTGCGGCCGCGACGGCTTCCGCTACTGCGGGTGCCACGCGAGGGTCGAGTGGGCTGGGGACGATTTTGTCCGCCGCCAACTCGTCGCCGACCACCGACAGGATTGCCTCGGCGGCAGCGAGCTTCATACCTTCGGTGATGCGACGGGCGCCGGCGTCGAGCGCGCCCTTGAAGACACCGGGGAAGGCAAGAACGTTGTTGATCTGGTTCGGGAAATCACTACGGCCCGTCGCCACGATCGCCGCGTACTTCGACGCGGTTTCGGGGTGAATCTCCGGGTCCGGGTTGGAGAGTGCGAACACGATCGACTCGGGAGCCATCGAAGCGATGAGCTCCTCGGGGATCTTGCCCGCCGAGACACCGAGGAACACGTCAGCACCTTCGAGAGCCTCGATGGCACCACCATGCAGGTCACGGGGATTGGTGCGGGCCGCGAGTTCTGCCTTCACGTCGTTGAGGTCGCTGCGCTCACCCGAGATGATGCCCTTCGAGTCCAGCACGATGACGTCGCTGATTCCGGCGGCAAGCAGGATGTTCGCGCAGGCAACACCCGCAGCGCCGGCGCCGGAGATGACGACCTTGAGTGTGGTGATGTCGCGGCTCTGGACCTTCACGGCGCCCTTGAGTGCCGCGAGGACCACGATGGCGGTTCCGTGCTGATCGTCGTGCATGACGGGGCAGTCGAGAGCTTCGATAACGCGCTTCTCGATCTCGAAGCAACGCGGCGCCGAGATGTCCTCGAGGTTGACCGCGCCGAAGCTCGGACGCAGTCGGATGAGTGTCTCGACGATCTCGTCGGGATCCTTGGTGTCGAGAACCAGCGGAATGGAGTTCAGTCCGGCAAAGTTCTTGAACAGCGCCGACTTGCCCTCCATGACGGGCAGCGACGCGCGAGGGCCGATGTCGCCGAGTCCGAGAACCGCGGTGCCGTCGCTGACCACGACGACGAGTCGGTTGGTCCACGTGTATCGATCGGCAAGGGTTTCGTCTGCAGCGATGGCGCGGCTCACCTGAGCAACACCCGGCGTGTAGGCGATCGAGAGGGCCCGCTGCGTATCGAGCGGTGCTGTGGTCTCGACCGAGAGCTTGCCACCGACGTGAGCGGCAAAGATTTCTTCGTCGGTCAACTCGACCTTGGGTACGTTGATGGCTTCAGTCACGAGGGACACGATGACACTCCTGATTAGTCCAGCCTCAAGCGGGGCTGGGTTACTGGGAAGTAATCCTTCGGACCGGTGCGAAACTACGTTCACAACGGTCAGAGATCATTTCTTCCGCGAACGACTACTGAGAAGAAGAGCATTCGGCGTGCGCGAGAAAGTGGGCCGCAATACATCCGAAGCGTCATGGTGTGGGGCGGGTGAGCCCTGGCGTACCCATGCAATCTAGGTTTCGGGAGAAATTCTGACGAAACCTGCACTTCGGGGCCGGGCTGTGGCGCCGCCTCGAAGTAACTCCAGTTTGCCACCAGAGTCGGATCACAATCAAATCCTCCAAGCGGTCGGATTCCTCACCACACTCGAAACCGAACCGTCATCCCCACCGTGTCATCCCCACCGTGTCATCCCCACCCAGTCATCCCCACCACTGCGTCACCAATAACAGCCCCGCCACCACGAGCACGACCACCGATCCGGCAACCGCCGCGATACCCCGCCTGCGGTCGCACCAGATCTGCGCGGCGAGAGCAACCACCGAGGCCGCAATGTGCGCGGTGATCGACGTTGTTCCCGGACCCGGGAATCCGCGGTTGCCGCCCAGATATGCCGAACCGATGATCACGAGTGTCAAGACCACGATTCCGGCCGCCACGGTGCCACTCAGGGCGCGTAGAGCGCGGACCAGCAGCCATTGTCGTTTGTCGGCGGGATAGTCGTAATCGTCTTCGTACTGATAGTCCTGATATTCCTGGTACTGGTAGTCGTCCTCGTACCTGTCGTTCCGGTCGTACCTGTCGTCGTATGTCATCTCTTACGCTCCCGCGACGAATCCGCGGACTGATTCCGCAATGAGTTGAACCGCGATGGCGGCGAGCAGAAGACCGGCGATGCGTGCCAGCAGACTGATGCCACCCTCGCCCAGTATCCGGATCAGTGCGGTCGAGAAGCGCAGGACCACGAACAGCACGAGGTGGATGGACAGAATCGCCAACGCGATCGCCAGATACGACGCCGCTTCACCGTCGGCCTGGGCGACAAAGACGATGACGGCTGCAATCGCACCGGGACCGGCCATCATCGGCGTTCCCAGAGGAACGAGTGCGACGTTTACGTCGTCGGCTCCCTGCGGACGGTTGGAGGCCTTGCCGGTCAGCAGTTCGAGTGCGATGAGAAGCAGCAGCAATCCGCCGGCGCCCTGCAACGCCGGAATGCCGATGTGGAGGTAGTTGAGGATCGCCTGACCGCCGATGGCAAAGACCGAGATGACCGCAAGGGAGACGGCGGGGGCCTGCCATGCCGCTCGGTTGCGATCTTCACGGCTTTTGCGGCCGACCAGTGACAAGAACACCGGGATGACTCCGGGCGGGTCCATGATCACGAACAGCGTGATGAACACGGTGAGGTAGAGCGTGGTGTCGAGCATCAGCGCCCAAGTACCTCCACGCCGGTGGCAGCCGAGACGAGTTTGTCGAACTCGGCCTCGTCCGTGAGCTCGTCGCCGAGTCCGATCGTCTTGTTCTCGCCGTGGTAGTCCGAGGATCCGGTGACTGCCAAACCCAGGTCGACAGCCAGGCGGCGCAGGACGTCACGATCGTCGCTGCGATGGTCTGGGTGATCGACTTCGAGACCCCCGAGACCCAGCTCGGCCAGATCGCGGATGTGGTCGAGCGCAAGCAATCCGCCGCGCGAACGGGCCCGTCCATGCGCAAGGACAGTTACTCCCCCGGCCGCTGCCACCAGTTCGACGGCGTACTCGAGCGGAGTGTCGTACTTGGGAACGTCGTATCGCCCTCGACTGGACAACAGGTCGGAGAAAGCCTCACTGATGCTCGACACCACTCCCGCTCGCATCAAGGCCGCTGCGACGTGCGGGCGTCCGACGGACGGACCGGCGTCGGCGAGGATCTGATCGGGATCGACGGGCAGACCGTCACGCGCCATCATGGTCGTCATCACCCGGATACGTTCGACGCGTTCGGCGCGCAGTCGCTCACGTTCTTTTGCGAATTCGGGGTGCGTCGGATCGAACAGGTACGCAAGCAGATGTACAGCGACCGGCCAACCACGCTCACCTCGACCTTCGCACGACATCTCCATCCCACGAACCAGGCTGACGCCGGCCGGCAAGGCCTGCGCCGCCTCGGCCCAGCCCGAAGTCGTGTCGTGATCGGTGATGGCGACGACGTCGAGTCCGGCGTCGGCTGCGGCGCGCATGAGGGCAGCCGGGGTGTCGGTGCCGTCCGATGCGTTGGAGTGGGTGTGAAGATCTATTCGCACTGTTCCAGTGTGTCAGCAATCGGCAACTTCATCGCGCTCCGGTGGGCGAGCCGGAAGCTGACGTACGATTACGCCGCAGCGGCAGCGCAATTCGATCAGGTGTCGCTGTAGTGCCGTTCCCCTGCCGTTCCACTGCATTACAGACCGAGAAGGAGCGAGCGTGCCAACCATGCCGTCACTGCCGAATTGGTCGAACGGCAAATCGACGCAAGCCGATGCGCCCAAGATCCCCGTTCCGGCTGCCCGCGCGATCGTCGACTGCGCGGTCTACGTGGATGGCGTGCGGTTGCCGGGCAAGTACACGCACCGCGCCGCGTTGGCCGAGGTTCGTAGTCGCGACAACGCGTTCGTCTGGGTGGGCATGCACGCTCCCGACGAAGGTCAGATGCAAGATGTCGCAGCAACTTTCGGACTCCACGAGCTGATGGTCGAGGATGCCGTCCATGCACACGAGCGCCCGAAACTCGAACGCTACGACGACGTCATGTTCCTGGTGCTGCGCACGGTCGTCTACGTACCGCACGAGTCCGTCGCGACGGCGAGCGAGATCGTCGAAACCGGCGAGATCATGGTGTTCGTCGGCCCCGACTTCGTGGTGACCGTCCGGCACGGGGATCACTCCGAACTGGCAAGCGTGCGCAAGTCACTCGAGCAGAACCCCGAGCGCCTCACCATGGGCCCGTTCGCGGTGTTGCACGCGATCACCGACCACGTCGTCGACAGCTATCTCTCCGTCATCCAACTCGTCGAACAGGACGTCGACAGCATGGAAGAGTTGGTGTTCAACCCGCGGAACACCGTTGCCGTCGAGCACATCTACCTGCTCAAACGTGAAATCGTCGAACTACGACGCTCGGTCACTCCACTCGGATTGCCACTGCTCCAGCTGACCCAGCCCGCGGGCGGCCTCGTCCCGAAGGAGATCCGGCGATACTTCCGTGACGTACGAGATCACCACACGATCGTGGCCGAACGTATCTCGGAATACGACGAGGTGTTGAGTTCGCTGGTCGACGCCGCACTCGCGAAGATCGCGGTGCAGCAAAACACCGACATGCGCAAGATCTCCGCGTGGGTCGCTATCGCCGCCGTGCCGACCGGCGTTGCCGGTATCTACGGGATGAACTTCGAGAACATGCCGGAACTCGGTTACAAGTACGGCTATCAGTCCATCCTGTTCCTCATCGCGTCGGTGTGTGTCGGCTTGTTCTTTCTCTTCCGTCGCAACAACTGGCTGTGAACCTCGCACGCTGACTCCCTGTACTTGCCACCGTCGCAGGCGGACAATGGATATGGGTACGCATTTTCATTCCGTTCCCGAAATCCATTTTGCGACAAGCAAATTCAGATCCAAAGAGAAGTGGAGGAGCAACCATGCCTACAGTCGAGCAATCCGTGGAGATCGCGTTGCCACCCAAGGACGTCTGGGAGTACATCGCCGTCGCCGAGAACTGGCCCAACTGGGAGAATTCGATGGTCGAGTGCAAACAGATCACCGACGGCCCGATGGGCGTGGGAAGCCGCTGGCACGGTGTCTCGCGAATCCTGGGCAAGCGTCTCGAGTGGACATCCGAATTCACCGAGTACGACCCACCGAGATCGTCGAAATCGACGTCCGTCGAAAGTCCGGTCAGCTTCTCGCAGACCACGACCTGCGAAGAAGTCGGTGACGGCACTCGGGTCACCTACCGACTCGACAGCGAAAGCGGCCTGGGAGGAGTATTCGGCAAGATGGCCGACCCGATCGTCACGAAAGCATTTTCACGGACGGTTCGGGTAAGTCTCGAGAACTTGGCGGACATCCTCGTGCACGCCGAATGATCTGACGGACAAAGCGCCAGCGCAGCTAGAGCGAGGCAGCGGAACGGTGCGGATCGCGGATGTCGATCCCCGCCTCGGTCCACGCTTCCCTCAGTGCCTCCGCGCCGCGCAGACGCACCCAGGCGGCTTCGGTACCGGTCAGGGGGACCACACCAAGGAAGCGCACCGGGTCGAACGGCTCCGGCAGCGTCAGGTCTTCGATCCCGCTGTCACCGAGAAGCACCGCCGTGAACGCAGTGTCCTTCCACAGCGGCTCGCCCAGGTCCAACAGTGCGTCCTCGAGCAGCACGACGCCTTCGACGGACGGCGCCGCGGCCAGCACCGCGAGCGTCCTGGCCACACCTGACGCCACACCGGTGCCACCGCGCAGCGTGAGTACCAACTCGGCGCGGGGTCCGCGTGTGGGGTCTGCGACCAGTTCGTTGGGGTCGCCCATCGGATGACGCGAGCACCCCAGTGTGACGTAGCGGACCAGGCCGTCGGGTGATTCGAAACGCAGCACGTCCAGCGGTTCGACACCGAGGAACGTCACCGAGGCCGCGGTGGGGTCCGGCCCCTCGATGCTGCTGACGAGATGGGCCCGGACGGAAGATACGACGCTGTCTGACACTCGTCCATCTAAACACCGTGCCCGCGAGGTTCGCAGCGCAGATACCTCGCGGTGGCGGTAGCGTCGTCGAAATGGTCTCCGTTCTCGCTGTCAGCGACGAGACCGTCGAATTCCTGTGGAGCAGTCAGGTTCGTTCACTCGGAGTCGACGTGATCCTGGGCGCGGGCGATCTGCCGTTTGCGTATCTGGAGTACCTGTCTGACCAACTGAATGCGCCTTGCGTGTTCGTTCCCGGAAACCACGACGCCGATCTGTCCGGATATTCGAACAAGAGATCGGGTTGGACGCGGGCCGGGATGCCGGCGCAGTGGCCGGGGCCTACCGGCGCAGTCAACGCCGACGGACGCATCGTGACCGTCGCCGGTCTGCGGATCGCGGGCCTCGGTGGTTCCATCCGATACAACACGGGTCCCAATCAATGGTCCGAGCGCCAGCAGAGCCGACGCGCTCGCTCGCTCGCCTGGCGAAACGCCTGGCAATCGCGGCTTCCCGGCGGCCGGGCGGGCGTGGATGTGCTGCTCACCCACAGTCCCGCCCGCGGTGTCGGCGACGCCGAGGATCGGCCACATCGAGGGTTCGAATGCTTCACGCATTTGATTCACAACCTCGATCCGACGGTGATGGTCCACGGACACATCCACCCGCACGGGCGAACCCCTCTCGATCTGGAGGTAGGCCGGACTATCGTGCTCAATACCGTCGGCTTCACGCTGATGGAGATTTCCCCAGGTACTCCGCCGACGATCGTGAGGCGCCGACATGGCTCGTGACACCGGATTTCCCACAGCCGACGCGGAGAACGACTTCGCTCGTCAGCGTCGACGTGCCGACGTGGCACGTCTGGTCAGTTGGCTACGACGCGAACCCGACGACGTCAACGCGATCCTGCCGTTCGACGAGGTTGTCGCAGCTCTGGGCAAGGTCGGCGAGAAGTCTCTGGGGCTGCAGGTCGTCACCATCGAATCGATCGTCGGAAGTGTCGACCGCACAGGTGATTTCGACAGGTACTTCCGTCCGACGTCCACTCACTCGCGCGCTCGTTGGGAGCGACTTGCGGTGGCGCAACGACGCGGCGAATCGGTACCACCTGTTCAGTTGTATCGCGTCGGCTCCATGCATTTCGTGATCGACGGGCACCACCGAGTGTCCATTGCGTGTGCGATGCACCAGAAGACAATCGACGCGTACGTCACCGAGATCATCACGCGTATCTCGCCGGAAGGCATCACTCAGCGCGCTGATCTGCTCATCAAGGATCATCGTCGACTCTTCCTCACCCGCGTTCCGCTGCAGGGTTCACAACGCGAAGCCGTCCAGGTCACCGACCCGTGGGAGTACGCCGAACTCAGTGAGTGTGTGGAGGCGTGGGGTTTTCGGCTCATGCAGGAGAAGGGTGAGTTCCTCGGCCGAGACACCGTCGCCCGCCGCTGGTTCGGCGAGGAGTTTCTGCCCGTCGTGCGAATGCTGCGGGGTGCTGACATGTTGCCCGAGCACACCGACGCCGAGGCCTACTTGTGGATCGCCCGGGAGCGGTACCGACTGGTGCGGCGTCACATGTGGAACGACGAGATCGTGGCCGAACTACGCGATCGAGCACCGCGAAAGCACAAGCCCGCTACGTAGCGACAGCGAACCGCACCTCTCGGTTCGGGATCTTCGGGTGCATGAATTTCAGCAACGCACGCGCTTCCTTCTCGATGGATGCGAGCGCCGTCTTCGGTTGCTGCGCAAACAGAGTCGCGCCCAATTCGACCGTCTCCTTGTCCGGCGTCACCGTCGCGAATCCCACCACCTTTCCGCGCACCAGGATGGCGGGCTTGACGATGCCGTTGACGGTGAAGACGCGAGTTCGGTACTGCTCGTCCATGATTCGCGAGCGGTCGGCGTGCGAGAGCAGGATGTTGTCGAACGGAGCAAGGATTCTGACCGGCGGTGTTCCGGAGGTCGGTCGTGGCGCGTCCGGCAGGTCGAACACCTCGGCCCCTTTCGCGTTGACAAAGGTGATCAAGCCGGGACGTAGCCTCTCGAAGACTTCGGCGAGTCTCGTGAGCCCTGACCACGCTTGCGCATCTTTCACACTGGCGGGCCCGAAGGCCGCCAGATAACGAAGCACCATCGCATCCGGATCCGGCGATGAACTCACTTCCGTGCCAAGCCAATTCTCCAAGGTCGTCAGTGCCGGTACTCCGGATCGTCCCCACAGGCCTCGCGGTGGGACCTGCACCATCGGCAGAAGTCCTCGAACTCCGTGCGCCAGTCCCTCGGCCGCGTGACCGGGAAAGCGCTCTGCCAGTATCGGTCTCATCTGCATCTGGGTGAGCGGCCCGTCCGCTACGAGGTCCCGTCCCGCCCGCGCCAGAGCGTCGAGATCCAACCCGGTGAGCGCCGCACGCTGTGTGCTGTTGGTGTGGAGATCGCGTTCCATGATCGTCTGAACCGTGGCCCGGAAGGGGCCCGCATCCGCGGCCGAGAGAGCAAAAACCGTGCCCCGCATGGCAACCAGCCGCACCACCTGGCGCTTCTCGACAAGGGTGGAGAGGTCTTCTGCTGCAAAGTTCTTCAGCCGCGCCCACAGTGCCAGATAGGGAGGCGTCGGCGCCTGGGCCTGCAGACCTGCCAGGTGCTCGATCGCATCCAACGCACTGACCTCGGCCCTCCGCAGCATGAACTGCCGCGCCAGAGTCGCCAGGTTGAGCTCGCGATCGGTGATCAGTGCAGCCATCGACAACTCCTCAACGATCGTGGTCAGTGGCGGTGACGATCTCGAACGGTATCTCCACTCGCGCGAGGGTTCCGGACTCTTCACCCGGTCCGACCGAGAACGAGCCACCCGCGGCAACCACACGCAGTTCGTGCGAGAGCAGTCCGATGTGCCCGGCGGCCCGTCGTTCGGCAATCCGATCGGCGCTGATCCCCCGGCCGTCGTCCGAGACCACGAGCACCGCACGGTGGTCCAGTCGTGCAAGCTCGATCCGGACGTTCTGCGCGCCGGCATGTTTGACGACGTTGCCCAGAAGCTCTCGGGTGGCGCCGAACAAGACCTCGTCGGCAGACGTGCGTAGATCGTCGTTCCAGCCCGAAGTGTCGACGTCGACCACCACTCCGCCGCGTCCCTGCGCCGAGCGCGCGAGGTCCCCGATCGCGCGGGCAAGACCCACGTGAACAAGGACAGTGGGATGCAACTCCGAGACGGAGGATCTCAACAGCGTTGTCGCTTCACCGAGCGCTTTCGCGGCTCGCGCCAGGGCGACAGGCTCCGCGCTGTCTGCCAATTCGTCGAGATCCATCCGCGCCGCGAGGACGTACTGCAGCGCCCCGTCGTGTAATTGCTCCGACAGTTCCGTGCGCTCACGCTGCTCGAGCCCCATGAGCTCGGCAAGAAGGCTCGTGCGATGCCCGACGAGTTGTCCGATGGTCAACACGCGTGATCTTTGAATCCGAGTCAATCCGATTGCGCCCGCGCCCACTCCGGCCAAGGCCATGGTGCTCAGCAGGATCGACGGCCACGGCTCGGAGTTCGAAGTCATCGTTGCCCAACTGGAAACGAAGAACACCCCGATCGTGCAGGCAACGACGCCGACACACACGTCCGTCCGCAGTTGCGTACACGCAAGAACCGGAATGACGAAGAGCCCGTTGCTCAAGATGTCGGCGGTCCAACTCTGCTCGGCTGCGAGACCGGTCAGCAATGTCAGAGTTGCGAGCACGGCGAGGTCGACGAACAAGCCGAGCCAGATCATCGTCACCGGGCCGGTGCCGCCCTTGCGGATCCACAGCGCCACGGCTGCCGACCAGAGGGCATAGGCGCCCAGAATCGCGAAACACCATCCCGCGTCGTTCATCGGCGGGACGAAGATCAGTGTCAGGGCGATGAACAGCACCAGAGCGCCGCGCACCGTCAGTTGGAGGTACGCACCGCGGTAGGCGTGTTCGCGCAAGATCCGCTCGAGGTCCGGGCCGCCGGGCAGGTGCTCGGTTCGTACCGAGGATTCGTTCATCTGTCCTCCTGTGCCGCCCATCCCAGTTCCCTGTGAATGAGCTTCGCACACGAGATTTCACAATCAACCCGCAATACCGTGAATGGCACAGCATTCACCGAACCTCGAAACCACGCAGGAGTGCTCATGATCTCGACCCGAGCAAGCAAGCGCCGCATCGCCACTCGATTTGCCGTCGCCGGCGCCCTGGCAGCGGCGCCGATCGCCGTGGTGGCCGGGACAGCGCAAGCCGCCCCGGCCTCCACCCATCACGAACAATTCGGCCGCCTGGTCCCCCTACCCGAACCGGCCGACGCAGCGCCCGGCCCCGAACAGGTACCGCTGCCCTGGGCCGCGACGTATTCGGTCACCTTGCCCGGGTAGAGGTTCACAGCAGCAGGTTGGCTCCCGTACCGCCGTCGAACACTGCGATCTTGGCGGGGTCGAACCACAGATCGATCGACCTGCCCTTGGCCACCGTGGACTCGGATGAGAGCCTGGCAACCAGTTGGCCGCCACCAGCGACGGCCGTTCCCGAATCTGCGGCGAGTTCCTCGAGTTCACGAGAATTGACGGCAGGACCACCGGCAAGGAAATACGCGTACTTGTCCGAACCCATCGACTCCAACACGTCCACGTCGACGGTGAACGTACCGCCGTGCGGCTTCTGCGCTGCATCGACCAGCGCCACGTCCTCGAAATGCTCCGGTCTGATACCGACCACGACGTCCTTGCCCGAACCGCTGCCCGAGATCTTCGACTGCGCCGCCGCTGGCAGGCGAACATCGCCGATCGGCGTGCTCACACCGTCGGCCGTCAACTGTCCGGGGAAGAAGTTCATGGACGGGGACCCGATGAATCCCGCCACGAACAGATTGTTCGGACGATCGTAGAGTTCCTGCGGCGCACCGATCTGTTGCACGATTCCGCCGCGCAGCACGACTACCCGATCGCCGAGCGTCATCGCCTCGGTCTGGTCGTGGGTCACGTAAATCGTTGTCGTACCGAGTCGCTGCTGCAGACGGGCGATCTCCGTCCTCATCTGCACGCGCAGTTTGGCGTCCAGGTTGGAAAGCGGCTCGTCCATGAGAAACGCCTTCGGGCTGCGCACGATTGCGCGTCCCATCGCGACACGCTGACGCTGACCGCCCGACAGGTTCGCCGGTTTGCGATCGAGATGCTGGGTGAGGTCGAGGACCCGCGCAGCGTCGTCGACCTTGGCGTTGATCTCGTCCTTGGACATCTTCGCCAAGGTCAACGGGAACGCGATGTTCTGGCGCACCGTCATGTGCGGATACAGCGCATACGACTGGAACACCATCGCGATGTCGCGGTCCTTGGGGGCGCGTTCGTTGACGCGTTCACCCGCGATCCGCAACTCACCGGTCGAAATGTCTTCCAGCCCGGCAATCATGTTGAGAGTCGTGGATTTTCCACAACCGGACGGGCCCACGAGAATGATGAATTCTCCGTCGGCGATGGTGATGTCGACATCACTGACCGCCTTGGCTCCGTCCGGGTACAGCTTGGTCACCTTGTCCAGCACGATCTCGGCCACAGGCTTATCCCTTCACTGCGCCGGAAGTAAGCCCGGCCACGATACGACGTTGGAAGAACAGAACAAAGATGATGATCGGAATGGTGATGACCATGGCGGCCGCGGCGATCGACCCGGTGGGCTCCTCGAATTGTGAAGCGCCGGTGAAGTTCGCGATGGCCGCGGGGGCGGTGATGGAGCGTTCGGTCGACGTCAGCGAAATCGCGAACAACAGGTCGTTCCAGCAGAAGATGAACACCAGGATTCCCGCAGTGACGATGCCGGGCGCGGCCAGTGGAGCCACCACCTTCCGGAACGCCTGCCCCGGAGTCGCGCCGTCCATCTGCGCCGCCTTTTCGAGTTCCCAAGGAATCTCTTTGAAGAACGCCGAGAGCGTGTAGATCGCCAACGGCAACGCAAAGGTGATGTACGGCAGGATGAGTCCGGCCCAGGTGTCGAAGAGTCCGAGCCGTCGTTCGATGTCGAACAGCGGGCTCACCAATGAAATCTGCGGGAACATCGCGATCAGCAGGGCAACAGCCACCAGCAGCTTCTTGCCCGGAAAATCCAGGCGCGCAATCGCGTAAGCAGCCATGGTTCCGATCACCACGGCGATGACCGTCGAGATGAGTCCGATACCGATGGAGTTGATCAGAGCACTGGTGAAGGCGCTGGTGTCGAAGATTCCTCGGTAGTTGTCCAGGGTCCACTTCTCCGGAATGAACTTGCCGTCCTTGATCGTTCCGGCCGGTTTGAATGACAGGCTGGCGATCCACAGGACGGGAACCAGCGCGTACAGCAAGACCAGAAGGTTGACGACGGACCAGCTGATCTTGAGTCTGGGAGTCACGGTCATGTCAGCGTCCTTCCGTATCGGATCCGGGAGCCGAAGCACCGAAAAGTTTGATGAAGATGAACGCGATCACGGCCACACACACGAAGATCAACACGCTGATCGCGGATCCGATGCCCAAGTTGAATGCCTTGAACAGATTGTCGTAACCCAGAATCGACACCGACCCGGTGTCGTTCGCTCCCTTCGTGAGCACGTAGATGTTGTCGAAGATGCGGAATGCGTCGAGTGTGCGGAACAGCAGAGCGACGAGGATGGCGGGCTTCATCAGCGGAAGGATGATGCGTACCAACCGGGTCCACGCACCGGCGCCGTCCACCTGAGCCGCCTTGAGGAGGTCGTCGGGCACGAGCGCCAGGCCGGCGAGCAGGAGCAGCGCCATGAACGGCGTCGTCTTCCACACCTCGGCAAGGACGATGATCGCGAGCGACGGGATCTGGTCGGTGAGCGGCGCACTGCCGTCGGGCAGGAGATTGGCGAGGTAGCCGGTCCCCGGCGTCCACGCGTAATACCAGCTGTACGCCGCCGCGACGGTGACGATGCCGTACGGGATGAGCACAACGGTGCGGACGAGCCCCTTGCCCACGATCGTTCGGTGCATCACCAGTGCGATGGTCAGTCCGAGAACGAACTCGATGACGACCGAGACAACCGTGATCGACGTCGTCACCGCGAACGCTTGCCACCAGTAACCGTCGGTCAGCACCGACACGTAGTTGTCGAACCACACGAACTTTCGTTGATCCGGGAAGCGCAGGTCGTAGCGCTGCAAACTCAGCCAAACGGCGTAGACCACCGGATATGCGGTCACCGCGATCATGAGAATCGCGGCCGGGGCCACCAGCCAGAGACCGAGGCGACGCTCGGCCGCCTTTCCGTCGGACATCTTCGTTTTCGCGGAGTGCTTCGGCTCCGGCGATGCCGTCGCGACTGTTGGTGCAGCTCCCGAATTCTCGCTGTCGATCGTCACGGAATCAGCCCCTCGGAATTGACTGCCTTGCGTACCTGCTCGGCAAGATCGTTCACGGTCGATTCCGGATCGATGTTTCCCACAGGGTTCAGCGTGGCAGTGATGAGCGTCGAAATACTCTGATAGGCAGGAGAAACCGGACGAACCGAAGCGGTGTCCAGGCTGTCGCGAACCTCACGCCACGCCGGGTACGCCTCCTGGAACGCCGGGTCGTCGTACAGGCTCTCGAGAGTCGGCGGAACGCCACCGGCTACCGCGTTGTTGCGCTGATTCTCCTCGTTACGCAGACAGGTCAGCGCCTCGAAAGCGAGGTCCGGATGCTGACTGGTCTTGGCCACCGCCACGTTGAAGCCGCCGATCGTGACCTCGGCCGGCTTACCCTCGATCACCGAGGGATACGGAGCGGCAAGGAAATTCCGTTCTCCGTTCACCGTGAGCACCGTGTTTCCGGTGTTCTCACTGGTGACGTTGCCCTTGCCGTCGATGTACGGCAGATCGCCCTTCTCGGCATTCTCCATGATGCCGGGCAGCACGAACGGCCAGTTGACCTGGAAGGCAGATTTGCCGCTCTCCATACCCAGTCGCGACGACGCTTCATCCCCCTGCGAGATCGAGGGATCCGCACCCTTCGCGGTAGCGACGCGCTTCATGACGGTCAGCGCCTGCTGGGCAGCATCACCGTCGGCCACCGTCACGGTTGTTCCGTCCGGCCCCACCACCGATCCGCCGGCACTGGCGAGAAGGGTGTTGAACCAGACCATCAATCCTTCGTACTGCTTGCCCTGCACACCGATCCAGCTGGGGCGCCCCTCCGCGGCCAGGCCTTCGGAGATGTCGATCATCTGATCCCAGGTCTGGGGTGGTTGCCCGTCCGGCATCAAATCCTTTCGATACCAGAGCAATTGGGTGTTGGTGTTCAATGGCGCCGCATAGAGCTGGTCCTGCCACTTCGCCGACTCCAGCGGACCCTCGAGCGTCCCGTTGCTGACCTCGGCCGCCACGTCGTCAGGAAGCGGCAATGCCCATCCCGCTTCGGCGAATTCGGCAGTCCACACCACGTCGAGCGTCATCAGATCGAGTGACTTGTCATTGCCGGTCAGACGCCGGGCCAACTGAAGTCGCTGGTCGTCGGCACCCTTGGGCAGAGTTTTCTGCTCGACCCGGTACGCGCCGTTCGACGCCGCCGAACAATTGGCGGCGGCCTCCGCATACTGCTCGGCGCCGTCGGCAGCGGTGTAGAAGGACAGCACCACGCCGTCGTCATTGTCCGATCCGCACGCACTGAGCAAGGGCGCCAACAACAATGTTGCCGCGCCGAGCAACCCCGCCCGCAATTTCTTCTTCTGTCCCGCCCGCGATCTCTCGTTCTGCCCCGCCCGCGATCTCTTGTTCTGCACAGCCGTCCTCCTCGGGCGGCGAGACGGCGCAGTCGTTACGGCTGGCCGACGCACCACACATCGGCACTTTTGCCGGAGAAGGGACCTATTTCCTTGTCCGGCAAACGGTCACGGGAAGCGAGTACTACCTCGCCCGCGTGTACATAAAGTAACCGAGATCACACAAGTTGGCAGCCCGAGCGAGAATGTCAGATGGCGAGCTTGGCGAGCAGGTCGCGCGCCGACTCCGCCGTCTTGGGCTCACACAGTACGTCGTAACGTCCGGCGACCAACTGCATCGTCGAGGCGAAGTCCCGCTGCCCACGCGTCGCGGCGTACGGAATCGTCGTGGAGATGACACCGAAGATGATGCCGCCCACGATGCCCGCGATCAGCGGAGCGAGGAAACCACCGGTGACGATTCCGAGCACCAGGCCGAAGAAGACACCGAGCCAAGCACCGGAGACGATGCCGCCACCGATCACCTTGGCCCACGTCAACCGACCGAGAACTCGCTCGACCTGCATCAGGTTCACGCCGACGATCGTGACGTCCTGAACCGGGAATTCCTGATCGGAGAGGTAATCGACTGCGCGCTGCGCCTCGGCGTAGGTGGGGTACGACCCGATGGGCCATCCCGAAGGCGGTGTCGGCAACGCTCCACGGCGCGACCCATTCGACGATTGACCGAGCGGATTGGACATGGCTGGCTGCGCTCCTCTTTTCGGGCACGTCATCCACGCGGATGACGCAAGTACATCTACCCCCTATTGTGCCCTTTACAGACCTGATTCGTTCGGCTATGCGAGCGTCAGGCGTGTTCGGGCGGCGTGAATTCCGAGGTGCGCGTCATCCCCGCGGCGCGGCCCTTGGCCGAAATCACCAGTGCCATCTTGCGACTCGCCTCGTCGATCATCTCGTCGCCGAGCATGACGGCGCCCCGCCCTCCCCCGGCAGCCGAGGTGTGGAACGCGTACGCGTCCAAGATGAGTTCCGCACGGTCGTAATCGGATTGGCGCGGACTGAACACCTCGTTGGCCGCCTCGATCTGCGTGGGGTGCAGAACCCACTTGCCGTCGAAACCGAGCGCTGCCGTTCGCGCAGCCGACCGAGTGAAAGCCTCGACGTCGCGGATCTGCAGGTACGGCCCGTCGATGGCCTGGACGCCGTGCGCCCGCGCGGCCATCAAGATGGTCATCAGGATGTGGTGATACGCGTCACCGCGGTCGTAGCCGTCCGGTTGCTCACCGACGACCAGAGTTCGCATGTTCAAGCTCGCCATGAAGTCGGCCGGGCCGAACACGAGCGCCTCGACGCGGGGACTCGCGGTGGCGATCGCGTCGATGTTGGTCAAGCCGATCGCGTTCTCGATCTGCGGTTCGATCCCGATCCTGCCGACCTCGAGACCGTTGGCCTTCTCGACCTGCGTCAACAACAAATCGAGCGCCTGGACGTGACTCGCATCGGGAACCTTGGGCAGCAGAATGGCGTCCAGATGCGCTCCGGCGCGGCCCACCACCTCCACGACGTCGGCATACGTCCATTCGGTGGTCCAGTCGTTGACCCGGACGACCTTGACCTGTTTGCCCCACCCGTCCTCGGCCAACGCGTCGCCGATCGACTCCCTGGCCGCCTGCTTCGCCAGCGGCGCCACCGCATCTTCGAGGTCGAGAAAGATCTCGTCGGCGGGCAATCCCTTCGCCTTGTCGATCATCTTCCGACTGCTGCCGGGAACTGCCAATACCGATCGACGGGAACGGTTGCGTGAAGTCATTGCGGACTGCCCTTCTCGATTTTCGGTGGCGCCGTTGCAGATTTTGACGCTGGACGAATTAGCCTTGCAATCATGGCAGCAGCAGGCAAGGTATTTGCAGCCAGGCTTGCCGGCCTGGTTGTACTCGGCCCGGACGGCGAATCGATCGGTCGTGTGCGCGACGTCGTCATCACGGTCCGCATCGGACGCCAGCAACCCCGCGTTCTCGGTCTGGTGATCGAAATGTTCACGCGCAAACGTATTTTCGTTCCGATGTTGCGTGTGACAGCAATCGAACCGAGTGCAGTCACCCTCACCACCGGCAACGTCAGTCTGCGGCGCTTCAACCAGCGCCCGGGCGAAGTGCTCGCTCTGGCGCAGGTACTCGATTCGCATGTGCGCGTGGACGACCCGGAACTCGAGGAGCTTCACGGCGTCGACACGATAGTCGTCGATCTCGGAATCGAATCGACGCGGACGCGAGACTGGGTGGTCTCCAAGGTCGCGGTTCGCGGCCATCGCGGACGCCTCGGTCGACGCGCGGCGATTCACATCGTCGACTGGCAGCACGTCGCCGGCCTCACCCAGAGCGACCTCTCACTCCCCGGCCAGGGCGTAGCTCACCTGCTTCTCCAGTACGAAGGCATGCGACCCGCCGATGTGGCCAACGCCATGCGCGAACTGCCGGAGAAGCGCCGCCACGAACTGGCCGTGGCGCTCGACGACGAACGCCTCGCCGACGTCGTGCAGGAACTGCCGGCGGACGACCAGACCGATCTGCTGATGCACCTGGAAGTCGAACGCGCCGCCGATCTACTCGAAGCGATGGATCCCGACGACGCCGCCGACCTGTTGGGCGAGCTGCCCGAAACCGAGGCCGAGTCACTGCTTCAGTTGATGGACCCGCAGGATTCCGAACCTGTTCGACGCCTGCTCGAGCATTCCCCGGACACTGCCGGTGGTCTGATGACGCCCGAACCGGTGGTACTGACGGCCTCGACGACGGTCGCGGAGGCCCTTGCCCGCGCCCGCAACTACGACGTGACCCCGGCGCTGTCGAGCATGGTCTTCGTCGTACGTCCGCCGACGGCGACTCCGACCGGGCGGTATCTCGGCTGCGTCCACTTGCAAAAGCTTCTCCGCGAGCCTCCCGCCAGCCTGGTAGGCGGACTACTCGACACCGACATGCCCCGGTTGGCCCCGGACGACTCGTTGGCGTCGGTCACCCGATATTTCGCGACGTACAACTTGGTATGCGGGCCGGTCGTGGACGACGAGAACCACCTGATCGGGGCCGTGACGGTCGACGACGTGCTCGATCACCTCCTGCCGGAAGACTGGCGTGAGGATTACTCCGACGACGAGGAACTACTCCGATGAGCGAACGGGCGTCGAGCACGACCGCACGGCAACGACTGGAAACGCCCCGCGGAAGCCGCCGGTTCAATCTCGATTTCGACGTCGAAGCTGTCGGGCGCGTCAGTGAACGCATCGCCCGCTTCCTCGGCACCGGGCGTTATCTCGCAATCCAGACGATCATCGTGATCGTCTGGATCCTGATCAACGTGTTCGCGGTGGCCCTGCAGTGGGACCCGTACCCGTTCATCCTGCTCAACCTGGCCTTCTCCACCCAGGCCGCCTACGCGGCGCCGCTGATCCTGCTGGCCCAGAACCGTCAGGAGAACCGCGACCGGGTCTCACTCGAGGAGGACCGCTCACGCGCCGAGCAAACCAAGGCGGATACCGAATTCCTCGCCCGAGAACTCGCAGCTCTGCGTATCGCCGTCGGCGAGGTTGCCACCCGCGACTACCTGCGACGGGAGCTCGAGGAGATCAAGTCGATCCTTGCTGCCGACGGCGAACCGACCCCGAAGAAGAAGCACCGTGACTCGAATACTGCGAAACAAAGTCACAACTAGCTGAGCGTTCGCTGAGTTTTGCTGCACGCACCGTGACCGATATGTAACGTAAGTCACAGCAATATGGATATCACGGTGGGTACTCCGGAGCGGGAGCACCAGCAAAGGGGAATCGTGCGAGTACGCGGAATGATTGCAGCATCCACACTGGTGGGGGGACTGCTCGTCGTCACAGGTCCAGCGGCCCTCACTGCCGGAAGCGCACCGACCGGAGGGTCACAGGTTCCGATCGCACTGGCGGGCTCCGCCTCGATTGCGCAGCCGGACTCTGTCGACTTCCTCCCGACGCCCCGCACGGTCCGAACGCAAAGATCGGCCCCGCCCAGCGATACGGTCGCCGGCGCCCCGGCAGCGCCCAACGCTGCGGCCGTCGTCCTCACCTCTCTGGGCATCCCCGAGATCGTCCTGAACGCGTACCGCTCCGCGGAGCTGGTGATGATGACCGAGGCACCGGGATGCGGAATCCCCTGGCATCTTCTGGCCGGCATCGGACGCATCGAATCCGGTCACGCCAACGGCGGCAAGACGACCTCGGTGGGTACGACGGTCACCCCGATCCTCGGCCCCGTCCTCGACGGACGGCTGGCAGGCAACGAAGTCATTCGGGACACCGACAAGGGCGCGATCGACGGCGACCCCACTCACGACCGCGCCGTCGGGCCGATGCAGTTCATTCCGGCCACCTGGGCCGGATATGCCAGCGACGGCAACGGGGACGGAATCAAGGACCCCAACAACGTCTTCGATGCGGCGCTCTCGGCAGCGAAGTACCTCTGCAGCGGCGGACTCAACCTGCGCGATGTCGCCCAGGAGACCAAAGCTGTTCTGCGATACAACAACTCGGCCGCTTACGCAGCAAACGTGATCATGTGGTCGACGGCATACAAGAACGGTGTCATTCCTTCCGGTCAGCTGCCGTACACCTCGGGCATCAACACCGGCAGCTCCGCGATCAACGCCGCCGCCTCGGCAGACTCCGCCGCTTCGGCCGTACTCGCCGCGGCTGCGGCTACCGATCCGGCGGCCGGCGACAAGGAATCAGCGTCGACGACGCCGACCCCGACCACCACTCCCCTCTTCCCTGGTCTGCCGGACATGCCTGCACTCTCACCCGAGATCCAGGCACTGATCCCGCCGGGCGTCATGCCGACCAGCCCCGCTCCGGGACCCAACGCCGCACGGAACGCAGCTCCCGGTCCGATCATCCCGCTCCCCGTCCTCACCTCACGGGGTCTCGTGTGGCCGATTCTGACGGCCGAGGGATGGCGCTGGCCCGACGACATGTGTGTGATCCTTCCGGACCCCGCAGCCCTCGACGCCTTGCAGGACGGCATCCTTCTGCCGTGCACGATCCCGGGCATGGCAGTGGCCGCCACGGCACCCGCCACCACCGACGCGGCTCCCGCGGAATCCTCTCCGGCCGCCGCCCCCTCGCCGGAGCCCGCTCCGGCCCCGGCCCCCGCACCCGCACCGGAGCCCGCTCCGGCCCCGGCTCCGGCATTCGTGCCGTTCTTCCCGGGCCTGCCCGGCATGCCCGCTCTGTAACCGAAAAATCACGAAAGAACAGTGCATATGCCCCAAACTGCCCTTCTAGATCACGGTTGAATAACGGAAACGCAACAAATCAGGTAGCCTCGACTCCGTCAGTTGAACGGAAAACCTCCTCGCGGAGGTTCAGGAGGCATACACAGTGGGTCGGCACAGCAAGAAGACAGATTCGCACATCCGTCGAAATTCGGTCATCGCGCTCACCGGACTCATCCCTATCGGACTCGTCACCGCAGCCAACACGGCCGGCGCCGCTCCCAAGGTCCCGTTCTTCAACACCAGCTCCGCCGAAACGGTGGACACCGCCGCACAAGCCACGCAGGAGCCGCAGGCGCAGATTCTGCCCGCCGTCGAAGCAATCGCCGAGCCGGCTCCCGCCCCCGCGCCGGAACCCGCGCCGCTGGCTCCCGTGCAGGCCACTCCCCCGCTCCCCGCGTCCATGGCCGAGGGAGCACTCGGAATCCCGAGCGTGAGCGTCGCCGCCTACCAGAACGCCGAGCGAATCCTCGCTGTCGAGAAGCCCAACTGCAACATGCACTGGACGCTCCTCGCCGGTATCGGCCGCGTCGAATCCGGCCACGCCAACGACGGCAAGGACGCCGACGCGAACGGCAACCTCTACAAGCCCGTGATCGGCCTGCCACTCAACGGCAGCCTCCCCGGCCAGGCCGTCATCATGGACACCGACGGCGGCGCCCTCGACGGCGACACCGTCTACGACCGCGCAGTCGGCCCGATGCAGTTCATCCCGTCCACGTGGAACCAATACGCCGGTGACGGCAACGGTGACGGAATCGCCGACCCCCAGAACCTTTTCGACTCCGCACTGACCACCGGCAAGTACCTGTGCGACGGCGGACTCAACATGCAGGACGTCACCCAGGTTGCCTCCGCGATCCACCGCTACAACAACTCGGCCGCCTACGTCGCCAACGTTCTGGCCTGGTCGCTCGGGTACTCCACCGGCATCGTGCCCGCCGCATCGGACCTGCCGCGCATCCACTGACCTACCTGGACTTACCATGGAGTCATGTCTGTACTGACCGAGTCCGACGTTCGCTCCGCGCTCGCGCGAGTTCTGGACCCAGAGATCCGCAAACCCATCACCGAACTGGGGATGGTCAAGGGGATCTCCCTCTCCAGTGACAACAGCGTCGACATCGGCATCTATCTCACGACCGCCGGCTGCCCGATGCGCACCGAGATCACCGAACGCGTCACCAAGGCCGTCGCCGATGTCGCCGGGGTCGGTGCGATTCGCGTCGAACTCGACGTCATGGACGACGCTCAGCGAACCGAGCTTCGCAAGTCGCTTCGCGGCGATTCCGCCGAGCCCGTCATCCCGTTCGCCCAGCCCGGTTCACTCACCCGCGTCTACGCCGTGGCCTCCGGTAAGGGCGGAGTCGGAAAGTCCAGCGTGACAGTCAATCTCGCGGCAGCAATGGCCGCGCGCGGACTGTCCGTGGGTGTACTCGACGCGGATATCTACGGCCACTCGATCCCCCGCATGCTCGGCACCGACGCCAAGCCGACTCAGGTCGAGCGCATGATCATGCCGCCCGTCGCCCACGACGTGAAGATGATCTCCATCGCGCAGTTCACCCAGGGCAACACACCTGTCGTCTGGCGCGGACCGATGCTGCACCGCGCGCTCCAGCAGTTCCTCGCCGACGTGTTCTGGGGCGATCTGGACGTGCTGCTGCTCGATCTGCCGCCCGGCACCGGTGACATCGCCATCTCGGTGGCTCAGCTCATCCCGAGCGCCGAGATCCTGGTCGTCACCACACCGCAGCAGGCTGCTGCAGAGGTCGCCGAGCGCGCGGGCGCGATCGCCCTGCAGACCCGCCAGCGCGTCGCCGGCGTCGTCGAGAACATGTCCTGGCTCGAACTTCCCGACGGCACCCGTATGGACGTCTTCGGCGAAGGCGGCGGGCAGACCGTCTCCGATCGCCTCACGAAGGCCGTCGGCGCCAAGGTTCCGCTTCTCGGACAGATCCCGCTGGATCCGTCCGTCCGCGAGGCAGGCGACGCCGGGACGCCGATCGTCCTCAGCGCTCCCGATTCACCCGCAGCCATCGCACTCAAGGACATCGCCGACAAGTTGGCCGTCCGTCAGCGCGGGCTGGCCGGAATGTCGCTCGGTATCAACACGGTTCGCAACCTGTAGAACCCCCTCATACGGAAGGGCGCCTGTCACCGATCGGTGACAGGCGCCCTTGCGTATGTCGAATCTAGGTGGCGTCGAAGTCCACCGGAGGACGTTCGCCGGCGGTGAGTGGCTTGTCCTTCGACAGCGTCTTCGGCTCCTGCACTCCGCTCTGCGGCTTCTTGTCGAAGTTGCCCGTGAAGATGGAGTCGTCGCCGTCGAGGAGGTGCTGGGTGATCACAGCGCGCGGCGTCATTCCGCGCAGCTTGTTCAGATCTGCGAGCGGTTTACGCAGATCCTCGAAATCGGTGCCCAGTTCTTCCTTGAGCTGATTGGAAGCGCCCGAAGCATATTCGCGCACCTGCCTCAGGGATTTCGTGACCCAGGAGACCGCACCAGGAAGCCGCTCAGGTCCCAAGATGACCAGAGCCGCTACGAGGAGGATCATGAACTCGCCCCAACCGATGTTGCCAAACACAGGGTCAGCCTACTGTGTGCTCGCTCGGTGCGCGCATGTCCGGATCAACCTCACAGGAAGATCGCAGGGTCCGATCAGTCCGACACCGGCGTGACCGAAATGTCGACCTGCCGTCCATCCCGGATCAACTGAACGTTGACGGGTTGGTCGACGGTCGTCGCGTTGACCGCAACCACCAATTCGTCGGCGCTTGTCACCGGTCGGTCACCGACCTTGACGATGACGTCCCCCTCGACGATCCCCGCACGTTGAGCGGGGCTGCCGTCGCGCACGTTGGCCACCGCAGCACCACTGGTCGCGTCATTGACCGCGGTGCGGGCATTCACGCCGATGTCGGGATGATGAACCTTGCCGTCACGGATGATGGTCTGAGCCACCTCGGTGACCGTGTCGATCGGAATCGCAAAGCCGAGCCCGACCGAACCGCCGGACTCACTGAGCATTGCGGTGTTGATGCCGATGACGCGGGCTTCGTCGTCGACGAGCGCACCACCGGAGTTGCCGTGGTTGATCGCCGCGTCGGTCTGGACGGCGTCGATGACGGCGTTGGTGTCGGTGCCTTCACCCGACAACCGCAGAGGCCGGTTCAGTGCACTGACGATTCCGCGGGTGACGGTCTTGCTCAATCCGAGCGGTGAGCCGACGGCGACGACGTCGTCGCCCACCTGAACATCCTCGGATTTTCCGAGCTGAGCGACCGTCAGATTGTTCGCCGACACCTTGAGCACTGCGAGGTCTGTCTTGACGTCCCGTCCGACGATCTGGGCGTCGGTCTTGGTTCCGTCGGAGAAGATCACCTGGATCTTCGCGTCCTGAGCGGGCGGAACGGCCGAGGAGATCACGTGGTTGTTGGTGACGATGTATCCGGCGCCGTCGATGACCACACCGGAACCCGTGCTGCCCTGGTCGCCGACGGCGACCTGAATCGACACCACGGATGGCAGTACGGCGTCGGCGACCTTCGCCACCTGAGACTCCGGCTGTTCCCCACCGCCGGATTGAACGAGCGTGACACGTGAGCTGGTGAGTGAACTGCGATCGGCAGTGATGACAGTGGCAAGCAACCCACCGACGAGAGCGATGACAAGCGCCATGCCCGCAAGCGCGGCCAGTGCCGAGGGGGCGACCTTGCGACCGAACAACAGCTCACGCACGTCGAGTTTCTGGGCGGGAGGCAACTGCACCGGCGCCTCGGACTCTGCGGGCTTGCCCAGCGAGACGGCGGATTCAGGATCGCGCCACGGATCACGCGGCGTTTCTTCGTCGGGCGTGTTGTTCGCCGTCGCATCGGGATCGCGACCGATCGACTCGGTGGCGTCTGCGGGTCGACCGAACGCTTCGGCCAGAACCGGGTCCGGAGTCCCGATCACGACATCGGAGGACGGAGTCGATCGCGCGGCCACCGGAGTGAACGAGCCCTCGACTCCACTCGGCCGACCGAACACCTGGCGCGAGGCCGGATCGATCTGGGGTCGATAGACCGGACGGGGGTCGAGAACCGGCGCATCTGCCGGTCTGTCCACCGAACCGTTTGCCGAAGAATCCGAACTCACTCCGGAGTGCCCCCTTTTTCCGTCAGTCACATGGTCCAGTATCACTGATCCGCGCCGGGAAGCTGGCGCGCGGCGTCATTTGCGCCAGCGACGGGACAACCTCTTGCTGATGGTGGAGAAGCCGGCGGGTTGATTACCGACGGAACTGTCGGCGTTTTCCGAATTCGGCCCGGCAGTCGGACTGTTGCACGAAGGAATCTGGCTGAGAAGTCCCACCAGGGACAACGGCATCGTCATCTCGCCGCTTCGACGCAGCGCACCACGTGCCTGCTGCTGAGCATCGACGGCCGCAGCGCACTCGGCGCAGATCGAGATGTGATGCGAGGCCCGCAAGTAGGCCTGCATTCGGAGTTCTCCGTCGACGTAGGCAGCGATTGCCTCGCTGGCCAGATGTTCGGTCGAACCGAACTGGCGATGTGCCCGCGCCTCCGTCATTCGTCCCTCCAGGTGATTGACCACGTCCCGCTCTGTAGCTCGAACCCGACCGTCAGAAACCGACGAGTTCGGATTCGGCTGCGCGCTGCGCTGCCAGATGATCACGAATCGCCTGTCGCCCACGATGGATACGGCTACGAACCGTTCCGAGCTTCACTCCCAGTGTGGCACCGATTTCCTCGTACGACAGACCTTCGATGTCACAGAGCACGACAGCGGCACGAAATTCAGGTGCGAGCGAGTCCAGTGCGGCTTGCAGACCTGCGTCGAGGCGCGCGTCGTGGTAGATCTGCTCGGGGTCGGGACCGGGCGAGGGAACGCGGTCGTAGTCCTCGGGCAGCGCTTCCATACGGATGCGATTGCGTCGGCGAACCATGTCGAGGAACAGGTTTGTGGTGATGCGGTGCAACCAGCCCTCGAAAGTTCCGGGCTGATAATCGGAGAGCGAGCGGAACACCCGGATGAAGGTGTCCTGCGTCAAGTCCTCGGCATCCTGGGCATCGCCTGACAACCGGTAGGCCAGGCGGTACACCCGGTCACCGTGCTGACGCACGAGTTCGTCCCAAGACGGCATGGAGGACTTCTCACCAGTTGCATCGAACACAGCAGTGCCGATCAATTCGGAATCCACAGCCGATTCCGTCGTCAAAACTTCCGACTCTCGAGGGCGAGGCTCGTCGTTGACCTGGTAAATAAGTTGATCCTCCTGCTCGGGATCGCGTAGTTCGATCACCGCGTTGTCCGAATCACGTGATGCGCGATATTCGGGAGAACCAGCCGATGCTGTGATTTGTTCCCGATCACCGAGCTGCGAAAGATCAACTTGGTAGAAATCGATACCGCCGTGCGATCTTCGATCCGGCGATGTATACACCTTTTCTCATCGCGGTGTGCACGCCATATGAGGAGCCTGAGGGATTCCTGAGAATCCTGGTGACTGCGCGCCTTGCAGCGACAATCCGAACCGCCCGATAACCTCATGAGCGTGACCCACGCCGAACAGATACTCCGCCACGTCGAGGACGTAGTTTCCGAGGACGAGATTTTGACCGCGGCGCGAGATCGAGCGCTGGATCTCGGAGCCCATCCGGTGACGCCCGCCGTCGGCGCGACGCTCGCGATGTTCGCGAGAATGCTCGACGCGAAGACGGCCGTCGAGGTAGGTACCGGAGCCGGCGTGAGCAGCCTGTGGCTTCTGCACGGCATGCGCGACGACGGCGTCCTGACCACGATCGACAGCGAACCCGAACATCAACGAGCAGCCAAGCTGACCTTCCGCGAAAGCGGAATCGCTCCGGCACGCACTCGCCTCATCAACGGACGGGCTCTCGACGTGCTTCCCCGGCTCGCGGACGGCGGCTACGACCTGGTGTTCGTCGACTGCGCCGCGATCGACCACCCGCACTACGTCCGCGAAGGCGTCCGCCTGCTGCGCTCCGGCGGTGTCATCGTTCTGCACAACGCCCTGGCCGACGGCCGCGTTGCAGACAGCTCCGCACGCGACGCGACAACGGTTGCGGTCCGAGAAGCGGCAAAGGCCGTGACCGAGGACGAGCGACTCATTCGAGTCCTCCTCCCCCTCGGTGACGGCCTCCTCTGCGCGAGCAAGCTCTAGATCCAGACGCCCTTACCGATGGCGACGACGCCACCCTGACTGACGGCAAATCGTTCGCGGTCACGTTCGAGATCGACGCCGATGATTTCGCCGTCACCGACGACGACGTTCTTGTCGAGGATCGCTCGCCGTACGACGGCACCCTTGCCGATGCGCACACCCGGCATCAGCACGCTGCCCTCGACGGTCGCACCGTCCTCGATCATCACGTTGGAACTGAGTACCGAATTGCGCACGGTCGCCGCGGACAGGATCGACCCCGCACCGACGACCGATTCCTGCGCGAGTCCGCCCTTCACGAACTTTGCGGGCGCGAGATTCTCGGTGGCGCCGCGGATGGGCCAGCGACGGTTGTAGAGATTGAAGATCGGGTGCACCGACACCAGGTCCATGTGAGCGTCGTAGAAGGCGTCGAGGGTACCGACGTCACGCCAGTAGCCGCGGTCTCGATCGGTGGCACCGGGAACGACGTTGTCCTTGAAGTCGTAGACCGACGCCTCACCCGCGGCGACCAAGGCGGGAATGATGTCGCCGCCCATGTCGTGATCGGAATCGGAATTCTCTGAATCAGCGCGGATGGCGTCCACGAGTACCTTGGTGGTGAACACATAGTTACCCATGGACGCGAACGTCGAATTGGGGTCGTCCGGTGTCCCGGGAGGATGGGCGGGCTTTTCCAGGAATTGGGTGATGCGTCCGGACTCGTCACTGTCGATGCAGCCGAAAGCAAAAGCCTCACTTCGCGGTACACGAATACCCGCGACCGTCACGCCTGCCCCGGATTCGATGTGGTGCTGAACCATCTGTTCCGGATCCATCCGGTACACGTGGTCGGCACCGAAAACCACGATGTACTCGGGGTCCTCGTCGTAAACGAGATTGAGCGACTGCAGGATTGCGTCGGCACTGCCGGTGTACCAGCGCGGCCCGAGTCGCTGCTGGGCCGGGACCGGGGTGATGTACTCACCCGCGAACCCGGACAATCGCCACGTCTGCGAAATGTGGCGGTCGAGTGAATGTGACTTGTATTGCGTCAACACACAAATACGCAGATATCCCGCGTTGACAAGGTTGCTCAACACGAAGTCGATAAGTCGATATGCACCTCCGAAGGGCACTGCGGGCTTCGCTCTGTCCGCGGTCAGCGGATACAAGCGTTTGCCCTCGCCCCCGGCGAGCACGATTCCAAGCACATGCGGCTGGCTTCTCACACCGCTAACCTATCCGCACTGGTGAACTCCCGCTAGCGAAGCAGTCCGAGAGGTCCGATCGTGTCCCCCTCCGAACGGTCGGGGATAACGTGATCGGTAGCCGGATCGACCACGGGCGGTTAGGTTTAGCGCGTGCGAGTCGCGATGATGACCAAGGAATACCCGCCGGAGATCTACGGCGGCGCAGGAGTACACGTAACCGAGCTCGTCGCTCAGATGAAACGGCTGTGCGAGGTCGACGTGCACTGCATGGGCGCCCCGCGCGAAGGCGCGATCGTCCACTCTCCCGACCCCGCTCTCGCCGGATCCAACCCGGCCCTGACGACGCTCTCCACCGAACTGCGCATGGCGGACGCCGCGGCCGGTGTCGACATCGTCCACTCCCACACCTGGTACACCGGACTGGCCGGGCATCTCGCGTCGGCTCTCTACGACGTGCCGCACATCCTCACCGCGCACTCACTCGAGCCCAGACGCCCGTGGAAGGCCGAACAGCTAGGCGGCGGCTATCGGATCTCGTCGTGGTCCGAACGCAACGCCGTCGAGCACGCAGACGCGATCATCGCCGTCAGTTCCGGTATGCGACTCGACGTCCTCGACGCGTACCCCGCTGTCGATCCGAGTCGCGTTCACGTAGTCCGCAACGGAATCGACACCGAGGTATGGCATCCCGGGGGATCTGCGCCGGGAGCACAGTCCGCACTCGCGTCGATCGGCGTCGACCCGGCGAAACCCATCGTGGCCTTTGTCGGACGCATCACGAGGCAGAAGGGCGTCGGGCACCTCGTCGCGGCAGCCCACCACTTCGACCCGGAGATTCAGCTCGTGCTGTGCGCCGGCGCTCCCGATACGCCGGAGATCGCCGCCGAGACGGAGAAGGCGGTGGCCGAACTCGCCCGGCACCGGGGCAATGTCTACTGGGTGCGCGAGATGCTCCCGACCGAGCAGATCAGGGAAATACTTTCGGCAGCAACGGTATTCGTCTGCCCTTCGGTGTACGAACCCCTCGGGATCGTCAATCTCGAAGCCATGGCGTGTGAGACCGCCGTGGTCGCTTCCGACGTCGGCGGCATCCCCGAGGTGGTCGCCGACGGCGTCACCGGTCGACTCGTGCACTACAACGCCTACGAGCCGAACGCATTCGAGGAATCGCTCGCGGCCACCGTCAATGCCGTTGTCGCCGACCGAGAAGGCGCCGACGCGATGGGTCGTGCGGGCAGGATCCGTGCGATCGACGAGTTCTCCTGGGCCGAAATCGCCAAGCAGACGCTCGAGGTCTACGCGGACGCCGTCACGAGACGCTGATCCGCGTCAGGTCTTGCGATAGCTCGAGACCGTCGCCGACGCGGTGACGGTGCTCGGCTGCGGCAGCTTCGCCACGGCGGCAGCCAGATCGGCGGGCGTCAGGTGTCTCGCCGACGGTCCCATCCCCACCAAGTCGAGGACGTCCTGGTGTGAGAGTGACATCGTGAACTCGACCTCGTCGCTACTCACACGCTCGAAGTATCCGGCCATCGACGATTCGAGACGTTCCACTTTGCGGTCGTCGACCCGGACCATCGCGAGAATGTCGATCAGCTCGCGCAGATGCCTGTCGGTGGGCGTCAGGACCACCAGAACTCCGTCTTCGGCGAGAACTCGATGGGACTGCGGACCGTTACGAGGAGCAAACACACAGAGCACGTGAGAGAGCGCTGCGTCGCGAATGGGTAGTGGTTGCCAGACGTCTGCGACGATCGAACCGATTCTTTCGTGGACCTTCGCGGCACGCCGGGCCGCGAACTTGGACACGTCCAACGCTATCGCCCGAGAATCAGGCAGCGAATCCACGACGTGTGCGAGGTATTGTCCTGTGCCTGCGCCGATTTCGACGATCCGCGCGGGGTCCGACCCCGCCGTCGTCGCGCAGGCCCGGGTGACGGCATCCATCAGCGGGCCGAAGTGGCCGGCGCCGAGCAATCGTGCACGCGCGGCAATCATCTCGGCACTGTCGCCGGTGAACTTCGTGGCACCGCCACTGATCAGGCTCACGTAACCCTGACGAGCGATATCGAATCGATGTCCGCGGTCGCACTCGGCGGCGCCGTCCACCAATTCCAGATCAGCAGCACACTGCGGGCAGGACAGAAGATCGATCACGGCGGCAAGCATTGATCCGTCCTTTCGGCTACCGGCGGTGCGCACACACTTCAGGCCCCGTACCGAAACGGATACGGAGCCTGCGTGCAATCACGTGCTGTTGTTCGTACTGCTACAACCTGGACCCGACTAGCTGGTGACGTTCGTGAGTTCCACACCGAGCGCTGCAGCTTCATCCGGGGTCAGCTCGACGACGAGGCGTCCGCCACCCTCGAGTGGAACCCGCATGACGATTCCTCGTCCCTCTTTGGTTGCTTCGAGGGGACCGTCCCCGGTCCGGGGCTTCATGGCCGCCATCCTCTGCTCCCTCCAGATCTGCGCTGCATTGCTCTGCGCCTCGACTAACGGTGCGCCCCGCCAACAATCAGCGAGGCTCGTACCCTCCATTGTTCCCTATGGATGCGGGAACCGGGAATCTGAGTCACATTTAGGGGTGTTCAGTCGACCGTCACACCTGCACCGGAACCCAGCAATCAGCCACGTGATCATCGACCATTCCGGTAGCCTGCATGAGCGCATAAGCCGTGGTAGGACCCACAAACTTGAACCCGCGCCGCTTGAGTTCCTTAGCCATGGCAGTCGACTCGGGAGTGACCGCGGGAACCTCTGCAATTGATGTCAGTCTTCTGGTGCGTCGAGGCGGCGAGAACGACCAGAGTAACGAATCGAGGTCCAGATCGGGCGAATTCACGAGCACTCGGGCGTTGGAAATCGTCGCCTCGATCTTCGCGCGATTGCGGACGATCGCGGCATCGGAGAGCAATCTCTCGACATCCGCAACTCCGTACGCTGCGACCTTGTCCGGATCGAACCCGTCGAAGGCTTCGCGGAACGCCTCGCGTTTGCGCAGAATCGTGATCCACGAAAGTCCCGATTGGAATGCTTCGAGGGCGAGTCGTTCGAACAGTTCGTCGCGCCCGTGCAGCGGACGCCCCCACTCCTCGTCGTGATAGTCGCGGTAGAGCGTGTCGCCGGGCGTCTCGACCACCCAGCCGCACCGAACCAGTCCGTCGGCCATCAGCCCTGGGAATCCTTCGATTCGGATACGGTCTCAGGCTCCTCCTGCGATGCTTCTGCCTTGGCCGGAGCATCCGCTTTCACCAGGACCTCAGACCGCTCGTCACGGCCCAGTTGTGCACGCAGAGAATCGATTTCCAACCCGAGGCGATGCAGGGCCCAATCCACTTCACTCGCCTTGTAGCCACGCAGCACCTGCTGAAAACGCAGCGCGTCGACATCCGCCCCGGTGACGTCCTCTGCCGGGAGTACGGTCGCCGTCGTGCCAGGAGGCAGCGGCGGCAGCTCTTCCGAGCGCCCGAACACAGCGCTGGCGGCGAGGAAGATCATCGCGCCGACCAGAGCCATGACAATCAGGTACAGGAGGATCGTCATCATGGACCGATACTCCCATACCCGAGTGTGAGCGGTCAGACCCCCGCGGTGCGCACTATCGAATTCATCGGGGGTCGATCGAGTAGCGAAACCTCGGTGGTCTCGGGCACGAAAGAATCGCCGTCGACCAGGAATTGGGTCAACCCGGCACCCGAATCCTCGATCCCGCACCGCCTGAGCATCGTTCCGATGATCTGCCGGCTCATCACGCCGAGGTCGGCGAGCGGCCGGTTGCGATGCTTGCGCACGCCGAGATTGACCTGACCGATCGCCGCCAGCCCCAACGTGTCGTACGTGTCGAGCAGCAAACCGATCTCGACGCCGTAGCCGGGCGCGAACGGGACAGCGGACAGCAGCTCACGGGTGCCCGCGTATTCACCGCCAAGCGGTTGCAGTACCGACGTGAGTTCCGGCCGCAGCGCGGCCAACATGGGCCGCGCAACCAATTCCGTGACTCGCCCGCCGCCGTTGGCATCCTCCGTGCCGCTCACGCGCAGCGGACGGCGGTAGTAGCCCTTCACCAGATGGATGCCGTCAACCGTGAGCAGTGGCCCCAGCAGTTTGGGCACGAACGCCGGATCGGGATTGATGAGATCGGAGTCGACGAATGCGATCAGATCACCGGTCGTTGCGGCGACCGAACGCCAGAGCACCTCACCTTTGCCCGCAGTCGGCGGGATGGACGGGACCGCGCTCTCACGACTGATCACCGTTGCTCCAGCAGCGCGAGCACGCTCGGCGGTTCTGTCGGTCGAACCGGAATCGAGAACGATCAACTCGTCGACCAGGCCACCGAGCAACGGATGAATGGTGTCGACCACCGCGGCAACGGTGTCCTCTTCGTTGAGTGCGGGCAACACCACCGAGACGGTTCGGCCACCCTTCGCCCGTTCGAGCTCGGCGACCGTCCAACTCGGATGGTCCCAACTGTTGGCGTCTGCCCATACGCGGGTCGGGCCCGCACCGGTGATGCTCATGCCAGACCTCGAACCGTACGTACCGGGGCACGGCGTCCCTGGATCGCGGCCACCATGTCGACGACTCGACGGGTGGACGCCACCTCGTGAACACGGAACACCCGGGCGCCGCCCGCCGCGGCCATTGCTGTCGCTGCCAATGTTCCCTCCAACCTCTCGGAAAGCTCCACACCAAGAGTCTCCCCGATGAAGTCCTTATTACTCAGCGCCATCAGCACTGGCCACCCGGTGTTTACAAGAACGTCCACTTTCCGCAACAACTCGAGCCCGTGAAAGGTGTTCTTACCGAAATCGTGGGTGGGATCGATCAGGATCGCGTCACGCGGAACCCCGAGTGCCAGGGCGCGCTCTGCCGCCGACACGACCTCGGTGACCACATCTGCGACGACGTCGTCGTAGCGGACACGATGCGGGCGGGTGCGCGGAACCGCGCCACCCGTGTGCGAGCAGACGATCCCGGCACCAGTCTCGGCAGCAACCAGGACGAGGTCGGGATCCGCACCCGCCCACGTGTCGTTGATCAGGTCGGCGCCTTCGACGCGTGCCAACCGCGCGACGCCGCTCCGCCAGGTGTCGACGCTGATGATCAGCTCGGGGTACTTGGCTCTGATCGCGGCGACGAACGGAACGACTCGCCTGACCTCTTCGTCGGCGTCGACGAGGTCACCGGGCCCAGCTTTCACTCCCCCGATGTCCACCAGATCGGCGCCCTCGTCGACGGCCCTGTCGACGGCAGCCATCGCTGCCGAATCCGAGAACGTCGCGCCTTGGTCGTAGAAGGAATCGGGAGTGCGGTTGACGATGGCCATCACCAGTGCACGGTCGACCGCGACCGGACGCCCACACAGGGTGGGCGCCGGACCTGGCTGCGCGGTAGAACCGGGGAGTGAAGACATGCCACTCATACTGGCATGACGGAACTCGGTCTAGCCCTTGGGTACCGAGCCCGCCGCGACCTTTCCGACGTATTCGTCGTACGAGTCCACGTAACCACCCTCGCGGCCTTCGAGAACGTGCAGAGTGTCGGCGCCGACGTCGTAACCCTCGTTGCGCAATTCCACCTTGCGCGACTTGAAAGTGCTGGTGTGTTCGAGTGAGTCGACGATGCGGATGAACAGCGGGACCGCGTAGTTGGGGAGCTTGCCGTAGAGGTGTGCCGCGACTTCACTTCCCTCCAAGCTTTGACCGTCCCGCAGCTTGACTGCCGCCATGCCCGCGCGACCGTCGGTGCCCGGAATCTCGACGCCGTAGACAACTGCTTCCTCGACGGCCGGGTGCGAACTCAGCGCGCCCTCGACCTCCGTGGTGGCGACGTTCTCGCCCTTCCAACGGAAGGTGTCGCCGAGACGGTCGACGAAGGCGACGTGGCCCCATCCCTGCTTGCGCACCAGGTCTCCGGTGTCGAACCAGGTGTCGTCGTCCTTGAATCCGCCGCGTACCAGTTTGCTGTTGCTCGCCGCTTCGTCGGTGTAACCGTCGAAAGGCGCCCGGTCGGTGACCTTCGACAGCAGGAGTCCGACCTGACCCGTGGAAACCTTGCGGAGTCGACCGTCGGCTCCACGCAACGCTTTTCCGGTGTCCTCGTCGAACTCCACGACGGCGTGCGGCAACGGGCAGATGCCGGCCGTCTTGTCGACGTTGAGTGC